>JAEXCG010000177.1 GCA_023402355.1 Bacillota bacterium | reverse complement strand
TTCATTGGGAACGTTCAGGTTGACCGAATAATCGTAGGCATCCCCGTCATGCTCCCATTTTATCCCGAAACCTATGGTGGGAGAAGCACGCGTCAGGTCCGCAAAATTTGATTTATACAGCCTGGGCACGCTCAAGCGTATTCCCTTACGGTTCATGCTGTTGGTATCAATTCGGTCTGTCAAAGCAGCGCTCACTAATCCGATCGCTTCAAGAATTGTCGTCTTGCCTGAACCATTCGCTCCGACAAACACATTGACCTGACCTGGATTAAAAGTAACCTCTCCAAGCGTTTTAAAGCTTTTTATAGAGATTTGTGAAATATGCAAGCAGCGCACCGCCTTTCAGAAGTCAAAGCAACGATAGTATGCTGATTAAGCATATCACTTATTAGAATTTTACGCAAACTTATTTTTTATGTTTGTAATGAAAATATAGTCTTTGTGAAAGTTAAGTTCACCAAAACACATGTTTTCCGTCGCAGGAAACGTCGGGAACCCGTTGCGAACACGTATCCTTTTGACGATGATATCACCCCCGCGAGCGCAGTGCGGCTGAGCGGTATATCTTCACCATGAAATTGGAATAGATACGCAGTGAACAAAAAGGGGGTTGCCAAGCATTCGCTTGACAGCCCCCCTTCCGCGCCTCAACGGCACACGACCTCGATGGTGTCCGCGCCGCATTCCCGGCAGCCGGACTTCACCAGGCAGGCCAGGTAGCAGTACAGGCCGAAGACCGTGTACGTGAACAGCGCGTAGAGCAGGAACGCCAGGATCAATCCGATGACCAGATTGGTCAGGGCGAAGACCAGCGTGAAGGCGGAGATGAGCATCAGGAGCAGCGCGGGCCAAAGCAGGCGCATGCCCTTGCGGCAGACGCAGGCGTTGATCGCCTCGTTCTGGCGCAGCAGGCTGACCGCGCCGAGCGTGAGCAGAACCAGGCAGAACGCGCCGAACGCGATGCCCAGAATCGGCGTCAGAAGCCCCGCGGTCAGAAAGTTGAGCAGCGCAAGCACGGTAAACGCGATGCCTACCAGAATGCTGACGGCGACGGAGATCACATCGTAATAACGGCTGTTGCACATGGGCTTGTTCCCCCTTTACCGCATCGTGACGCACGTGTCCACGCAGTGCGTGGCCGCGCGCAGAATGAAGTGGCGGCGGCCGCAGCAAACGCTGTTTTCGCCGTCCACGCGCAGATCCTCCGGGAGGATGAAACGCATGCGGGGGGTTCTGATGTCACAGCAGCCTTCGTTCTGGTGCGCCGTCACCGTCACACACTTGAAGCCGCGCGCGTACTCGTGCCCGGCGGCGTCCACCTCGGTCAGCGTCACGCCGACCGCCGTGCGCTTGTGCGGGCAGACATGCCTGAGCGTCAGCGCCACGTCCAGAATGCGGCCGCCCTGGTCCATCTCCACGCTGCCCATGTCGACCGTCTTGGCCTCCTCGCAGCGCTCGAAATAGACGTGCGTCTCCTCCGGCGTGGGCATCGGGCACTCTCTGGCTTCCTGCACGGGCGTTGCCTGACAGGGTCTTTCCTGACAAGGTCTTCCCTGTACCGGGATCGTCTGCACGGGCGTCGCCTGCCCCTTGATGTCGATGGTCCTGATTTCAATCGGTTCCATACTGCGGTTTCCTCCCCATAATTTAGATGCCATACGGAGTCGCCCCCGTATGTACCGAGTCCCGGGAAACCGCAGCCCGCCTTCGCTTTTTACATTATGCGATCGCGGGCGGAATGTGCGCCGTCAAAGCCGCCCGTGCGCCGCGCGAGCAGCCCGCTCGCCGCCGTAAGGACGCCCTCCAGGGCGAAGATGCCCCCCGCCGTGAGGCTTTGCGTAAGCAGCGCGGCAAAGGGCGCGGCCATCGTCACAAAGCCGCCCAGCATCTCCAGCGCGCCCATCGCCGTAAACCAGCCCCAGCCGCGCACGCCCAGGCGGCGCAGGTCGAGCGAGCGCACGAAGCGGCTGACGCCCGAAAAGAGCATCCACAGGGAAAAGAGCGCCGGCAGCGCGAGCGGCGAAAACAGGCGGTTCAGGAGCGTAAGCGCGGACAGCAGGATCGCCACTACGCCGTCCAGCAGCAGATAGCCCGCGCCCAGGACCGCGTCCCCGCACAGCGCGAAGCCGACGACGCCGAAGATGCCCGAAATGAGCATCGAGACGCCCAGCAGCGTCGAGAGCGCCTGAAGCGCCGCCCCCGGCTGCACCAGGCACAGCGCGCCCGTGGCGATCAGCAGCAGGCCCGAAAGCGCCGACAGCAGGCGCAGAAAGACGTGTTTTTCCCTCATGAAAGAAATCCCCTCCGAAAAGCGACGTTTGCTTTACGGAGGGGATTATAGCGCCTTTTGCTTTACCCGAAAACCTTTATCGTTTCAAAACCTGTACGTGCGCGCCCGAAATGACGCCTGCGCGCTCAGCGGCCCGCGCGGGCTTCCTTTACCCGGCCCTCGCGGTAGGCGCACAGGAGCTCCTCCAGGTCCGCGATGCGCCCGCGCAGCTCGTCGCCCTGATCGGTGTCCGACACCAGCAGGCGGCGGGGCATCTTCTCCACCACCGTCTGCACGGAGTGGATGTCCTGCTCCTCGGTGATGGCGCGCGCGGTCGACTCGAAGGGCTGGTGCGCCACGAGCGAAAGCTCGTGCGAGTTGAAGATCAGCGTGTAGCCCGCGATGCCCGTGACCGGCTGATACGCGCGCGAGAGCCCGCCGTCGATCACCAGCAGGCGGCCGTTCGCCTTGACGGGGCTCTCGCCCTTTTTGAGCTGCACGGGCACGTGGCCGTTGACGATGTGCCCCCGGTCGGGCGAAAGGCCGAAGGCCGTGAGGATGCGCCGCGCCATCCGCTCGTCGTCCAGCAGGCTGTAGTAGAGGTTCTTCGTCTCCTTCCACGTCTCCCGATCCGCGACGAAGCAGCGCTCGAACGTCGCCATGCGGTCCTTGCCGAACAGCGGCGAGTAGGGGCCGCAGCCCAGGTACCACAAAAAGTCCTGGCCGTCCGCGCGGGCGCGGCTGCCCGCGCGCGCGAAGAAGCCCTGGCGCGCCAGCCGGTCGGCCCGGTCGATCGCCTCCGGCCCCGTGACCGGGGCCTCCCCCTCCGATTGCGGCAGGGGGATCGGCGCGAAGTCGCCCTCCGGCGTCAGCGGGATGCAGCCGTGGTACAGCAGGTTTCCGTTGCAGCGAAGGTACATGCTGCCCGCGCTGTAGAGGAAGCGCACGTGGCGCTGGAGCTTTTCGCTGTGGGCGAAGGCGGTCACCAGCCGGTCCATGACCTCGCGCTCCTGCGGGCTCAGGGCGTAGGGGTCGTTCCAGTCCACGGTCGGGAAACGGCACGAGCGCAGGGGGACCGTCCGCTCCCCGAGGCGGATCGTCCCGCTCGCGGGGTCGACGCGGTGTAGCAGCCGCCTGTCCTCCATGTGATATTCCGGGTGGCGGGCGATGAGCTGCCCCTCGAGCTTAAACTCCAGCACCGCGGCCGCCTTGTGCATGCGCGCGATCTGCATCTCGTCCTCCTGCAGCGCCTCGCCGTTCTCGTGCGGGCGGAAGGCCTCGCAGGGGTCGTCCGCGTAGACCTCCATCGCCAGCGTCGCCAGCGGGCGCAGCGAGATGCCGTAGCCGACCTCGAGCGTGTCCAGGTTGCCGTACTTGACGGAGGTGACGACGACCTGAGCGATGCACGCCTCGCTCAGCGCCGCCGCGCCCATCCAGACGATGTCGTGATTGCCCCACTGCACGTCCACCTGATGATAGCTTTCAAGCGCGTCCAAAATGAGGTCCGCGCGCGGGCCGCGGTCGTAGATGTCCCCGATGATGTGCAGCCGGTCGATGGCGAGGTACTGAATCGTGCGCGAGAGGGCGACGATCATCGCGTCCCCCTGCCCCGTCTCCAGAATCGAGCGCATGATCTCCTCGTAATAGG
>JAEXCG010000118.1 GCA_023402355.1 Bacillota bacterium | reverse complement strand
AAAACAAACGTCCCCGGGGGGGGGCAGGGCGGGCCCCACGCCGGGGAACTTTGCGTCAGGGCTTCGCGCTCATTTTAAGAGCTTGCTTTCGAGCCAGGCCGCCACGTCCGCGTAGACGGTCTCGCGGTTCCGCTCGTTGAGGATCTCGTGGCGGTCGCCGGGGTACAGGCGCAGCGTCACGTCCTGCATGCCCAGATCCTGATACGTGCGGCGGAGCTTTTCGATGCCCTTGCCCATGTCGCCCAAGGGGTCCTGCCCGCCGGAGGCGAGCAGCACGGGCAGCGTGCGGGGCATGCCCGCCAGACGGCCCCGGTCGCTGAGGTTCAGCATGCCGCCGAACATGTCGTGGTAGGCGCTGACCGTAAACGTGAAGGAACAGAGCGGGTCCGCGCAGTAGCGGTCCACCACCTGCGGGTCGCTGCTGATGAAGTCGTTCTTGGTGCGCGCGGGCTTGAAGGGCTTGTTAAGCCCGCCGAGGGCCAGGCTGTCCACGAAGGGGCTGCGGTAGCGCGGGCCCTTCGTCTTCATCAGGAAGCCGGAGACGGCGCGCCCCGCGAGCGCCGCGACGCGCGGCTGGTTGCCCGTGCCCATCACCACGGCGCCGCGAAGCCCCTCGGCGTGGCGCTGGATGTAGTTGCGGATCACGAACGAGCCCATCGAGTGGCCCAGCACGAAAACCGGCAGGCCCGGGTGCTCCGACGCGACGCGCTCGCGGTGGCGGTGCACGTCCTCGATCAGGCAGTCAAAGCCGTCCTTTGCCGCAAAGTAGCCTAAATCCGCCTCGCTCTTGACGCTCCCGCCGTGGCCGAGGTGGTCGTGGCCGCTGACGAGAAAGCCCCTGGAGCACAGAAAGCGGGCGAAATCGTCGTATCGGTCGATGTATTCGACCATGCCGTGCGCGATCAGGAGGATGGCGCGCGCGGGCTCCACCGGACGCCAGGTGATGGCGTGCAGGGTGCTGACGCCGTCCGTGGAGGACAGCTTCCATTCGGTCTTTTGTACCATGATACCGGCTCCCTTCTTTTGATGATGCGATTCAGCCCTCCGCGGAAGGCCGGGCGAAGCGCTCGATCTGGGAGAGCACCTGCGCCGTGCCGTCGGCGTCGGGCAGCGCGCGCATCGCTTTGATGAGCGCGGCGCGCCCCTCCCAGAGCGCCGCAAGCTCGCGGACGAGGCTGTCCGCGTTCAGGTCTTCCTGCGCGATGACGTGCGCCAGGCCGCGCGCGGCGAGGGACTGAGCGTTCAGAATCTGGTCGCCGCGGCTGGCGGTGGCCGGGTAGGGGACGAGCAGCGCGGGCTTGCCCAGCGCGAGGATCTCGGAAAGCGAGTTGGAACCCGCGCGCGAGAGCATCATATCCGCACAGGCGAACGCGTCGGGCAGCTCGCTCTGCAGGTACTCAAACTGGCGGTAGCCCGCGGTGCCCTCGAGCTCCGGGGCGAGGTTGCCCTTGCCGCACACGTGCAGCACCTGATAGCGCGTGAGGAGGCGCGGCAGGGCCTCCCGGAGCACCTTGTTGACGCTCTGCGCGCCCAGGCTGCCGCCGACCATCATCAGCACGGGGCGGGAGGCGTCAAACCCGCAAAGCGAGAGCCCGCGCTCGCGCCTGCCCTCGAAGAGCGCGCGGCGCAGCGGCGTGCCGGTGCAGATGCCCTTTTCCCCCATGGCCTTCGCCGCCTCGGGGAAGGTGGTGAGCACCGCGCTGGCGAACGGCGCGGAGAGCTTGTTGGCGAGCCCCGGCGTGATGTCGCTCTCGTGGATGAGCACGGGGATGCGGTGCAGCGCCGCGCCGTAGACGACGGGCACGCTCACGAACCCGCCCTTGGCGAACACGATGTTCGGACGCAGGCTGCCAAGCAGGCTCTGGGCCTGAAAGGCGCCGGCGACGACGCGGAACGGATCGGTGAGGTTTTTCACGTCGAAATATCGGCGCAGCTTGCCGCTCTTCACCGCGTGATAGGCGACGCCCTCGAGGGGTTCTACGAGCGAGCGCTCGATGCCTTCCTTTGTGCCGATGTAGTGAACATCCCAGCCGTCCTTTTGCAGGAAGGGGATGAGCGCGAGGTTGGGCGTCACATGACCGGCCGTACCGCCGCCGGTAAGCACGATGCGTTTCAAAGAAGAAGCCCTCCTTGTCGGGTGATGGATGGCGCGCCCGGCGGGCCGCCGGGGCGGAGCGCGTATCGCGCGGAGCCTTGATGGCGCGGGGCGGCTCTCCCCCTATTATACCATGATGGCCTCGAAAGTTTGAACGGAATTTGTAAAAAAGCGCAGGCATAAAAAAGGGCTTCGTATAGCCATCCTAAAACCGCCGCATTAAAAAGAGCAAGATTTCATTAATGTACGGTTTTGCGGCAAATACCCATTTAAAAAAAATGTCGAATGCTGTATAATAAACGGGGTTATGATTCTAAAAGCATTGCGCTGGCCCTCCAGCGCCGAAGAGGATGGTATACTAGCATGACAGAATCGCTTCGCGATGTCGCTACCGAGAGATTCCCCACCCGCCCGATCGCGCCGCTCGGCATCATCGCCATGCGCGGCACAGAAGAGATGGGCGCCGTCGTGAACGACTACCTGATGCGTTGGCAGCAGGCCGACGACGAGAGCGAACTGCTTCACAGCTTCCCCGGATACGAAAACAGCGGATTCCTGATCGAGGCGCACTGCCCGCGCTTTGGCACAGGCGAGGGCAAGGGCATGCTCAAGAGCAGCGTGCGCGGCTATGACCTGTACATTCTGATGGACATGGGCGCCTACAACTGCACCTACAAGATGTACGGGCGCGAAGTGCCGATGACGCCCGACGAGCACTACGCCGACCTCAAGCGCGTCATCGCGGCGGCGGGCGGCAAGGCCAAGCGCATCAACGTCATCATGCCCATGCTGTACGAGGGCCGTCAGCACCGGCGCACCTCGCGCGAGTCGATGGACTGCGCGCTGATGCTTCAGGAACTTACGCGCATGGGCGTGGAAAACATCATCACCTTTGACGCGCACGATCCCCGCGTGCAGAACGCGATCCCGCTCTCCGGCTTTGAGAGCGTGATGCCCACCTATCAGATGCTCAAGGCGCTGCTGCGCAGCGAGAAGGATTTGCAGCTGGACAAGGACCACATGATCGTCATCTCCCCGGACGAGGGCGCGATCCAGCGCAACATCTACTATTCCTCCGCGCTGGGGCTGAACCTGGGCATGTTCTACAAGCGGCGCGACTACACGCGCGTGGTGGACGGGCGCAACCCGATCATCGCGCACGAGTACCTGGGCGAGTCGGTCGAGGGCAAGGACGTCTTCGTGGCCGACGACATCATCTCCAGCGGCGAGTCGATCCTCGACCTGGCGCGCGAGCTCAAGGCGCGCAGGGCGCGGCGCATCTACGCGGCGGGCACCTTCGCGCTGTTCACCAACGGCATCGACGCGTTCAATAAGGCGTATGAAGAGGGCATCATCACCAAGGTCATGGCGACGAACCTCACCTACCGCACGCCGGAGCTGATGGAAGCGCCCTGGTTCGTGGAGGCGGACATGTCCAAGTACATCGCCTACATCATCGCGACCCTCAACCACGACCGCACGCTCTCCGGGCTGCTCAACCCGTGGAACCGCATCAAGGCGCTGCTGGAGCGCTACCACAACGAGCAGGCGCAAAACGGCCTGCGGCTGGTGTAAAATTCTCGAATCGAACCGTCCCCCGCTCAGCGGAGGGCGGTTTTTTGCCGCGTGGAGATGCGGAGGGAAGGAAAGCGTCGGTCGGAGAAGGAGGCGGGCACTGCCCGCGATGATTTTGCCAAGCAAGCGAACATAGCGGCCGCGTGAGTAAACGCAGGGGGCGGAAGCGGCGGTTCGGAGAAGGAGGCGGGCACCGCCCGCTTAAGGCGCCGGCTTCGGCAACCCCGGCAGGCGCAGCAGCGGACGAAAGAAGAGGACGAGCGCGAGCGCACACAGGCCCGCGCAGCAAAGAAAGGACGCGGGCAGCGACACAAAGCGGCTGAGCGCGAAGGAGATCAGACTGCCCAGCGCCCGGGCCACCGCGTAGGTGGCGACGTAGAGCAGCATCTGGCCGGAGGCGGCGCTTTCCCGAGGCACGCAGAGGCTCACGTACTGCGCCATGGCGAACGCGCAGACGATGATCCCGCACGCACACAGCGCCTGCGAGGCGATGGCCGCGCCGCGGGAGGGCACGAGGCCCATCACGAGAAAGCGCAGGCAAAGCCCCGCGGCGGAGGCGAGCAGCAGGCGCGGCGCGCCGAAGCGGCGGAGCAGCCTGTCCGCGAAGAGCAGAAAGGGGACCTCTGCGAGCGTCCCCACGAGCGTGCCCAGCCCCACGTCGGCGCGCGTGCCGCCGAGCGTCTGCGTCATGAGCAGGCCGTACAGCGTGTAAAACACCCCCTGCGCCGCCTGTAGGCAGAGCGCGAAGGCGAGCAGCGTCCGCAGCTCTTTCTTTTTCAGGAGGGAGAGAAACCGCGGGCGCTTTTTGCGCCCCTGCGTGGGCACAGCGGGCAGCAGCAGGCTGCAAAGCCCGCCCAGCGCGTAGGCTGCGCACACGACGGGGACAAAGCGCTCGATGCTCCCGTCCAGCAGCGCGCCCAGCGCGTAGCTGCAAAGCGCGTAGGAGAGGGTGCCCGCCATGCGCAGGCGGCCGAACGGCAGGCCCTCCCGGTGCAGGTAGCTGAGCGTCACCGTCTCGCCCATGGGCGCGATGCAGGTGGAAAAAAGGGAGAACAGACAGGTGGACAGCAGGAGCGGCCAAAACCCCCGCGCCCGCAGGAAGAGCAGGCTGCACGCGGCGCAGCAGGCGAACAGCAGCCGGTGCACGACGTTGCGGGTGGGGGCGCGGTCGGCTGCGAAGCCGGTGAGCGGCAGAGCGGCGAGCGCCACCAGCGGCCCGGACGCCATGAGCAGGCTCACCTGGCCCACATCCATGCCGCGCGCGGCGTAATAGAGCGTCACAAAGCCGTTCCAGGCACTTGAAGCGGCGTATTCCGCCGCATAATACGCGCCGATCTTCCACTTATAGGCGTTTTGCGCCATCACTCCCGCCTCCCTTGGTTTGCTGCGTTCAGTCTGCCTATCTGGATGGAGTTTCATACAGAGGAAAAAAGCGCGTTTTCTCTGCGTGTTCCCCTTGAATATCCCGCGCCATGCTGATATAATGGGGATCGTTGCGAAACGGTGGAATATACAAGATATTGTGCCGTTTTTATTTAGAGATACAAATTGTGCTACCGGGCACTGGGGATAGACCATAAGGAGGATGCGGGCAATGACGGATACCATCAAGAAGCGCGACGGGCGGCAGGTTCCCTTTGAAGCGGAGAAGATCGAGGATGCGATCGTAAAAGCGTTTGCGGCGACGGGCAGCGCGAAAGGGCGCGATACGGCGCAGGAATTGACGCGCCAGGTCATCGCGGACCTCGACCGCGACGAGGACATCGACGTGCCGACCGTGGAAGACGTGCAGGATAGGGTCGAACAGAAGCTGATCGAAAACGGCTACGTGCGGACGGCCAAGGCGTACATCCTCTACCGCGCGGAGCGCAGCCGCGCGCGCGAAATGAACACGCGCCTGATGAAGATCTTCGAGGACATCACGTTTAAGGACGCCTCGGAGTCGGACATCAAGCGCGAAAACGCGAACGTCAACGGCGACACCGCGATGGGCACGATGCTCAAGTACGGCTCCGAGGGCGCGAAGATGTTCTACGACATGTACGTGCTCAACCCCGCGCACGCGAAGGCCCACCGCGAGGGCGACATCCACATCCACGACCTGGACTTCCTGACGCTGACGACCACCTGCACGCAGATCGACATCGTCGAACTGTTCAAGGGCGGCTTCTCCACCGGGCACGGCGTCCTGCGCGAGCCGCAGGACATCCAAAGCTACTCCGCGCTCGCCTGCATCGCGATCCAGTCCAACCAGAACGACCAGCACGGCGGCCAGTCGATCGTCAACTTCGATTACGGCATGGCGCCGGGCGTCCACAAGACGTTCGTCAAGACCTACCGCGCGCGCCTGTCCGGCGCGCTGGAGCTGCTCACGGGCGACGCGAACGGGGACGACACCGCGCGCGCGATGCTGAAGGCGCTGGGGGAGCAGGGGCTCGAGCCCACCCTGGAGCGCACGGAGGCGTACGACGCGGCGGAGCACGCGCTGCTGGTTAAGAAGACCGACGAGGCGACCGCCCGCCGCATCGCGGAGTTCGCGCAGCACCGCGCCTGGGAGGACACGGACCGCCGCACCTTCCAGGCGATGGAGGCGTTCATCCACAACCTGAACACCATGCACTCCCGCGCGGGCGCGCAGACGCCCTTCTCCTCCATCAACTACGGCATGGACACGTCCCCCGAGGCGCGGATGGCCATTCGCAACCTGCTGACCGCGACGGAAAACGGCCTGGGCGGGGGCGAGACGCCGATCTTCCCGATCCAGATCTTCCGCGTGAAGGAGGGCGTCAACTACAACCCCGGCGACCCGAACTACGACCTGTACCGCCAGGCGATCAAAACGAGCGCCAAGCGGCTGTTCCCGAACTTCTCGTTCGTCGACGCGCCGTTTAACCTCAAGTACTACAAGCCCGGCCACCCGGAGACGGAAATCGCCTACATGGGCTGCCGCACGCGCGTGATCGGCAACGTGTACGACCCGACGCGCGAGGTGTGCAACCGCCGCGGCAACCTGTCGTTCACCTCGATCAACCTGCCGCGGCTGGCGATCGAGACGCACGGGGACGTCGAGCGCTTCTTCAAGCTGCTGGACGAGCGCATCGACCTGGTGATCGACCAGCTCAACGAGCGCTTTGAAATTCAGGCGCGCAAGCGCGTGAAGAACTTCCCCTTCCTGATGGGCGAGCACGTGTGGATGGACAGCGAAAAGCTCGGCTGGGACGACGAGGTGCGCGAGGTCTTGAAGCACGGCACCCTCTCCATCGGCTTCATCGGCCTGGCGGAGACGCTCAAGGCGCTGCTGGGCAAGCACCACGGCGAGAGCGTGGCGGCGCAGAACCTGGGCCTTGAGATCATCGGGCACATGC
Source organism: Bacillota bacterium (assembly GCA_023402355.1). Lineage (GTDB taxonomy): Bacteria > Bacillota > Clostridia > Christensenellales > Aristaeellaceae > Beduinella. The sequence continues at coordinate 28,153 of JAEXCG010000118.1, read as the reverse complement.
GCCGGCGCATGGACGACGAGAGCCAGAAGACCCACATGAACTACACCCTGATCGCCACCCCGGCGGAGGGGCTCTCCGGCCGCTTTGTGAAGATGGACCGCGAGCGCTACGGCTCCATCCCGGGCGTCACGGACCGCGATTACTACACCAACAGCTTCCACATCCCGGTCTACTACCCGATCAGCGCTTTTGACAAGATTCGGCTGGAGGCGCCCTATCACGAGCTCACCAACGCGGGCCACATCAGCTACGTGGAGATGGACGGCGACCCCACGCAGAACCTGGACGCCTTCGAGGCGGTCGTGCGCTGCATGCACGACGCGGGCATCGGCTACGGCTCCATCAACCATCCGGTGGACCGCGACCCGGTCTGCGGCTACAACGGCATCATCGGCGATACCTGCCCCTGCTGCGGCCGCGCGGAGGAAGAGGTGCACTTCGAGCGCATCCGCCGCATCACGGGCTACCTGGTGGGCACGCTGGAACGCTTCAACAACGGCAAGCGCGCCGAGGAGCGCGACCGCGTGAAGCACGGCATGTAAAGCCATGCGGGGCGGGGGCTGAAGCCTCCGCCCCTTTGCGTTTGATGAAACGGAGGAGGAATGGCTGCATGGAGATTCGCATCGCGGGCACCACGTCCGATTCGATCGTGGACGGGCCGGGCATCCGCCTGACCGTGTTTACCCAGGGCTGCCCGCACGGCTGCGCTGGGTGCCACAACCCGGAGACGCACGACCCGGCGGGCGGGCGCGTCGTGGATACGGAGAAAATCATCGCGGGGCTGCGCGAAAACCCGCTGGAATCGGGTCTCACCCTTTCCGGCGGCGAGCCCTTTTTGCAGGCGGCGGCCTGCCATGAAATCGCGCGCGCCGCGCACGCGATGGGCAAGAACGTGTGGACGTACACGGGGTACGTCTTTGAAAAGCTGCTCGCGGAGGGCGACCCGGACCGGCTGGCGCTGCTTTCGGAGACGGACGTGCTCGTGGACGGGCCGTTCGTCCTCAGGGAGCGATCGCTGGAGCTGCGCTTTTGCGGCAGCCGCAACCAGCGGCTGATCGACGTCGGGAAGAGCCTCCCGGCGGGCAAGGCGGTTCTCTGGGAGCCGCCGGCATGGTAAAGAAAAAAGACGGAGAAAACAGCTCCGTCTTTTTTGCGCCCTGTAACCTTTGGGGAATACAAAGCGTCTTAAAAACAGGAAGCTTTGTTACAAAGGAGATGAGGGGATGAAGCGCAGGATTCTGGCGCTGTGCTTCCTGCTGCTGACGCTGGCGGCGTCCTGGGGGACGGCGGAGGAGGCGCGCATGACGCTGGAGGTATCGGGCGTGGTCTACGGCATCGTGGACGAAGGGGAGGGCGGCCGCCTCGCACGCAGGGATGAAGCGGGGGCGTGGGAGCTGCTGGAGCTGTACGACGTGGCGGAGATTGCGCCCTATCGGGAAGGAGAATTGCTCGCGCTGCACTTCGGGGACGTTCAGCGCGTGGAGGTGGTGGACGCGCGCACCGGGCGCGCGACCCAAACGCTGCTGCGCTCCAGCACGGAGGGCGGCACTCTGTATGCCGCCTTCGGGTTTGCCTACGACGCGAAGCGGGATGCCGTGTACTTTACGCAGAGCGGCGAGGTATACCGGGCGGCGGCCGGCGCGCCGGCGGAGGCGGTCGCGAGCATTCCGGCGTCCGGGGTCCGCCTGTACGCGACCGCGTCGCTGGAGGGGGACGTCTATACCGTCACGGCAGATGGAGAAACGTACGCCGCCGACGTCAGCGGTAAGGGGACGGAGGCGACGCTGCACATCGCGGAGATCAAATGCACCTACGGCTACGAGTATTTCGTGCACCAGCGTCTGAAAAATGCCTTTAAGACGGCATACCCCGGCGTGCGCGTCGTGGTGGAGGAACGCAACGGCGATCCGGAGGAGCTCGTCGCCGAGCTGATGGATGCGGGAAACGAAGCGGATTTGTATGTCGTCGGCGCACGGATGGCGCGCACGCTGATGGAAAAGGGATACTGCCTGCCGCTTTCGGCGTCGGAGCCGCTGCAGGGCGCTTTCAGGCGGCTCTATCCGTGCCTCCAGGAACCGCTCCTCTATGAAGGCGAGGTGATGGCCTGGCCCCGCTACACGCGGCTCAAAGCCTGGGCGCTTCATCCGGACATCTGGTCAGCCTACCTGGACGACACGCCCGTTCCGAAGACCGTGGACGGGTGGCTTACGCTGCTGGAAACGTGGGATGCGGACGAGAACCCGGACGTTACGCCGCTTTCAAACAATTATGAGACGCTTTGGAGCTGCTTTGTTCAGCGCTACGTGAGTCAGTACGAACGGCCGGATCAGCCGCTATCCTTTGACACGCCCGTCTTTCGGGAGATGATTCATCGTCTGCTCGCGCTGCAGGCGCCCAACGCGGATGTCGAGCGGATCACCGCGGCTGCTTCGGCAAGCATCGGATACGACGTCGAGGACACGTATACATTCACCCCTTACGATATTGCGGTTCCGATCCTCCCGCCGCTGTTTGGCGAGGAGACGCCGCCCTTTGTGGAGGTGGAAATGGACGTCTACGTCATCCCTGCCGCGAGCGGGCAGCCGGAATTGGCGATGGCGTACATCGAAAGCATGGCGAAGAACGCGGGGGAGGATCCGCGGCTCGCCGCCAAGCTGTTCAGCGACGTGCGGGAGGGCGCGCGTTCCGACGAGTTTGACGAGACCCTCGCGTGGTTTGAGGGGGAGATCGAGAAGGAGCGGGCGCGGCTCGCGGAGGAGGAAAACCCGGTCGTGCGCGGGGATCTGGAAGCGGTGATCGATTCCCTGCAGGCCATCATCGCGGATAAGCTCGAAAACGAGTGGATGATTACGGAGCGCTCGCTCGCGCGTTACCGGGAGCTCATGCGCTGCGCGCGCGTGCCGTACGACTCGCGCGTGCACTGGACCGGGCTTGACGGTCTGGGGGCCGTTCTGTCGCAGATGCTCGCCCGCTGCGCACAGGGAGAGATGACGGTGGAGGTCCTGTGCCGGGAGCTGGACGCGCGCTTCTCCATGGCTTTTATGGAAAATATCTGACAGGGCGAAGAATTTTGCTAAGAAAAAGACAAATAGAAGGAGGATTCTCCCCGGAATCGGTTGACAGGGCTTTTTTACACCCTTATAATATAACCGATGAGGGTATGCGGTGACGTATACCCCTGCCAAGTTGCGTATCCTTGACTTACATAAGGAGGTAATTCCCATGGCCACAAAAATGACCGTTGACGGCAATACCGCCGTCAGCCATGTCGCTTATGCGTTCAGCGACGTGGCAGCGATCTACCCGATTACCCCTTCTTCCCCGATGGCGGAAGTTGCGGATGAGTGGGCGGCGCACGATCGCGAAAACCTCTTCGGACAGACCGTCCACGTGGCGGAGATGCAGTCCGAGGCGGGCGCCGCGGGCGCTGTGCACGGCTCTTTGGCGGCTGGCGCGCTGACGACGACGTTTACCGCGTCCCAGGGCCTGCTGCTGATGATCCCGAATATGTACAAGATCTCCGGTGAGCTGCTGCCGGCCGTGTTCCACGTGAGCGCGCGCGCGCTGGCTTACCATGCGCTGTCCATCTTCGGCGACCACAGCGACGTCATGAGCTGCCGCCAGACCGGCTTTGCGATGCTGGCGTCCAACTCCGTTCAGGAGGCCATGGACATGGCGCTGGTCGCGCACGTGGCCACGCTGAAGTCCTCCGTGCCGTTCCTGCACTTCTTCGACGGCTTCCGCACCTCTCACGAGATTCAGAAGATCGACGGCATCGACTACGACGAGATGGCCAAGCTCATGCCGTGGGACAAGGTGGCCGAGTTCCGCGCCCGCGCGCTGAATCCGGAACATCCGCATCAGGCGGGCACCGCGCAGAACCCCGACATCTACTTCCAGGGCCGTGAGGCGGCGAACAAGTACTACAACGCCACCCCCGCCATCGTCGAGGAAGTCATGAAGCAGGTCGGCGAGCTGACCGGCCGTCATTACAACCTGTTCGACTATGTGGGCGCGCCCGACGCCGAGTACGTCACCGTGGCGATGGGCTCCGGCTGCGACGTCGCGGACGAAGCGGTCACCAAGCTGTGCGCCATGGGCCAGAAGGTCGGCCTCATCAAGGTGCACCTCTACCGTCCGTTCTCCGTCGCGCACTTCGTGAAGGCGATCCCCGCGACCTGTAAGAAGATCGCCGTGCTGGACCGCACGAAGGAATCCGGCTCCCTGGGCGAGCCGCTCTACCTGGACGTGTGCGCCGCGCTGGCCGAGGCTGGCAAGAAGGACATCGAAGTCGTCGGCGGCCGTTACGGCCTGGGCTCCAAGGAGTTCACGCCGACCCACGTCAAGGCGGTCTTCGACAACCTCTCCGGCGCATGCAAGAACCACTTCACCGTCGGCATCGTGGACGACGTGACGGGCACCTCCCTGCCGGTGGGCGAGCAGTTCAACGCGGCGCCGGAAGGCTCCATCTGCTGCAAGTTCTACGGCCTGGGCTCCGACGGCACCGTCGGCGCGAACAAGAACTCCATCAAGATCATCGGCGACCATACCGACCTGTACGCGCAGGCGTATTTCGCATACGACTCCAAGAAGTCCGGCGGCTTGACGGTTTCCCATCTGCGCTTTGGCAAGAAGCCGATCCAGTCCCCGTACCTCATCGACGCTGCGGACTTCACCGCCTGCCATAACCCGTCCTACGTGACGAAGTACGACATGGTGTCCTCTTTGAAGGACGGCGGCACGTTCCTGCTCAACTGCCCGTGGACCGCGGAGGAGCTCGACGCCGAGCTGCCCGCCACCATGAAGCAGCTGCTCGCCAAGAAGAACATCAAGTTCTACACGATCGACGCGATCGACCTGGCCTCGAAGGTGGGCATGGGCAACCGCATCAACACGATCATGCAGGCCGCGTTCTTCAAGCTGGCCGACGTCATCCCCTACGAGGACGCCGACAAGTACATGAAGCAGTACGCCAAGAAGACCTACGGCAAGAAGGGCGACGCGATCGTCCAGAAGAACTGGGACGCGATCGACATCGCGATCTCGGGCCTGAAGGAAGTCAAGGTGCCCGCCGAGTGGGCGAACGCCGAGAGCGGCGCCGAGTCCATCAAGATCAAGAACACGACGAAGCACTTCGACGAGGTCATCGCCCCGATCCTCGCGCAGGAGGGCGACAAGCTCCCCGTCTCCGCGTTCAACCCGGCTGGCGTCGTACCGACCGGCACGACCAAGTTCGAGAAGCGCGGCATCGCCGTGAAGGTTCCGAAGTGGAACATCGACAAGTGCATCCAGTGCAACCAGTGCTCGCTGGTCTGCCCGCACGCCGTCATCCGTCCGTACCTGGTGGACGAGAACGCCGAGCGCCCCGAGTCCTTCGCCGCCAAGAAGGCGATCGGCAAGGAATTCGCCGGCAAGCTCTTCCGCATTCAGGTTTCCCCGATGGACTGCACCGGCTGCGGCAACTGCGTGGACGTCTGCCCGGCCAAGGAAAAGGCGCTCGAAATGGTGCCGCTGCACACCCAGACCGCGGAAGAGGCGAACTGGGAGTTCGCGCAGACGCTGCCTGAGGTGGACCCGGCGACCGTCAACAAGAAGACCGTCAAGGGCAGCCAGTTCCTCAAGCCCCTGTTCGAGTTCTCCGGCGCGTGCGCGGGCTGCGGCGAGACGCCGTACGTCAAGCTGGTGACCCAGCTCTTCGGCGACCGCATGCTGATCGCCAACGCGACGGGCTGCTCCTCCATCTACGGCGGCAGCGCCCCGACCTGCCCCTACACCGTGAACGACAAGGGCCAGGGCCCGGCCTGGGCGAACAGCCTCTTCGAGGACAACGCCGAGTTCGGCTTTGGCATGAACCTCGCCACCAACCAGCGCCGCGCGAAGCTGGCGGATACCGTCCGCAAGCTGATCGCCGTCGAGTGGTGCGCCGCCGACATCAAGGAAGCGGGCGCCGAGTGGCTTGAGAACATGGACGACGCCGAGGGCTCGCGCAAGGCCGGCGACAAGCTGCTGGCGGCCTGCAAGTCCGGCATCGACCTGACCGGCACGCCCTACGAGGCCGATTGGGTGAAGAACGGCAAGATCTGTGACTGCGACGCCTGCAAGCTGGCGCGCGAGGTCATCGAGAGCGCCGACATGCTGACCAAGAAGAGCCAGTGGATCTTCGGCGGCGACGGCTGGGCTTACGACATCGGATACGGCGGAGTCGACCACGTGCTGGCGCAGGGCGAGGACGTCAACATCCTCGTGCTGGACACCGAGGTGTACTCCAACACCGGCGGACAGTCCTCCAAGTCCACGCCGACCGGCTCGATCGCGAAGTTCGCGGCGTCCGGCAAGAAGACCCGCAAGAAGGATCTGGGCATGATGGCCATGTCCTACGGCTATGTCTACGTCGCGACCGTCGCCATGAGCGCGGACCCGGCGCAGCTGGTCAAGGCCCTGAACGAGGCGGAAGCCTATCACGGCCCGTCCTTGGTCATCGCCTACGCGCCCTGCATCAACCATGGCATCAACATGGGCCATGCGCAGGAGGAAATCAAGAAGGCGGTCAAGGCCGGCTACTGGCCGCTGTACCGCTACAACCCCGCTCTGGCGGAAGAGGGCAAGAACCCGATGACCGTGGACAGCAAGGACCCGACGGAGTCCTATCAGGACTTCCTGAAGGGCGAGGTGCGCTACGCGTCCCTGGCCAAGCTGTTCCCGGACAAGGCGGAGGCCCTGTTCGAGCAGAACGAGAAGGACGCCGCACAGCGTCTGGCGATGTACAAGAAGCTCGCGGGCGAGTAATCGACGCGCGCTCTCAAACGAAAAAGGACACAGAACCAAGCGTTCTGTGCCCTTTTTCGTTTTGGCCTTCCCGGTATCGGCAAAGCAGAAAACGGAAGAAAATGGAGGCTTTATGCGCCTAAAGAGCTTTAAATGTGCAAAACTTACGATATTTTTTGCCTTTTATGAAACTTTATGGACTATTTGCATTGATTTTTTGAACGCTTTTCGTTAGAATGTAGAAAAGCGTTTTAAAGGGTCCCGCAAAAGCGTCGAAAGCGGGAACGGAAATCTTGGATTCCAAACGGACGGCAGGGCGGACGGACGCTCTCGCGGCATAAAAGATATACGATTTTTGCCAGAAAAAAGAAAGCACCGTCGGAAGCAGTGGGCGCGGAGGATGCGCCCAATGGGCCCGACGGAGCGAGAGGCTCCAATCGTATCCCATTTCAGGCAGCGGCGGGAAAAGCGCCGCGGATGGCAAAAAGAAGCCCGAACGGCCGCCTTTGCGGCGGGCGTTCGGCCGGCTTTTATATTTCGGACAGAAGGTGGGATGGGTCATGCTTCGATACGCCTTGCGGCGCCTCATTACCTCGGTGGTGACGTTGTTCCTCGTCATCACGCTCACATTTTTCCTGATGCAGACGGTGCCGGGCGGCCCGTTCTTGGGGGAAAACGTCAACCCTGAGATCACGGCCCGCCTGCTCGCCAAGTACGGCTACGACCAGCCGCTGCTGACGCAGTACGGCAACTACCTGCGGGATCTCTTCGTGGGGGACATGGGCTTTTCCATGGTGGTGAAGTCGGGCGAGCCGGTCACCTCCGTCATCGCCAGCCACTTCCCGGTCTCCTGCCAGATCGGCCTGATCGCCCTGTTCATCGCGGTGCTGCTGGGCATTCCGCTGGGCGTGCTGGCCTCGATGAAGCACGGCTCGGTCTTTGACCGCATTTTCATCTTCACCTCCTCGCTGTTCGTCTCGGTGCCCAGCTTCATCATGACGATCGCGCTGATGCTGATCTTCGGCGTCTGGCTCAAGCTGCTGCCTTTGGCTTTTCTGGAGGGCTGGAAGTCCTACATCATGCCCGTCTTCGGCATGGCGATCTACCCGATGTTCAACCTCGGGCGCCTCACGCGCACGACCATGCTGGACGTCATCGGGCAGGATTACATCAAGACCGCGCGCGCCAAGGGCCTGTCGACGTTCAAGATCATGTTCAAGCACGCGCTGCGCAACGCCATCATCCCCGTGGTCACCGCGCTGGGGCCGATCATCGCGGGCATCCTGACCGGGTCGTTCGTGGTGGAAAAGGTGTTCGCGATCAACGGCATCGGCAAGTACTTCATCTCCTCGATCTCCGCGCGCGATTACCCGCTCATCATGGGCACCACCATCTTCTTCGCGGCGCTGCTGATCGCCTGCAACTACGTGGTGGACCTGCTTTACGGCGTCATCGACCCCCGAATCAAGATGTAAGCGCCCGCGCAAGAGAGGAGATGCGAGAGACATGCAACTAAGCCCCGAAAGGATGAAGAAGTACAACATCTCCGCGGAGGAGATTCAGCCCGCGACGGCGGAGGAGAAGGAGTCCATCGATCAGATGCGCCCGTCCGTCTCCTACTGGAAGGACGCGATGCGCCGCTTTGCGCGCAACAAGCTGGCGATGTTCATGCTGTTTTTGCTGATCGTCATCGTGCTGCTCGCCGTGTTCGGCCCCATTCTCTCGCCCTACACCTACAAGGCGCAGTCGCGCGACGTGCGCCAGGGCCCTTCCTTTTCCCACCCCTTCGGCACGGATAAGCTGGGGCGCGACATCTTCGTGCGCGTCATGTACGGCACGCGCATCTCCCTGCTCGTCGGCGTGGTGACGATGGTGCTCGTCTGCCTGATCGGCATCGTCTACGGCGGCATCGCGGCCTACGTGGGCGGCTGGTGCGACAACCTGATGATGCGCTTCGTCGACCTGATGATGACGATCCCGTCCATGCTCATCATCATCCTGCTCTCCGTCGTGATGCGCGACCCCCTCAAGGCCATGCTGGGCAGCGGCAAGTTCGTCGCGCTGGCCTCGCTGGGCTCGGGGCTCATCTCGATCTTCATCGTGCTGGCCCTCTTCAACTGGCTGGGCATGGCGCGCTCGGTGCGCGGCGCGCTTTTGATGAACCGCACGCAGGAATACGTGCTCGCGGCCGAGGCGATGGGCGCAAGGTCCAAGTGGGTCATCGCCAAGCACCTGCTGCCCAACTCCATCGGCGTCATCATCATCAGCGCCACGGGCGTGGTGCCCAGCGCGATCATGACCGAATCCTTCCTGAGCTTCATCGGCCTGGGCGTCTCCGCGCCGGTGCCCTCGCTGGGCTCCATGGCAAACGACGCGCTCAACGGCATCATCAGCTACCCCATGAACATGGTGTATCCCGCCGTGCTCATCAGTCTCATCATCCTGTGCTTCAACGTGCTGGGCGACGCCCTGCGCGACGCGCTGGACCCGCGGATGCGCAAGTGATCACCGGAAGACGCCATAGAACAGGAGGATGTAGACATGCGAGATTTTGAGCTTCTCCTTCAGGTAGACGACATGAGCGTGGAGTTCCATACGCCCTCTGGCATCGTGCACGCGGTCAGCCACGTATCCTTTACGCTGCACGAGGGCGAAATCCTCGGCATCGTGGGGGAATCCGGCTCCGGCAAGTCGGTGACGGCCAACGCGATCATGCGCCTTTTGCCCGATACGGCCCGCGTGACGGGCACCATCCGGCTCAAGGGCCGCGACATCATGAAGATCAGGACCAAGGAGTTCAACAAAATTCGCGGCAAGGACATCGCGATGATCTTTCAGGACCCTATGACCTCCCTGAACCCGCTGTACACGGTGGGCAACCAGCTCGAGGAGACGCTGACGCTGCACATGGGGCTCAAGGGGGAGGACGCGCGCAGGCGCGCGATCGAGCTGCTCGACATGGTCAGCATCCCGCAGCCCGCCACCCGCGTAAAGCAGTACCCGCACGAGTTTTCCGGCGGCATGCGCCAGCGCGTGATGATCGCCATGGCGCTCGCCTGCAACCCCTCGATTTTGATCGCGGACGAGCCGACCACGGCGCTGGACGTGACCATCCAGGCGCAGATTCTGGAGCTCATGCGCGACCTGCAAAAGGAGGTCAAGACGGCCATCATCATGATTACGCACGACCTGGGCATCGTCTCGGACCTCTGCGACCGCGTCAACGTCATGTACGGCAGCCAGGTGATGGAGTCCGCGCCCGTGGACGACCTGTTTTACGAGACGGCGCACCCCTACACGCAGGGGCTGCTGCGCTGCCTGCCCGAGGCCGCGCAGAACGCGGGGAAAAAGCGGCTCGAGCCCATCACGGGCTCGCCCGTGGACCTGATGATGCTGCCCGCAGGCTGCGCCTTCGCTTCGCGCTGCGACAAGTGCATGAAGCTTTGCCTGACGCGCCGGCCGGAGCTGTTCGACGTGGGCGCGGGGCACGTCTCCCGCTGCTGGCTGTCGGCGCTCGCGAAGTCGGAGGAGAGGAGGGAGGCCCTGTGAGCGATACCATCCTCGAGCTTCAGGATCTGAAGACGTACTTTGAGGTCAAGGAGGGCGGCCGGGCGCAGTTCGTCAAGGCGGTGGACGGCGTCAGCCTGCACGTGCTCAAGGGCGAGACCGTGGGCCTGGTGGGCGAGTCCGGCTGCGGCAAGTCCACCATCGGGCGCACGATCATGCGCTTTCACAACCCGAGCGGCGGGAAGATCTTCTTTGACGGCGACGATATCACCACCTGCGACATGGCGCCCTACCGCAGCCGCATGCAGATGGTGTTCCAGGACCCTTACTCCTCGCTCGACCCGCGCATGAGCGTGGGGGACATCGTGGGGGAGCCGCTGGACATCCAGTTCCCCAAGATGAACCGAAAGGAGCGCTCCGAGCGCATCCACGAGCAGATTTGCCTCGTCGGGCTCAACAGCGAGCAGCTCACCCGCTTCCCGCACGAGTTCTCGGGCGGCCAGCGCCAGCGCATCTCCATCGCCCGCGCGATGGTCATCAAGCCGGAATTCATGGTGCTCGACGAGCCCGTCTCCGCGCTGGACATCTCCATTCAGGCGCAGATCATCAACATGCTGATGGATTTGCAGCAGCAGCTCGGCATGGCGTACCTGTTCATCGCGCACGACCTTTCCGTGGTGCGCCACATCTCCCAGCACGTGGTGGTCATGTACCTGGGCCACGTGATGGAGATCAACAGGTCGGAGGACCTGTACGCGCACCCGCTGCACCCCTATACCCGCGCGCTGCTCAGCGCGATCCCCGTGCCCGACCCCAAGGTGAGCCGCACGAGAAAGCGCGAGATTCTGCAGGGCGACGTGCCGAGCCCCATCAACCCGCCGGCGGGCTGCGTGTTTTCCACCCGCTGCCGCTACGCGACCGACCAGTGCCGCATGGAGGCGCCAAAGGTGCAGGACGTGGGCGGCGGCCACCAGGTCGCCTGCCACCGCATCGCGCAGATCGACTGATTTTATGCGGCGCAGCCGCGTAAGATAAAAACATCACAGGAGGGAATCGTATGCGTAGATTACTCAGCCTCGTCGTGGCAGCCATGCTCCTGCTTTCGCTGATGCCCGCGGCCTCGCTCGCGGAAGGCGAAAACGTGCTGACCCTCGCCATGGAAACCCAGCCCAACCTCGACCTTCACTGGAATGCGGGCTCTACCGGCGCGCTGCTGCAAAACCAGATGTACGAGGGACTTTACCGCGTGACGGAGACCGGCTTTGAGCTGGCGGGCGCCACGAGCGTGGACAAGTCCGAGGACGGCCTCACCTGGACCTATCACCTGCGCGAGGACGCGGTGTGGTCCGACGGCAAGCCGGTCACCGCTGCCGACTACGTGTACAGCATGCAGCGCCTGGTGAACCCGGAGGTTTCCAGCATCTACATGTTCGACTACGGCCAGTTCCTCAAGAACGGCACCAAGATCGCCAACAAGGAGATGGACGTCTCCGAGCTGGGCGTGAAGGCCGTGGACGACTACACGCTGGAGATTCAACTGGAGGACGTCTGCACGTTCTTCGACGCGATCCTCTGCTACACCGCCTTCTTCCCGCTCCGTTCGGACATGGTGGTGGAGGACGGCACCGGCTACTGGGCGTGGGACGTCTCGCGCGCCATCACCAACGGGCCGATGATCATGACCGCCTGCGACGAGGATCAGGAGATCGTGCTTGAGCGCAACCCCACCTATTACGGCAAGGACGGCGTGAAGCTGGACAAGCTCGTCGTCAAGCTGATCGACGACAGCAACACCACCCTGCAGCTTCTTGAAAGCGGCGAGGTGGACATGATCATGACCTACCCCTCCGAGGAGACCGAGCGCCTGATGACCGAGGGCTACTATCACTCCGTCCCGGCGCTGTCCACCAACTTCCTGCTGGTCAACACCCAGAAGGAAGGCCTGAAGGACCCGTGCGTGCGCAAGGCGCTCTCGCTGGTCATCGACCGCGACTTCCTCGCGAACACCCTGCTTCTGGGCACCAAGACCCCGGCGGTCGCCTACGTGGGTTCGGGCTTTCCGGGCAGCACGGACGAGGCGGACTTCCGCTCCGAGGGCGGCGATCTGTTCGCAACCGACGTGGAGCAGGCCAAGGCGCTGCTGGCGGAGGCCGGCTATCCGGACGGCGCGGGCTTCCCGGTCATCGAGTGCAGCTACGCCAACAACAGCGCGGACTACACCACGATCTTTGAATACCTGCAGGCGACCTGGGAAGAGGAGCTGGGCCTGACGGTCACCCTGTCGCCCATCGAGAAGGCGACGATGACCACCCTGCGCGACAACGGCGACTTTGACATCACCCCGCAGGCGTGGGGCGCCGACTACATGGACGCGAGCAACATGCTCTCGATCTTCGTGACCGGCAACTTCATCAACGCGGGCCGTTACAGCTCCGAGGCGTTTGACGCCGCGTACACGAAGTCGCTGACGACCATCGACCGCGCGGAGCGCATGCAGCTTCTGCACGACGCGGAGAAGACGCTGGTGCTCGACGACTGCGGCACCATTCCGCTGTATCACGCCAACAGCGTGACGCTGTTTAACGACAGCGTCTGCACCAACGTGCGCTTCAACGCGAACGGCAAGGTCATCCTGACCGACGTGGTCGTGACGAAGTAACTCTTTTCTTCAATCTCCGCATCCGAAGGGGTGCGGAGATTTTTATACCTTGCCGCATCAGCCGGGCGCCGGACGCAAGAGCGCAAAAGGGAGGCTTGTCAAAGACCAAACGAGGTCGAAGACGGATCAGGCAAGGCGAAGGGACACTGTGTCGAAAATGCCGCGAAACAGAACGGAAAATGCGGATTTTGGGCGTGTAACCGATCGAAGATGCGTTGAATGTGAACGAACTTCGTGATATAATGAACGTAACATCAAACGCTCCGAGCCTGCGAAACCCCTGCGGCTTCACAGGCCATTGGGTGCGGGGAGCGATCCCCCTGCCTGCCTTTGCGAAGGAGCCTGAAAAATCACAGCCCTGTATGGATGTACGGGGTGGATTTTTCGGGCGTTTTTTGTTGACCAGATACGGTAAGGAGGAACAAGGTTATGTCTGAAAACAAAAAGACACTGTTGGATCGCGCGTTTACCCGCCGTCAGTTCCTGAAGCTCTCCGGCAAGGGGCTGGCTGGCGTCGCTCTTTCCAGCAGCATGCTCTCCGTGCTGGGCTGCACGCAGGCGCAGGCGGACGCGGGGATGGTCGAAACCATCGCCACGCCGGACTTCCTGTTGGTGGCCAACCGCGCGAAGTGCACGGGCTGCCAGCGCTGCGAGGCGAACTGCACCCTGGCCAACGACGGAGACGTCCATCCCTACATGGCCCGCATTCGCGTGCGCCAGAACGTGAACTTCGGCGATAAGGGCCCCGGCGAGGATTACAAGCACGGCGACGGCGTGTTCGGCACGTGGGGCTTTGCGCCCGATACCTGCAAGCAGTGCGCCGACCCCGCCTGCGTCAAGGCCTGCCCGATGCAGGCGATTTCCGCGGACCCCGCTACGGGCGCGCGCGTCATCGACGAGGAGAAGTGCGTGGGCTGCGGCGCCTGCGTGGAAGCCTGCCCCTGGCATATGCCCCGCATCGACGTGGAAAAGAAAAAGTCCACCAAGTGCATCAGCTGCGGCGCCTGCGTCGCCGGATGTCCGACCAGCGCGCTGCGCATGATCCCGTGGGAAGACGTAGCCGCTGCGCTGTAATCGATTGAGGAGGTTTAATTCATGAACGGATGGATGGGTAATCTGCTGCGCGTGAACCTGACGGACGGTTCTTACGCGATCGAGAGCAGCGAGAAATACTTTGCTTACATCGGCGGCAAGGGCATGGCCAACCGCATCATCTACGACGAGGTTCCCGCCGGAACGGACCCCGTCGCGCCTGAAAACAAGATCGTCTTCGCGGTCGGCCCGAACACGGGCTCCAGCGCTCCGTGCAGCGGCCGCACGACCATTTCCACCCTTTCCCCCTTCACCAAGTACAACGCGATCGTCGACGCGCACATGGGCGGCGACACCGCCGTGGCGATGAAGGTCTGCGGCTATGACGCCGTGATCATCGAGGGCGCGAGCGACAAGCCCGTGTATATCTACGTAAACGACGACAAGGTCGAGGTGCGCGACGCCGCCCACCTGTGGGGCAAGGGCACCGAGGACACCACCGCGAAGATCGTCTCCGAGACCGAGCAGGGAGCGAACGTCGTGTCCATCGGCCCGGCGGGCGAGGCGATGGTGAACCTCTCCTGCGTCATGACCGGCATCGGCCATTGCGGCGGCGGCGGACTGGGCAAGGTCTTCGGCTCCAAGAAGCTCAAGGCCATCGCCTTCTACGGCACGAAGGGCATTCAGGTCGCCGAGCCCAAGAAGGTGCTGGAGCTGAACAACTACGTGATGAGCGATCTGATCGGCTCCAACAACAACCACGTGGTGCCGACCGTCGCGCAGTCCTGGTCTGAGTACGAGAACTCCTCCACCCGCTGGACGGGCCATCCGGGCCTGACCTGGGGCGCGGCGGAGGGCGGCCCCGTCGACACCGGCGAGTCCGCGCCCGGCCAGCCCACGCTGGTGGGCTATCGCTGCCAGAAGGCCGTCAAGGACCACGGCGCGATCGCCGAGCCCTACACGGTGAAGATGTCCGGCTGCACGATGTGCCCGATTCGCTGCTACGGCGGGCTGTACCTGCCCAAGATGGAAGAGATGACGGGCGTCGTGGGCAACCACGCCAACACCTGCCTGGGCAACCGCGGCAGCGGCTTCGCGGGCCTCGTCGAAAACGTGCCCGACATGGAGCGCGAGGGCGACGGCAAGCTGATGGGCAACGTCTACGCGGCGATCCTGTCCGACGACATGGGCCTGTGGGACAACTACGGCGAGCTGGCCGCGACGCTGAACTACTTCTTCAAGGACGACTACAAGCTGCTCCGCCAGATCGTGACGGAGGAGGAATTCAACGCGATCGACTGGTCCAAGCGCGAGAAGGGCGACCTGACCTTCCTGAAGGACATCGTGGCCTGCCTGCTCGATCCGAACCACTCCATGTACAACCTGGCGCAGGGCGCGTACTACGTGGACCAGAAGTACCACGACATCCTGGGCGACGACTACCTGAACTCCTCGGCGATCGGCCTGTGGGGCGTCATCGGCGCGAAGCGCCACCATGGCAACGAGTGCGCGGCGCAGGTCGGCCTGCTGACGAACGTCATCTACAACCGCGACGGCATGTGCCATACCATCGTGAACATCACCGGTTCCGGCCTGCCCTATGAAATCCAGAAGAACATCGTCGAGGACATCTTCGGCGAGGGCTGCCTGGACGCGCCGAAGAACTACACGCCCATGAACGAAAACAAGGCGCGCTTCGCCAAGTTCGGCATCATGCGTCAGGTGCTGCACGACAGCTTCACCCTGTGCAACTGGGTGTGGCCGATGACCTTCTCGCCCCGCAAGGAGCGCGGCTACAAGGGCGACCTGAGCGTGGAGGCGCAGTACATGAGCGCCATCACCGGCGAGGATTGGACCGAGGAAGCTCTGGATCACGCCGTCGAGCGCTGCATCCAGCTGCACCGCGCCATGACCGTCAAGACGGCGGGCACCGTCGACATGCGCAACAACCACGACGTGGTGGCTTCCTTCATCTTCGACATGGACCCGGACTTCGAGCCCTTCACCGAGGGCACCGTGAAGCTGGAGCGCGAGGACTGGCAGAACGCCCTGACCCTGTTCTACGAGCAGTTCGGCTGGGACCCGAAGACCGGCGCGCCCACGCGCGAGACGCTTGAGAAGTTCGAGCTGAGCGACGTGGCGGACGATCTGGCTGCGCTCAACCTGCTTCCGTAATGGACGAAACACAGTTCCCGGCCGAAGAGCAGGCGGTTTCTGCGGAATCGCCTGCTCAGGAGGAGGGAACGAACGGCGCGCAGGCGCTTTACGAGCACCTGCGCGCCCGTACCATTCAGTCGCGGGTCACGGCGAAAAAGCAGCTCCTGCTTCAGCCTCCCGAAGGCGTTGACAAGGAAGAAATGAGCGCTCTTCTTGCCAAGCTGGGCGCCGAGGAAATGCCCGCGGAGCTGCAAAACATCGCCGCCATTGAAGGGAAAAAGGACACGTACTACTACGAAGCCACCCTGATGACCCGGCATTACGCGGAACTGGACACGATGATTCAGGAGAAGGACCTTCTCTACACCATCGCGAACATCACCCGTTCCGACTGCAAGCTGTACCCCCGGCCCACGCAGTTTTCCAAGCTGGAGGACACGCCCTTCCGCTTCACGCGCGACGAGCTGCTCGGCGCGGCCGCGCGCATGACGTTTGAGAAGGAGTACGAGGACATCGGCGTGGTGCAGGCCTCGAACGGCGCCAAGGCCTTTTACTCCTCGAAGTACTTAAGCGAGCGCTACGCGCGCGCGCTGCTGGAATCCATCGAGGTCGAGGAATACGAAAACCCATAAGCAAAAAACGATGCTTCCTTTCGGAAGCACCGTTTTTTGGTTCAGCCTGTGCCCTGCACGACCGAAAAAATTATTTTACGATTCGGAGCGTCTTGACCTCGAAGGTGTTGAAGTGCAGCTTCACGCAGCCGTTTTCCATCGGCAGCTCGCTCTGCTCGTTTTCCAGCATGTCGCAGGCAAAGACCTTCGCGGCAGGAATGTTCACGCCCAGCACGCAGGACGTATCGGCCTTCTTGGCCTCGTACAGGCGGACGATGACGTCGCCGCTGCCGTCCTCGGCGGGCTTCACGGTGTCGATGAACACGTTCGGCTCGTCCAGCACGAAGGCGCTGAAGGCCGGGCAGGCGCCCGCGGCCACCTGCATGGGCACGTTCAGGTCGTAGGCCTCCTGCACGACCGGGGAGGTCAGGAAGCTGCCCTCCCAGCCGGTGAAGGAGTAGGTGAAGGCGTGCTTGCCGTTGTCCGCGCGCATCTCCGGGCTGGCCGCGGCGCGCAGCAGCGTGAGCTGCAGCTCGTTTCCGTTCTGGCTGATGCCGTACTTGCAGTCGTTGAGCACCGCCGCGCCGTGGCTCTGGTCGCACAGGGCGCTGTAGCGCTGGTTGCAGACCTCGAAGCGGTCGCTGTCGTACAGGCGGGAACGGTGCGTCGGGCGCGTCATGTAGCCGAACTGGATCTCGTTGATCGCCTCCGTCGCCTGCACGGCCACCGGGAACGCGACCTTGAGCAGGCGGTGCAGCTCGTTCCAGTCCACGTCCGTCACGAAGTCCAGACGGCGGCTGCCCGCGTCCAGCACGATGTCCTGCTCAAAGGTGGAGGAGAGCACCTTGCGCTCGAGGTGAATCACCGCGCGCAGGCCGCCCGCTTCCTTGACCGTCAGCGTCACGGGCTCCTCGATTTCGACCGGCTGGAGGATGTAGTTGGAGTCGATGTCCCACGCGTCGAACAGGCGCGGCACGTCCTTGAACAGGAGCAGGCGGTTCATGGGGCCTGCGGCGAACTCGCGGCCGGTCTGCTTGTCCACAAAGGAGACGACCTCGCCGCGCGCGTTCAATTCCGCGCGCACCTGCTCGTTTTCCAGGACCGCGCCGGACTGCGTGATCTGCGCGGTGACGGCCTGCGCGGCCTTTTCAGCCTGCGCGGGCAGCAGCGATACACAGCCGCAGGCGGGCACCGAAACGAGCGCCAGAACGCCCTCCGCGCCCTTCTGAACGGGCACGATTTCGCCGTCGGCGGTCTTCGCGCCGTCCGCAAAGGCGTCCGGCAGGCGGACGAGGCCCGCACGCGCGAACGACAGGGAGTTGAAGACGGTCACGCCCTCGCCCTTAGCGAGCGCGGCGAGCGCGTCCTGCTGCACGGCGGCCGCTTCCTCCTGAATCCAGGCGTGATCGCGGCGCGCCTCGACGTACACGCGGGCGATGGAGGAGCCGGGAAGGATGTCGTGGAACTGGTTGAGCAGCAGGCGCTTCCAGGCGGCGTCCATGCGGGCCAGCGGATATTCGCCGCCCGAGAGCATCGCCAGGGTCGCCCACATCTCGGCCTCGCGCAGCGCGATTTCGCACTTGCGGTTGCCGCGCTTGATGGCCGCCTGCGAGGTGAACACGCCGCGGTGCGCGGAGAAGTACAGCTCGCCCACGTAGGTGTGCTGCGGGCCGCCGTCCGCCTCCATGTCCTCGAAGAACTTGGTGGGCGTCTCCATGCGAACCTTGGGCATGCCCTCTAGGTCCTTTTCGCGCAGGGCGTACTCGATGTGGTCGCGGCAGGGTCCGCCGCCGCCGTCGCCGTAGCCGTAGGGCAGCAGGAAGGCGTCCAGGCCGCGCTTTTGCACGCGCTTGCCCCAGGTCTCGCACAGCTCCTTGGGGTCGGTGCGGTAGGTGTAGCTGGTGGGCAGGAAGGTGTCGATTTCCGAGCCGTCCGCGCCCTGCCAGGTGAAGTAGTGGTAGGGGAACTGGTCGCCCTCGTTGTAGGACCAGAAGATCTTCTGCGTCACGAGGTACTTGACGCCGCAGCCTTTCAGGATCTGCGGCAGCGCGGCCGAGTAGCCGAAGGTGTCGGGCAGCCACAGGATGACGCTGTCGATGCCGAACTCTTCCTTGAAGAAGCGCTTGCCGTGCAGCACCTGGCGCACGAGCGATTCGCCGCTGGTCATGTTGGTGTCGGGCTCGACCCACATCGCGCCCTCGGCGATCCACTGGCCGCCCTTGATGGCTTCCTTGATGCGCGCGTAGAGCTCCGGGTAGTGCTCGCGGCACATCACGTAGCTGGCGGGTTGGCTTTGCAGGAACTTGTATTCCGGGTACTCCTCGATCAGGCGAAGCTGCGCGGCGAACGTGCGCGAGGTCTTGCGGTGGGTTTCGGCCATGGGCCACAGCCACGCGAGGTCCAGGTGCGCGTTGCCGATCGCGTAGAAGACGGGCGCGGTGGAGCCGTTCTTCGCCTCGAGCGCGGGGCGAAGCGCTTCGCGTGCGGCCTTGTAGCTCTCGATGCGGCCTTCCAGCGGCTGCTCAAAGTCTACGATGAGGGAGAACTGCTCCAGCGCGTGCGCGACCTTGTCCGCGCGCAGGCTTTCGGGGTCGAGCTGATCCACGAGCTGATAGAGCGTGTCCACGTCCATGTAGAGCTGATAGGCGTCCTCGTTCCAGATGCCGTAGGTCATGTCGCCCAGCGTCGCACGCTGACCCTCGACCTTCGGGTCCTGATAGGCGCCGGGCAGCACGGGGCCGGTCGCGCAGCCGCCGAGCGGGCTTTGCGGCCAGAAGTGGCCCGCGTAAGCCTCGAGCAGCAGGTCGTAGGTGCGGCCCGCCTCGCCGCAGGGCGTCAGGAAGTTGTCGACCATGAAGTGGTGCGGGGTCGACACCCAGTCGGCGCGGTAGGTGCCGAAGGAGCGGCCGTCCACGAAGACGGTCGTCTCGCCGCCGGTGGTGAGGTTCATGAGAACGCGCTTGCCCTCCGCTTCTTTGGGCAGGGTGATGCGGCTGCGCATCCAGCAATACTCATAGGTGTGGCCCCAGGCCGTGCCGTGGGGCATGGGGGAGAAGGCGCCCTTGGCGGCCTCCTCGGGCGTCAGGTGATCCATCGTGAGGAAGGATTCGACCTCGATGGGGCCGAGCGGCAGGTACAGGTCCTGCCGCAGCGTTTCCAGCCAGTGGTTCAGGCGGCCCTTCCATTCGGAGTGCATGTACTTCATTATGGGTGATTCCTCCGTTTATCGTGTGGGATAGATTGCAGGGGAGTTTCGCAAAGGGGCGTCCCTTCGCCGGGGTCCGGGGGCGGTCATCGGGATGCCGGGGCCGCGCATCCCTGAACCCCGGCGTCCGGGGGATACCCCTCGGAGAGAAAGATTACTTTTCCCAGGGGTTCGGGGTGAAGTCGCCGCCGCGGCACCACTTGAGGTAGGCCAGCGAATGCTTCTGCGCGGTCATCTCCCAATCCTTCTTGTAGATCGGGTCGTGGTAGCCCTCCACGCAGATGTCGCCGGTGTAGCCGCCCACGTGCAGGATGTAGAGGATGTCGCGCCAGTCGCTGTCGCCAAAGCCGGGCGTGCGCTCGGGGGCGTACCAGTCGGTGTCGCACAGCACGCCGTAATCGGCGACGGCGCGGCGGTCGACGCTCGCGTCCTTGCCGTGCACGTGATAGACCTTCTTCACCCACTTGCGAAGCTGGGCGATGGGGTCGATGAGCTGGATCATCTGGTGCGCGGGCTCCCATTCGAGGCCGAGCGCGTCGCTCTTGACCTCGTCGAACATGCGCTCCCACGCGCGCGGGTTGAAGCCGATGTTGCAGGTCGGGCGGTCCCAGGTGCCGCCCATGGGGCAGTTCTCGATCGCCAGGCGCACGCCGCGATCCTCCGCGCGCTTGGCCAGGTCGCGGAAGACCTCGCCAAACTTCTTGAAGGATTCGTCCACGGGCTTACCCTCGTAGGCGCCCGCGAAGGTGGAGACGGTCTTCGCGCCGTAGAGGTGCGCCGCGTCGATCGCGCGCTCCAGGCCCTTCTTGTGCTCCTCAAACGCAATGGCGTTGCAGTAGTAGCCCAGCGTGGTGATTTCGATGCCCTTTTCCTCGGCCATCGCCTTCATGCGCGGGCCCTGCTCCTCGATGTTCACGCCGTAGTACTCCATGTGGTAGTTGACCGACAGCGTTTCAAAGCCGATGTCCGCCATGTGCGGCCCCCATTGCTCCGCGAACGGGCCGGGCAGGCAGGTGCCGATGCGAATCTGAGAAATGTCATAATGCGGTACCAATGAGATCATCCTTTCTGTGTCCCTCCCTTCGCGCGGAAGGGAGCGTACGGATTGTCTGTAAAACGCACCGTGAATCCTATAATAGGTTCGTTCTTTTTGTGCGTTTTCCTTCGACAAAAAGAGGGCTGTGAAAAGAAAATCGGGAACAGGCGAGCCTGTTCCCGATTGCTTTGGGCAGGCCGTTCAGGGCCTCGTCGTTCAAAGGGCTCGGCGCCCGCAGGCTTCCGGTCAATCCGGCTTGACCAGCGGATGGAAGCACAGCACCTTGCGCCGGTCGTTGAGCTGCACCATTTCGGGGCGCTTCTGGCGGCACTCGTCCGTCGCGTAGGGGCAGCGGGGCGCGAACTTGCAGTAGGTGATCGCGTACTCCTTGTCCTCCATGTCCGGCATGACGAGCTCCTCGCTCCACTTGTCGCCCACGCGCGGCACCGCGTTCATCAGCAGCTCCGTGTACGGGTGCGCCGGGTCGTCCATGATCTCTTTGGCCGGGCCGTATTCGATCAGGCCGCCGCGGTAGAGCGTGGCGATGTAGTCCGACACGTAGTAAGCGGTCGAGAGGTCGTGCGTGATGTAGATGAAGGAGACCTTGTACTTGTCCTTGAGCTCCTTGAAGAGGTTGACGATGTTCATCTTCATCGACGCGTCGATCGCGGCCACGGGCTCGTCGGCGATGATGAGCTTCGGGCGGGTGATGAGCGCGCGCGCGATGGAGACGCGCTGCAGCTCGCCGCCGGAGAACTGCGTCGGATACTTGCCCTTGACGACCGCCAGCGACATGCCGACGCTGCGCAGCGTCTCGTCGACCAGCTTTTCAGCCTCCTCGTGGTTCTTGCTGATGCCCAGGCGCAGCGCGGTGTTGAACAGGTACGTGTCCACCGTCTTGCGGGCGGAGAAGGACTCGTAGGGGTTTTGGAAGATCGGCTGTACGTCCAGCTTGAACTGCTTGGGGTGGTACGCCTTCTTGTCGGCGTAGGAGTTGCCCAGCAGCTTGATGTCGCCCATGTCCGGCTGATACAGGCGCAGAATCATCTTGCACAGCGTGGACTTGCCGCAGCCGGACTCGCCGACGATGGAGAGGATGACCGGCTCGCCCGCCTCGATGTCGAGCGACACGTCGTCGATGGCGACGAGCTTTTTGCCCATCAGCATGCCGCCGATGCGGAAGATCTTGCTGACGTTGTTGATTTCGAGCAGCTTTTCGGCCATGTCATTTCACCTCCGGATTGAGCAAATGGCAGGCCGCGTAACGGCCGGGCTTGATTTCGCGGAACTCGGGCACCGATTCGCGGCACTTGTCCGTCGCCTTGGGGCAGCGGGGGGCGAAGCGGCATCCGGGCGGCGGGTTTTTGAGGGCCGGCGGACGGCCGGGGATGCCGACCTTCTGGCTCTTGTCGCCCACGCGCGGGAGCGCGCCGATCAGCATCTGCGTGTAGGGGTGGATCGGGTCGTTGAAGATGTCGTCCGTCTTGCCCAGCTCCACGAAGCTGCCGGAGTACATGATGCCCATGCGGTTCGTGATCTGGTAGTGCACGCCCATGTCGTGGCTGACGAGCACCAGCGTGTTCTTGAACTGGCGCTGTAAGCGCATGAGCATCATCAGGATGCCGCGCTGCACCACGACGTCCAGCGCCGTGGTCGGCTCGTCCGCGAGCACCACGTTCGGGGACATGAACGTCGCGAGCGCGATGATGACGCGCTGGCGCATGCCGCCGGAGAGCTGGAAGGGGAAAGCCTCCAGGATGTCGGACGAGAGCCCCAGCTCCTCGAGGTACTTGCCCACGCGCTTTAGGGTCTGCTCCTCGGTTTCGTTCTTGCGGTCTTCCTTGGGGATGGAATCGAGGAACTGGCTCTTGAGGCGGGTGATCGGGTTCAGAACGCTCTGCGCGGCCTGGGGCACGTAGGAGATGTTGTTCCACCAGGACTTGCGGATCTCGCCCGACTCGTAGGAGAAGGGCTTGCCGTTCTTCTCGCCGCTGAGGACGACCTTGCCGGAGTCGATCTCCAGCGGGAACTCGATGATGTCGTACAGGGTCTTGAGCAGCGTGGACTTGCCGCATCCGGATTCGCCGGCGATGCCGAAAATTTCGTTGTCGTAAATTTCGAAGTTCACGTCTTTGACGACGTGTACGTTGCCGTCGATGGTCTTATAGGAGGCGGAAAGATGGTCGATTTTCAGCATCTTTATCTACCTCTCTTCATGGACATATAGTCGTTGTAGCCGGTGATCAGCAGGAACAGGCCGATGAAGAGCAGCACGGTCGCGACGATCGGCGAGCCGATCCAGAACCACTGCCGGGCCATGATGGCGTTGCGGTCGCGGGCCCACTGAATCATGTTGCCCAGGGAAATCAGGTTCGCGGGCGAAAGGCCCAGAACCGCCAGGCTGGACTCGGAGGCGATGGCGGAGAGCGTCGCGTTCATGAAGTTGGAAAGCGACCAGCTCAGCGCATAGGGCAAAATCTCCGTCGCGACGATCTGCACCGAGCTCTCGCCCGAGAACTTGGCGGTGTGGATGAAGTCGCGTTCCTTGAGCGTCAGCGCCATCGAACGGATCTGGCGGCTCGGCCAGGCCCAGGCGAACATCGCCAGCACCAGGGCCATCATCACCACGGTGGCCGAGCCCTTCATGAGCGAGGTCATGAGGATCAGGATCGGCAGGGAGGGGATGACGACGAAGGTATCGGTGACGACCATGAGCACGCGGTCGAGCGTACCGCCGGAGAAGCCGGCGATGAGGCCGACGAACACGCCGACGACCGTGCCGATGGTGGCGACGATCAGGCCGATGACCAGCGAGTTATGGATGGACTCGATGAGCAGCCACAGGACGTCCTGCCCCAGAGAGGTGGTGCCCAGCCAGTGCTCCGCGCTGGGCAGGAGCTTCTTGGGGTACGTGTTAAAGGCGAAGGGGCTGGTGTGGGGGATGAAGTAGACGACAAAGCCGATGAAGAAGAAGAACGCGGTCATGATCAACCCGGCTTTTAAGCTCAAATTCGCATTTTTCCAGAATTTTTTCATGTTCACCGTTCCTCCTTTCTCAGCTATAACGGATGCGCGGATCGATGAACGGATAGACGAGGTCAGCGATCAGCGTGGCCGTGGAAATGGCGACAATCGAGATGGTGATACAGCCCAGGATCATGTTGTAGTCGGACTGCAGAATCGCGTTTTGGATCAGCTTGCCGACGCCCGGATAGCCGAAGATGATCTCGGTCATGATCGAGCCGTTGAACACGCCGCCCAAGCTCATCGCGAGCGCGGTGATCTGCGTCAGGATCGAGTTGCGGAAGACGTAGCTCTTGCCGATCTTTCCTTCAGACAGGCCGCGGTAGCGCGCGTAAAGCACGAAATCTTCCTCCGCGGTGGTGCCGGCGAGCGACTTCATGGAGATGATCCACCAGCCGGTGCCGACCAGCAGCAGGGAAATCGCGGGCAGCGTGGAGGCCTTGATGAGGGAGGAGAAGAACGTGCCGAAGCTGCCGCCCATGTTGAACGTGGACTGCAGGGGGAACCATTTCAGGATGAAAGCGAAGAAGATCTGCAGCACCAGGGCGACGATGAAGTACGGAATGGGGTAAATACAAATCGCGATGCCCTCCAGAATCTTGGAGGAACGCTTGTTCTTTCTAAAGCCAGCCAGAAGGCCTATGATATTGCCGATGATCCAGGCCAATAGGGTGGATGTCAGCGATAGGCCGACGGTGTAGGGGAGGTATTGCCAGATTATCGTACCCGTGTCTGTCGGATAGCTCATCAGGCTGGGGCCGAAATCGAAGTGCAGAAGGCCCTTCCATAAAAACGAACCGTACTGCTCGAGCAGGGAGCCTTCCAGGCCGAACTGCACGCGCAGGGATTTTCTCAGCGCTTCCTTTTGCTCAGGGTCCATCTGGCCGGAACGCGCCTGCATCTGGCCGATCATGTTCTCAACCGGGTCGGAGGGGAACATGCGCGGGATAAAAAAGATGAAAGTAACGCCAATCCAGATGGTCAGCGCCCACGTCAAGAGACGAAGGCCTAAATACTTCCAAAATTTCACAGGGTCACACCCCTTCGCTTACACGAATTTTAGGCGGTTCATGGGGATCTGCCGTAGCGATCGGCGCAGATACTCCGAAGGGGAGGTGACTGCGCGCTTGATAGCAGGATATCGGGAATTTGGATAGAAGAAAGCACGCGCCGCCGCGTCGGGCGGCGCGTGCCGTCAAGTCTTTAAACCCTCAGGCAGGGGACTTCAAGCTTACTTCGCGACCGGCGTGATGTGCGGCACGATGTACTTGAAGCAGCTCCACCACCACCACGGACCGTTGTACGGATCCTCGGCGCAGGGGTAGCCTTCCCAGTTGGTGCTGTTGGTGGGAACGAACTTGACGCCGGAGTGGAAGCCGATGAACGGCATATCCTTGACAGCTTCCTTCAGGAAGGTCATGGCCAGCTCATAGGTCTTCTCGTCGTCCGGAGACAGCTTCGCCATCTCGTGGATCGCGTCCGTCGCAACCTGGTTGTTCCAGCGGGTGCCCTGGCCGGAACCGCGCTCGCCCAGCGGCACGATCAGGTCGGCGTCCCAGCCGTTGATCTGGGAGTAGATGTCCTTGGTGATACCGCCGGTCGGCCAGTAGCCGCCGATTTCGTAGTTGCCGGTCTCACCGTCGGCGCTCCACACGGCGGAGCTCTTGCTCGTCAGCGTGCAGTTGAGGCCGAACTTGGTCAGCTGGTCGTACGCAGCCTGCGTGCCGCGGCCAGCCTGCGCTTCGCTGTCAGCGATGTAGGAAAGCTCGATGGAGAAGGGCTCGCCGCCGAAGTACCAGCCGTCGTCCTTCTTCTCAAGGCCGGCCTTGGTCAGCAGCTTGGTGGCGGCTTCCGGATCGTACTTCCAGCAGCCGATGCCGAACATGTCGACCAGCGCGTCCTTATCGGTGGGGATCTCATAGCCCTGCGCGCTCAGCGTGGCGGCCATGCGCTCGGCATATCCGTTGTCGAACGGCTTCACGGTCGTGCCGTCGCCCAGGTCGAGTTCAAACTCCTCGAGCCAGGACTGCAGGGGCTTGTAGTACAGTTCCTGCATGGCGCTGGTGGCCGTCAGGATCGGCAGGCAGCTCGCGCGGCCGACGCCGTCGAAGATGTTCATAGAGATTTCGTCGAAGTTCATGGCCATCGCGATGCCCCAGCGGAAGTCGGCGCTGTCGTACGGCGCGCCCTTGCCGATGGAGAAGGAGAGGCCCTTGGAGCACGGGTCGTCAGACGTAGCGTACGGGAAGTCCTTGTACCAGCAGGCGATCTTGTCGTTCGCGCTGGTCATGACCTCGAGCTCTTCGGGGGTGACTTCGCAGAGGATGTCGACTTCGTTGTTGATCATCATCATCTGCTTGGTGGTGGAGTCGCCCAGCGCCTTGAAGAGCACGTACTTGGCGGTCGGCTCCATGCCGGTCACGACGCCGACAGTGCTGTTTTGCCAGTCAGCGCGCTTTTCGTACAGAATCCACTTGCCCAGCGGATCGTAGGAATGGACGGTGTACGGGCCGGCCACGACAGGAGCCTCGTCCTTAAACGTGGTGACGTCGTCCACCTTGGAGTAGATGTGTTCGGGAACGATGCGAAGGTCGGTGCCCCAGATCGTGACGCCGAACTTGAGCGTCAGGCGGGGGAAGGATTCCTTCGTCACGAACTTCACGGTGTAATCATCGACCGCCTCGCAGGAAGCGAACACGGTGTTGAAGTACGCGCTCTGAGCGATGCCGGGGTTCGTCAGGATCATGTTGACGGTGAAGGCGACGTCCTTCGCGGTGAGGTCGACGCCGTCGGACCACTTGATGCCCTGGCGGATCTTCACGGTGTGCTCGGTGAAGTCTTCGTTGGAGACGGGCATGCCCTCGGCGATTTCGCCGAACTGCTCGCCCTTCACGGTATCCATTTCCCAAAGGTGGCTCATCATGAGCTGATGGATGCCGGAACCCATCTGGGTGCCCTGCATGTAGGGGTTGAATTGGCCGGGAGTGTCGGTCGGGCTCTGCATTTCGACGATGAGCGTCTCAGCGCGGGGCGTGCCGACGTCGGTCGTTTCCTCGGCGAACGCGAAGGAGCTCAGGGAGAACACCATCGCGAGCGTGAGGACGAGAGAGAGGATTTTGCGCATAAGGGTACCTCCTTTTTTATTCAACGGGTTTTCCAACCCGTTGGGCACAAAAGATGTAGAATTTGAGACACCGACCCCGGCGGGACATCTGGGCGCGATGAATGCGCCCGGTGCTTCTGCCGGTTCTTTTTTGCGCACGGCGCAAAAGGTACGGTATCAGTGCGGTATAAGCCCGCGCATCAGTCCTCCTTCTTGCGGGCGCTTCGCGCACTCGCCTTGCTACGATAGATTGATATTAGCACAATGGCGTAAAAAAATCAATAATCTATGTGCAAAATATTCGGCAAGCCTAAGCGGGATGCATCGCTTTTGTAAAATTGTCTGCTATTTTCATGAAAACGCACATGAAAAAATCCTTGATTTTCCTACAAAAACCGCGATTTAATTTGTTATAAGTTGGAAGCAAAGAAAATTGTGTGTGCGCCTTGACAGACGCGTGTACTTCAAGTATACTGTGCATACACGATATATACGATAGACACGAACGGAGGGTCGCGAATGGAGATTATCCTTTCCCACTCGAGCGACAAGCCGATCTACGAACAGATCACCTCGCAGATCAAGCGGATGATCGCGTCGGGCGAGTTGCCGCCGGGGGAGCTGTTGCCAAGCATGCGCGTCTTGGCGAGGGATCTGCGCATCAGCGTGATCACGACCAAGCGCGCGTATCAGGACCTGGAGCGCGACGGCTTCATCGAAACGGTCGCCGGAAAAGGCAGCTTCGTCGCGGGCAAGAACGCCGAGCTCATCCGCGAGGAGCACCTGCGCCAGGTGGAGGAATCCCTCAGCCGCGCCGTGGAAACGGCGCGCATGGGCGGCATCACCCGCCGGGAGGTGGAGGAGCTGCTCGGCATCTTATATGAAGAAGAAGGCTGAAGAGCCGCATGACGAGGAGGAATACAGCATGGCGGATGCACTTCGCATCGAGGGCCTGAGCAAGCGATACGGCGCGTTTTCCCTGCAGGACATAGGCTTTAGGGTGGAGTCCGGCACGATCATGGGGCTGGTCGGGGAGAACGGCGCGGGCAAGACG
>JAEXCG010000215.1 GCA_023402355.1 Bacillota bacterium | reverse complement strand
TCGCGGCCGGTGCGCCCGCCCAGCAGGATCACCACGTCGCCCGCCGCGGGCGTCTCGCGGCGCACGTGGTCGCGCCGCGTCGCGCCGACGACCGCGCCCAGCTCCATGCGCTTGGCGACGAAGCCGGGGTGGTAGATTTCCTGCACCTTGCCCGCCGCCAGGCCGATCTGGTTGCCGTAGCTGGAAAAGCCCGCCGCCGCGGTGGTCGTGATGCGCCGCTGGGGCAGCTTGCCCGGGCGCGTTTCCTCAAAGGGCGTGCGCGGGTCGCCGCTGCCGGTGATGCGCATCGCCTGGTAGACGTAGCTGCGCCCGGAGAGCGGGTCGCGGATCGCGCCGCCCAGGCAGGTGGCCGCGCCGCCGAAGCCCTCGATCTCGGTCGGGTGGTTGTGCGTCTCGTTCTTGAACATGACCAGCCACTCCTGGTCCTCGCCGCAAACGTGCGCGTTTACGACGATGGAGCAGGCGTTGATCTCGTCCGAGGCGTCCAGATCGTCCAGCTTGCCCTGACGGCGCAGCTCCTTCATGCCCAGCACGGCCATGTCCATGAGCGAGATGTCCTTCTCCCGCTCACCGTAGACGCTTTTGCGCGCGTCCAGGTAGGTCTCGTAGGCCGCGCGGATGGGCGCGCCCAGCCGCGTTTCAGGGAAGGAGATGTCGTCGATGGCGGTCAGGAAGGTCGTGTGGCGGCAGTGGTCGCTCCAGTACGTGTCGATGGCGCGCAGCTCCGTGATCGTGGGGTCGCGGCGCTCCTCATCGCGGAAGTAGCGCTGGCAAAAGCACAGGTCCTCGGCGGTCATCGCCATGCCGAGGTCCCGCACCATGCGCTCCAGCTCCGATGGCGGCAGGGCGGTGAAGCCCTCGACGGTCTTCACGTCCGCGGGGCGCTCGGCCTCCATGCGCAGCGTCGCGGGCTTGTCCATGGACGCCTCGCGCGCCTCCACCGGGTTGATGAGCTGGCCGACGACGCGCGCGCGCAGCGCCTCGTCCACGTCGCCGAAGATCGCGTAGACCTTCGCGCAGGCGACGCGCGGGCGCTCCCCGGCCGTGAGAAGCTGCAGGCACTGGGCGGCGGAATCGGCCCGCTGGTCGTACTGGCCGGGCAAAAACTCCACGGCGATCAGGCAGGCGCCGGGCATCTCGGGCAGCCGCTCGTCGTAGACCCAGTCCTGGTTCGGCTCGGAAAAGATGACGCCGCGCGCCTGGTCAAAGGCTTCGTCCGGCAGGTTCTCCACGTCGTAGCGCTGAAAGATGCGAAGCCGCCTGATCCTGTCGGTCCCCAGCACCTCCGACAGCTCGCGGCGCTTCCCCTGCGCCGCCACGTCAAAGCCCGGGCGCTTCTCCACGTAAATCCGTCTTACACCGTTCATCCGGCAAACAACCTCCTTGCGGTCATAAAAAACCAAACAACAAGCTCATTATAGCATTGAATGTTCGGCATTTCAACCGACTTTCCAAAAGAAAAGAGGCGTTTTCAAAGATGAATCGGAAAAAGGCGAACATTCCGGCAGGAAAAGCAGCAAAGATTTTGCAAGCGGGCCGCGCGGGCGAACGTCTTCTCACCGGCGCGCGTTAAGCGCCGCGCCCATCAGCCGGTCCGCCTGGTCGGCCATAAACAGGGGGATGTTCAGCAGGTCGCCGTCCAGCTTCAGGTTGTCCAGGGAAAAGCGGACGCGGAGCTTGACCTGACCGGCGAATTTTTCCTTGTACTTTTTCAGGCTTCTGGCCTCGGTGTTGGCGTCCGCCTTGACCTCAACCGGGATGATTTCATTCTCCCTCTGGAGGATAAAATCCACCTCGTAGGGAGGATTGACCTGGGACCAGTAGCGCGGGGTGGCCTCGAACTGACGGGTTAAAGCCTGCAGGACGTAGTTTTCGGACAGCGCGCCCTTGAACTCGGTAAACAGGCGGTTGCCCTCGCCGAAGGCCGTGGGCGCCAGCAGCGCCAGGCGGCGGAGCAGGCCTACATCCACCAGGTAGATCTTGAAAGCGGACAGGTCGTCGTAGGCGGAAATCGGCAGGCCGGGCGCCGTGCTGCGGTATATCTTCTTCACCAGATTGGCATCCACCAGCCATTGCAGCGCGTCCTCGTACTCTCTGGCCCGCGCGCCCTCCTTGACCACCTTGTAGATGAACTTCTTGTTCTCACGGGCTAGCTGGGAGGGGATGGACTTCCAAATCATCGAAATCTTCGGGAATTCCCGAACGTCCGGGTGCTTGGCAAAGTCGCGCTCGTAAGCGCCGATGATGTTGGACAGCGCCGTCTGCATGGCCTCCACATCCCGGTCCTGCGTCCACAGGGACACCGGCTCCGGCATGCCGCCGGTGACATAGTACATCTTCAGCTTCTCGTACAAGGGATTGAAGAATGCGTCGGGAATGGGTTCCAACGTTTCCACGCCCTGCAGGTATTGCGCCAGGTTTTCATCGCCGTTGGCCATCAGGAACTCCGTGAAGGTCATGGGATCGATCTGGAGAAAGTCCACCTTGCCCACCGGGAACGAGGAGGGCTTCGCCAGGGCGATCCCCAGCAGGGAACCGGCGCACGCCACATGGTACGCCGGGGCGTTTTCGCAGAAGTATTTCATGGCGTTGATGACCTTGGGGCAGTCCTGCACCTCATCGAATACGATGAGCGTTTTCTCCGGCAGGATCTTCTGCCCGCTGGCCAGCATGAGATTTTGCAGGATGCGGTCGACATCCTTCGTGGTTTCAAAAAACTGTTTGTATTCCTCGTTTTCGTCGAAGTTGAAATAGGCGGTGTTTTCGTAGTACCGCCGCCCGAATTCCTTGAGAGCCCAGGTCTTGCCCACCTGACGCACGCCTTTTAAAATCAGCGGCTTGCGATGCCTGGAGCTCTTCCACTTCAGCAGGGCGTTCATGATCAGTCTTTCCATCGGGCACCTCCTCACACATTTATAGCTGTTCTGAGGCCTATTTTTCACATTTTTATTGTATTATATGCTCCATGCCCCAAAATCGCAAGTGCCGTCACGGAATTATGGAGATTTCACGCGTAAAAATCACATTTTTATGTCCTCCTGTCTTCCCAATCAAAAGAGGGCGCAGGCCCGCATCGCGCGGCGCCTGCGCCCCCAATCGATTTTCCCCCTCACGGCGTCCAGTCCTCGCCCTCCTCGCAGGGCGCGCCGGTGTGCGCGTCCACGTAGCGCGTGGAGCTGAAGGCGTAGTCGCCCACGTAGTCCTCCTCCAGCACGACGCCCCAGACGGGGAACGTCCTGCCGGCGGGCGAGATGGCGATGCAAAGCTCCGCCCCGGCCACCCGCACGCGCTCGATGTCCGCCCACCAGGACGCGGGCCCGCCGTCCTCCGGCCAGGCGTTCGTAAGCGGCCTGGCCGCCTCGGCCCGCACGGCCGCCTGGACTGCCTCGCGCCAGGGGATCACGGGCTCTGTGTCCGGCTCCAGCATGCGCACGACCT
The DNA here is from genome assembly GCA_023402355.1 of Bacillota bacterium. Classification (GTDB taxonomy): domain Bacteria; phylum Bacillota; class Clostridia; order Christensenellales; family Aristaeellaceae; genus Beduinella. Next base: position 43,745 of record JAEXCG010000215.1, on the reverse strand, counting down.
CGTGATAGTTGGAGAGCCGCAGCGAGCGAATCCGGCCCGCGTCCGTCACCGTCGCCTGGCCGTAGCGCTCGTAGTACACGTCCCGCCGCCCCTCGACCTCCGGGTCGTAGATGCCCTGCACGGCCACCGGCAGGCCGCAAAGCGTGTAGCGAAAGGCGATGCCCGTCGCGTCCTCCACGGGCGGAATCGTGCTGAGGGAGCCTTCATTTTTGCACAGGCCCGTCAGCGAGGTGTAGAGGTCGTCGCCGTCCCGCCCCACGCGGTAAAAGGGCTCCTCGAACGCGATGCCCGCCTCCGTGAGAAACGCGCGCAGCACGTCCGACGCCTCGTCCAGCGTCTCCCGCATCGGGTGGTCCGGGTAGGGCAGCCGCACGCCCGCGGGGAAGAGGTACACGTCCAGGTCCGTGCCCCCGTCCTCCGCCCAGTACAGATAGTTGAACCGGTTCAGGTCGTCGCGCCCGTTGCGCCAGCGGCGCTCCACGGGCGCCGCCGCGTAATCCGCCATCGCCGCGCGGATGGGGCCCAGGGAGAGCGTCGCGTAGCGCGTCTTCGCCTGGGGGACTTCGGCCGGCGGGTCGTCCGGCGCCTCCATGTCGATGTCCCAGACGACGTGCGCGCACCACGGCGTCCCGTTTCCGTCCAGCTCGATGGGCTCCACGATCCGCTCCGCGCGCGCCGCGCTCGTCAGCGTGCACAGCGTCAGCGCGCAGGCGGCGAGGCGGCAAAGCCGCCCCGGTCCCTTGCGCCTCATCTTTGCACCCCTTCCCCCACGCGCAGCGCCTCGTCCAGGGCAGGCGCGGGCATCTCGTCCGTCTCGCCCTCGTAGAACGCCTCCACGCCGTAGCGCGGCGCGGCCAGCATGACCTTGGGGTATTCCTCCCGCGCGCTGCCCTCGAAGGAGACGAGCACGCGGCCGTCCGCAAGCCGCTCCAGGCCGGTCGGGTGGGCGATTTCGTCCTCGTCCCCCGGCACGACGTCCGCGAGCCCATCGGGCAGGATCGTGCCCTCCAGCCAGGCGTCCTCGATCTCCTGCCGCCTCGCCGCGTCCGCGTCCGCGTCAAAGCACAGCTCCACCGTCGCGTAGGTGCCCAGCGCCGCCGCGCGCAGCTTCGTCAGCCGCGCCGTATAGCCCGCAAAGCGCGCCGCCTCCGGCAGGTCAAAGTCCACGTGCGTGCCCGCGTCCTCCGCCGTCAGCAAGAGGCGCTGCTCCAGCGTCCCCCATGTGCAGCCCACGGGCAGTTCCATCCCAAACGTATCCCCCTGCCCCTTCACGCGCGCCGAGAAGCTGTAGACGACCTCGTCCGCCCCTTCGCCCGGCGCGAAGTCCTGCGAAAGGTTGGAAAGCGTGCCCTCGCTGACGCTCGGCTCCAGCAGATTCTCCATCGCGTACAGGTCGAAGGGCGAGAGGCCCTCCTCGTCCTGCTCGCGGCCGAGCTGTGCGACCCGCGGGTCACGCACCGCGTACACCGCCGCCAGCCGTTCGCCGTCGTAGACGACCTCGCGCAGCTCGATCACGCAGTCGTTCACCTCCGTGCGCGCCACGTCCTGCTTTAAAATCTCCCGCGCCTGCGGGACGATGCGGTTCACCGCCGCCGTGTCCGTCAGCCATTCCAGCGCGCCGCCGATGCGCCCGGCGTAGGTTGCAACGGCCGCCGTCGCCAGCAGCGCCAACAGCAGCGCCAGCAGCGGCGCCCACTTCATCTTGCGTTTCACGGGTCTTTCCTCCTCTTTCAGCGTGCGCAGCGTCTGCCGCACCGCGTCGTGAAAGGCCTCCGGCGTCCTGTGAAACGCCCCGTCCAGGTATTCATCGGGCCGCATGCGCGCGCACCTCCTCTGCTTCTTCCATCCATTCCGCCCTGAGCGCCGCGCGCGCCCGGGAAAGCCGCCACTTCACCGTGCCGCTGGGGATGCCCAGCAGCTTCGCCACCTCGTCCACGCGAAAGCCCTCCAGGTAGTGCAGCACGAGCGGCAGGCGCAGGCGCTCGTCCAGCGCCTCCAGCGCGCTTTGCAGCTCTTCGTCCGGCGGCGGGGCCTCGCGCTCCGGCAGGACCTCCACCGGCGTCACCCGCCGGTTCCTGCGCAGGAGCATCTTGCACTCGTTGATCACGATCCGCACGAGCCACGTGCGGAAGTACGAAGCCTCGCGCAGGCTGTCGCGCCGCTGCCACGCCTTGAGCAGCGCCTCCTGCACCGCGTCGCGGCAATCCGCGTCGCTGGCGAGCAGGCTCCGGCTCACGCGGTACAGCGTGCGCTCGGCGCGCTCCACCTCCTCCATGAACGTCCTCTCGTCGATCATCGCGCTCTCCCTCTTCGCGCTTTCGCGCGCTTCCTTTGAAGATATCTTCACCCTTTAGATGCCGCGGACGGGGAAAACGGTTGGCGGGAAAAAAAGAAATCGCGGGCGTCGCCCCCCTGGGCTACGTCCGCGTGCCGCACATCCCGCGCTCCACCTTCGCCGCGTCCACGCCCCCGGCCGGTCTTGTGCAGCGCGGCAGACAACAGTCCGCCTATAAGACGGAAAGCCGCACGGCGTTCATGCGGCTTTCCTCCATTTTACGTCAGGCCCTGTCGTTCCCGCCCCTCACTTCCCGTCCGGAGGGTACGGCTCCTTCCGCTTCGTCCGGTCCAGCAGATCGTCCACGCTGACCCCGTAAAAATCGGCCAGTTTGAGGAGCAGGGCGTCCGTCCAGGCGGTCACGCCCGTCTCGTATTGGGAGTACGTGTTTTGCGCCATGCCCAGCCTCCGCGCGATTTCCTTCTGGCTGATTTCCAAGTCCTCGCGCAGCGCCCGGATGTTTTCAAACTTCATCGTCCGCTCCCCCGGGCTTCGCAGCGCGAGCCGCCCTTTTTTCTGTGGTTCGATTGGAAAACGCGCAGTCTTTTGCGCCGTTTTCAGATCAAGCGGTACTTCTTACGCCTGAAAAGTGCAGCTTGATCGAAAAACAGTCTTGTTTAGCCCGTGAACTCCGCATATCATCTACAATTATAAAACGAATGACGAGACAACATTAAACTATGTTTCCGTTCCTAAAGCTATGCCTTTTCACACGTTTTTGAAATCAAGTTACACTTTTTACGCGTCAAAAGTGTAACTTGATTTAGATAAGTCCTATCTTATCTTACAAATAAGCTCTCCAATGAGTCCAAAGGAAGAATGCCGCTATCCATAATCTTCTGTTTATCCAAGTGATCAATCATCGCTCGTGCTCTGGTCCCTTTATGATAGCTCTTGCCGCTGATTCTGAATAGCACTTTCATCTTTGCCGAGCCTTTCCTTCCGTGCAGTGCCGCCGGCTCCACCGGCGGGCATTCCAAATAGGTGCAAATGCCCTCAATATCCGTTAGCAATAGGTCTTCCATATCTGCTGCTGCAGCCAAGTCAATGACTTGTTTGGCCTTGCCCAGTTTTTTCCTTAGCTCTTTCCAGTCGCCTTCATAAAACGGCGTTATATCTCCCTTATAATCGTCCATATCATAACACAGAAACACCGTCCATTCGTGCTTGCCCGCATACTTCCTTAAGCACTCCGCCTCGAACCACTTTCCCGATTTAGGAAGTCCCGAGACCGCATTCGCGACGTAAAACTTGACGTAAAAAATGCGTTCGCCCTGCCTTATCTCGTAAACGACGTCCGGTTCATCTTCGTCCTTTCGTCGTTCCATCTGCGCACCATGTTTTTCACAGAGGAAGCAAAGCAAGGACAGGTAAAACTCCTTTTCCGTATCGCCTTCACAAATAAAAGCGATGCCTTTATCGAATGTATTCTTCATCAGGCGTCCTCCAAATAAGAAGAGAGCATCCTGGAAGAATCGTCGTCGCCAGACATCAAATCAAACAGGTACTCGCCGATGGACATGTCCATCCTGCGCGTCGCATGAACCAATGACTTCATTTTCCGGCTTTGAATTCTTCTGAAGCAAGCAACTCCGTCTTCGTTTGGAAGTCCGATATAAATCGATTCCGGTCTCAAATACTGAATCAGGTAAGGGGAATGACTCGTCACAATCATCGACGTATTGCCCAATATCTCCGACAATGCCTCGAGCAGTTTTTTAATCATCTTCGGGTGGATACTGGTTTCGATTTCGTCTACGCCTAAGAGACTCACATGCTTGTAATCGGCAAGGACAGCATTTGCAACCAGCCAAAAAATCCGTTTTGTCCCTGTCGACATGTGCTCCATGCTGATCGGCTGGTTGAAATACTTGCTCCCGATTACAAGGCGGTATAGCTCATCCCGTAAATGATACGGAATTTCTGTCTTTCTTTCCGGTTCATCTTCGCCGCTTGAGGTCAGCATAATCGCCTTCATTTGAGCGTTCCACTCTTCTTTAACGGTCAACGTTTGAAGCTTGATCTCCTCAAATTCCGGAAATAGGTCAAAGATTGTTTCCAAGTAAAGATTGTAAAGCTCCGGCTGCTTGTTTTTCAGCATTGCAAGCGTTCGCGGAATGTCCTCATTGCCCAGTGAAATAGTCCCGCCAAAATCAAATTCGATCGGATTGGGATCAAACGAATCATCCAGTTCAAGCGAATCGCATAGGCAATATCCAATATCTTTAATCTTCCGGATGACGTCTGCAATTTCCACATCTTCAATCATGCCGATTGCGTCGATGGCGAGCGCTTCATTTCCGAGCGTCAGTTTTCGGAAAGCCGCGGTCGATTTGCTGGCTCTGTACTTCCCGTCTTTTCTCTTCAAGTACGACGTATACTTTACGCTCTCGCTCGCTCTCATCTCAATCGTCTCATCCGTAATTTTTGCGCCCGTCTCGTCATCATTATACCAAGAGAAGGTAAAACCGTATCGAACAAATCTATATTCGCCCAGCGACGGATCGTCAAATTCAATTGAAAACACAAAATCCTTTCCCGCCAAAGAAGGAGTCAGCGGAATTCCTCTGCTCCAGTGCATCCGGTTATTGCGCGCTTTTGCAGATGCCGAGATAAAATCCAGCCCAAAGCGAATAGCCTCAAGTAAATTCGACTTTCCATAGTTATTCGTCGATACAAGCGCAATCATACGGGAGCACTCCAGGGTCGTCTGCGCGATGTTTTTGTAATTTCCGACCGTAATGCGTTTAATCGTCATGCTTTTGCCTCCCATAATATCTATGCAAATCTTACGATTCAGGTTACACCTCATTTTACACGAAGTCAAGCAATTTCATGTATTTCAATTTCAAAACCCAAGAGCTTCAATCATTTTCTCGGATCAAGCAAAACATTTCTATGCCTCTTAAGCCAAATCACATTCTCCAATCTTTATACAAATTCAGCGCGCAAAATCCACCCCAAAACGCAGAAAGAGCGGAGCTACCGCAAAATGCGGCGCTCCGCCCTTTTCATAGCCTCTTACTTTCCCTCCCCCGGGAACCTCTGCCCGAGCTGGCGCACGCGCACGACGATCATCGGCACCAGCAGGATGCAGGCGAACAGCCACGCGAGGGGGTTGGCGAAGCACACCGCGCCGTAGCCGAACGGCCCGACGAACGCGAAGGCGACCAGCGCGCGGGCGACCATCTCAAAGATGCCCGCCAGCATCGCGGACATGCTGTAGCCCAGGCCCTGCAGGGCGTTTCTGAGCACCAGCAGCGCCATGAGCAGGATGAAGCCCGCCGCGTTGTACGTGAGGAAGAGGTCGATGTTCGCGAGGATCTGCGTCTCCTGCGCCTTGATGAAGAGCAGCGAAATCGTGGCTCCGAACCGCCAGGAGATGAACATCGCCACCACCGTGTAGGCCGCGCCCAGCAGCAGGCTCGTGCGCAGGCCCCAGCGGATGCGGTCCACGCGCTTTGCGCCCAGGTTCTGCCCGCAGTAGGTGGCCATGGTCGCGCCCAGCGCCTCCATGGGCTGGGTCATGATCATCTGCACCTTGCTGCCCGCGGTGATGGAGGCGACCGCGTCCGAGCCCAGGGTGTTCACCGCGCTTTGCAGCACCACGGAGCCCACGGCGGTCAGCGAAAACTGCAGCCCCATGGGGATGCCGATGGCAAGGCCCCGGCGCGCGCTTTTCGCGTCGAAGCGCCACTCGCCCTTTTCCGGGCGCAGCACCGGGAAGTGGCGCACGATGTAGCGGATGCACAGCGCCCCGGACACCGCCTGCGCGATCACCGTCGCCCAGGCCGCGCCCGCCACGCCCATGTGAAAGGCGAGGATGAATAGAAGGTCCAGCGCGATGTTGAGGAGCGAGGCGATGATGAGGAACAGCAGCGGCGTCTTGCTGTCGCCCAGCGCGCGCAGCAGGCCCGCGGGCAGGTTGTACAGCAGCGTCGCGAACGTGCCGCCGAAGATCACGATGATGTAGTCGTAGCTCTGCTCGAAGATGTTTTCCGGCGTGCGCATCACGCGCAGCATCGGCCGCGTGAAGATCAGCATCGCCGCGGTGATGACCGCCGTCACCCCCAGGGTGATGTAGATGGCGCTCACAAGCGAGCGGCGCATGGCGTACATGTCGCCCGCGCCGAAGTGCTGGGACACCGGGATGCACAGCCCGCTGCACAGCCCCAGCGCGAAGCCCAGCACCAGGAAGTTGAACGAGCCCGTCGCGCCCACGGCCGCCAGGGCTTCCTTGCCCACGAACTGGCCGACGATGATGCTGTCGGCCATGTTGTACATCTGCTGAAAGAGGTTGCCGATCAGCAGCGGGAAGAAGAAGGAGAGGATCAGCCGGATGGGCCGGCCCTCTGTCATATCTCTGACCATCTTGCGAACTTTCCTCTTTGCTTTCCTTGATTTTGTTCGCACCATTCTAGCGCAAAAAGCGCGGTTTGGCTAGCCCATTTCGGCCGGCGCGCGCTAAAAATTTTCAGCCCGCGCCTTGGTCATTTCATGGCAAAGCTCCCCTTCCCTGCGGCCGGTGGGCAGTGCCCACACCCCTCTCCGGCGGGCGGTGCCCGCTCCCCTCTCCGAATTTCCGCTTCCGTGTCGCGCGTTTGCGCACGCGGCCGGTGGGCTGTGCCGTGTCGCGCGCCTCCGCACGCGGCCGCTTCCCGCGCCCCCGGTCCGCGAAAAAGAGCGGGACCCTGCCGCACGGCACGGTCCCGCCCGCCCTTACCCTTCGTCGATGACCACCCGCACGTCGGTGCGCGGCAGGCGGCTGCGAAGCTGCTCCGCAAAGTCCTGCGCGCCGCGCCCGCGGGCCGCGCCCAGCACCACGCAGTCCACGTCGTGCTGCATCGCCAGGCCGCACAGCGCGTCCACCGCGCTGCCCGCCCGCACCACCTCCATGTCCGCCCCGCACTCCTGCGCGCGGCGGAACAGGTACTCCAGCGCCTCGGCCTCCTGCGCGGGGCTGACGCCCATGAAGGGCGCGCCGCCGGTCGCCACGTGCACGACCTTCACCTCGCCGTCGATCTCCCGCGCAATGCGCGCGCCCTCGTGAATCAGGCGCTCGCAGGTCTTCTGCCCTGTCACGCAGACCATGACCCGCAGCGCGGCCTTGGCGCTCTCCGCCTCTTCCCGGGGCCTTGCCGTCTTCCCGCCCATTCCCATGAGATTTGTCCTTCCTGCCTCAATCGCGCGAAAGGCCGATCACGAAGTTGCTGTGGCTCGTGACGTTCACGCGCTCGCCGGGCGTAAGCCCGGGCTGCGGCTTGTAATGGTCAAAGTAAAAGATCCGGTCGTCCTCCTCGTCGCCCGTCTCGCCGACGTTGACGGTGAGCACGTGAAACTGCACGCCGTCCTTGAACGTCAGGTCCTCCGCGTAGGAGGCCACCACGCCCTGCGTTTCCCGCGACAGGCCGCTCGTGACCTCGCGCAGGTAGCGCCGGTAGGCGTACACGGGGCCGAGCTTTAAGCTGCCCAGAAAGATCGCGAGCGCGCCCCATACAATGGTAACGACGATCGTCGCCATTTCCATCCGCCGAACGAGCGAAAAGATGAGCAGCGCGAGCAGCGGGAGGGAGAAGACCGCGAGGCGAATCCATTCCCGCGCAAGCTGCCTCTTATTTGACGCGAAGTCTTCCTGACCGTATAATTTCGTCATCGTGTCCATCCTTTTTTCATGCGAGTTTTGCCCTAAGCAGATTATGACGCCTCCCGCCCCGTTTGTAAAGGGGGCATTTCGCGCTTTTCGTCCGACTTCACATCGGGTCAGTCTTCTTCACAAACACGACATGTTTCCCGTCCCAGGTGAGCACGCCCGTGCTGCCCGTAAGGCGCTTCTTCTCCATCACCGCGCGCAGCAGCTTTTCCGTCAGCTCCGGCCCGCCAGCGCGCGCGCAGCCGTCCTTCCAAAGGGTGAATTTGCAGCCCTCGCGCCAGCGCGAGCAGCCGAAGGCCCGGCTGTTCTCCGTGATCGTGCCCTGCCCGCACAGGGGGCAGGGAATCTTCAGGTCCTTCTGGCGGCTCTTTCCCTTGCCCCGGCGCGCCTCCGGCTCAAAGGCCACGTCCGGCGCGCCGCTCGCCGCGTACTGCGTCATCGTCCGCGTCAGGCGCACGATGCCCTCCATGAATCGCGCGCCGTCCGCCTCGCCCCGCGCGATGCGCGAAAGCTCCCGCTCCCAGCGGCCGGTCGTCTCCGGCGAGGCGATGGATTCCGGCACCGCCTCGATCAGCCGCACGCCCTTGGGCGTCGCCGTGAGCGCGCGTCCCTTGCGCGCGGCGTAGCCCACGTCGATCAGCCGCTCGATCACCGCGGCGCGCGTGGCGGGCGTGCCCAGGCCGCTGTCCTTCATGCTCTCGCGCAGCTCCTCGTCCTCGATGCGCCTGCCCGCGTTCTCCATCTCGCGCAGGATCGAGGCGTCCGTGTGCTCGCGCGGGGGCTTCGTCCGCTCTTCCTTCACCGTCGCGCGCCGCACGGCCCGCGCGTCCCCCACCGAAAGCGGCGGCAGCGGCGCTTCCTCTTCCTCGCCCTTTTTCTTCCTGGGCTGCACCTCCCGGTACACGTCCTTCCAGCCGCTCTGCGTCACCACGCGCCCGGTGCTCAAAAAGGCGTGCGCCTCGGTTCCCTCCCGCGCCTTCACCCGCGTCACCACGCGCAGCGCGTCGTACTCGTAGGCCGGGTAAAAGGCCGCGATCAGGCGGCGGCAGACGAGGTCGTAGAGCTTTCCCTCATCCGCGGGCAGGCCGCTCACGTCCGTCCTGCGGCCCGTGGGCACGATGGCGTGGTGGTCGCTGATCTTCGCGTCGTCGAACACCCGGCGGGTCATGGGCAGGCGCTCCGGCAGCCGCGCCGTGAGCGGGGCGTAGGCGGTGGGCAGGGCCCGCATCGCCTGCGCGGCCTTGCCCGCCATGTCGTGGGGCAGGTAGCGGCTGTCCGTGCGCGGGTAGGTGATGAGCTTGTGCTTTTCGTACAGGTTCTGCGCGGCCTTCAGCGTGCGGCTGGCGGTGAAGCCCAGGGCGTTGTTCGCGTCGCGCTGCAGGCTCGTCAGGTCGTAGAGCAGCGGGGGCAGCTCGCGGCGCTGCTCGCTTTTGCACTCCGCGACCTCGCCCGTGCCCCCGCGCGCCTGCGCGGCGATCTGCTCCGCGCGCTCGGCGCTGCCGATGCGCTTTTCGCCGTCCTTTTCGGGGTCGAACCACGTGCCCTTGTAGTCCCCGAAGTCCGCCTGCACGGTCCAGTACGCCTCCGGCACGAAGGCGTCGATCTCCCGCCGCCTCGCGACGAGCATTTGCAGCGTCGGGGTCTGCACGCGCCCGACGCTGAGCAGCACGTCGTAGCGCAGGGTGAAGGCGCGCGAGAGGTTCATGCCCACCAGCCAGTCGGCCTGCGCGCGCAGGCGGGCGGAGGCGTACAGCGCGTCGTAGCGGCTGTCCGGCTCGAGCCTTGCAAAGCCCTCGCGGATGGCCTCGTCCGTCATGGAGGAGATCCACAGCCGGTCCACGGGCCGGGTGCACTTCGCCATCTCGTAGATGTAGCGGAAGATGAGCTCGCCCTCGCGTCCGGAGTCGGTCGCGCACACGATGCGCTCGGTCTCCGGGCCGTTCATCAGCGCCTTCACCACTTTATATTGCGGCCGCGTCTTGGGGATGACCTTGAGCGGGATTTCGTCCGGCAGGATGGGCAAATCCTCCCGCCGCCAGCGCTTGTAGCGCTCGTCGATCTCCTCTGGCTCCTTCAGGGTGACGAGGTGCCCGACGGCCCAGGTGACGACATAGTCCCCGCCTGTGAGGTACCCTTCCCCGCGCCTGGAGGCGCCCAGCACGCGGGCGATGTCCCGCGCGACGGACGGCTTTTCCGCGACGACGAGCGTTGCCATGCGATCCGCTCCTTTCGTGTGTGCCTCTATTATAGCACATTCTGAAGGGGGTTTTTAAGCGCCCCGCGCTTCTGCCTGCCGGCTTCAAGGCCGGTCGGTCGTCCATCGGAAAGCCTGAAAAAGCGCCGACAAAAAGACGCACGCCTCCGAACCCTTCCGTCCGGCCGCTGTGCGTTCTGTCTTGCGGGTTCCCGCCCCCGCCTACTGCTGCTGCAGGGAGGCGAAGCGCGTGTACTGTCCGAGCCAGGCGAGCTTGACCGTGCCGAGCGGGCCGTTTCTCTGCTTGGCGACGATGACCTCGGCGATGTTCTTGTCCTCGGTGTTGGGGTCGTAGTACTCCTCCCTGTGCAGGAACATGACGACGTCGGCGTCCTGCTCGATCGAGCCGGAATCGCGCAGGTCGGAGAGGATCGGCCGCTTGTCGCTGCGCTGCGCGCCCGCGCGCGAGAGCTGGGCGAGCGCGAGCACGGGCACGTTCAGCTCCTTGGCGATGCCCTTGAGCGCGCGGGAGATCTCGCTGACCTCGTTCTGGCGGTTTTCGACGCGGCCGTCGGCGCTCATGAGCTGCAGATAATCGACCATCACCAGGTCGAGCCCGCGCTCCATCTTGAGGCGGCGGCAGCGCGAGCGAAGCTGCGAGGGCGTGATGCCGGAGGTGTCGTCGATGTACAGGCCCGCGGCGGCCATGGGGCCGAGCGCCTTGGAAAGCGCGAGCCAGTCCTCGTCGCGCAAGGTTCCGTGGCGCACGCTCTGCATGTCCACGCGGGCGTCGGCGCACAGCAGGCGCATGGCGAGCTGGTCGCGCGGCATTTCCAGGGAAAAGGCGGCGACGGTGCGCCCGGCCATGACCGCGGCGTGGGAAAGCACGTTCATGCCGAACGAGGTCTTGCCCATGGAGGGGCGGGCGCCGACGAGCACGAGCTCGCCGCCGTGCAGGCCGGTGAGCAGGTTGTCCAGGTCCACAAAGCCGGTGGGCACGCCGTCGATGCCGCCCTTGAGGCGCGAGAGGGTTTCGATGCGCTGGTAGGTGTCGGGCAGGATGTCCGCGATGTGCACGAGGGTAGAGCCCTCGGAGCGGCGCATGACGATGTCGAAGATCGCCTTTTCCGCGCGGCCGAGAATTTCGGGCACTGGGTCCTGCTGGGTGTAGGATTCCTGGGAGATGTCGCTGGAGGCCTTGATGAGCCTGCGCAGCGTGGCCTTTTCCGCGACGATCTGAATGTAGGCCTTGACGTTGGCGGTGGTGGGCACGTACTGGGAGATTTCCACCACGTACTGAATGCCGCCGACGCCCTCCAGCGTGCCGCGGCGCGAGAGCTCCTCGTCCACGGTGACGATGTCCACGGGCTGGCCGGAGCTTTGCAGCGCGTGCATGGCGTCGAAGAGTTCCTTGTTGGCGGGGTGGTAGAAGTCCTCTTCGGACAGGGATTCCATCGCCAGGGAGAGCGCCTCGTGATCCTGCATCATCGCGCCCAGCACCGAGCGTTCGGCGTCCAGGTTATTAGGCGGCACGCGGCCCACGCGTTCCTCGTCCAAAGCAATCACCTCGCGACCACAAATCGATTAGAGAAAAAGAAGGGATTCCTAAGGGCAAAGCCCTTAGGCGAGGGGCGCGGGGGCCGGGCCCCCGCCTCCTGAAAAGCCCGGCCGAAGAGGGCCGGTTCGCCCCACGCGCGTGGGGAAAATGGATAAACGAAAAATTATGAAGAATATTTTACCCTTTGGTCCCACACGTGAGGGGCAAACGGTGCTTGGCTGTTCGCCCCCACGCGCGTGGGGAAAATTCGCCGCGCAAAGCCCCCGTGGCCTCCTGCCAAACCCATCGCCTCGCCGCAGGGGCGGGGTTTCCCCGCCCGCGCGGGCCTGAAACGCCGCGGCTGCCGTTGAAAGCATCCCTTCGTCCTATTCCGGATGCCTTCAAAAGACGTGATGGTTCCCCGCGGGGATGTTCCGTGTGAGGCGGCCCCTTGTTCGGGCGGCATACAGCGCGGAAAGGATGGAGCGTTTCGCCCCATCCTCCCGCAGGCCGCGCTTACTTCGTCGTGTCGATCTTCACCGTCATCTTCGCGGTGATGCCCGGGTACAGCCACACGGAAACCTCCGTGTCGGACGCCGTGCGGATGGGCTCCGGCAGCTCGACGCGGCGCTTCTCGATCTTCACGCCGTGCTGCTTGTTCAGCGCGTCCGCGATCTCCTGCGCCGTCACCGAGCCGTAGAGCCTGCCGCCCTCGCCCGCGCGCGCGCTCACGTGAATCACGCGGCCCGCGAGCTTCCGGGCCAGCTCCTCCGCCTCCGCCTTGCGCACGTCCTCGCGGTGCTGCTCCGCGGCCTTCGTCTTCTTCACCGCGTTGAGCGCGGCGGGCGTCGCCTCCACCGCCAGCTTCTTGGGAAACAGGAAGTTGCGCGCGAAGCCGTCCGAGGCCTCGATGATCTGGTCCTTCTTGCCGGTCCCCTTGACGTCCTGAAGCAAAATAACCTTCATTTAAAAATCATCCTCTCCATCGTCGCCGCCGTCCGGCGGAAACGGTATTTTCTTCTGTCCCCGAAGGCCGATGAACTCGTCCAGCAGCCCCAGCCCGGGCAATAGGATGGTGAGCCCCAGCAGGTTCGTGAGCAAAAACGCCCCCACGACCAGCGCGGCCCGGCCCCCGCGCCGCATGCCGTGCGCGTGCGCGTGAAAGTCGATCACCGCCAGCCCCTGCAGCGAAACGATCAGGCAGGCCGCCTCCCATACGATGTACAGCGCGCGGCCAAAGGTGCCGACGCCCACCAGGCCCAGCACCAGCAGCACGCCCAGCGTGGCCCCCAGCAGGCGCACCGTCCCCTTGGGGAGCGCCAGCGAGCGCAGCGGCGTAAAGTCGACCGCCTCGCCCCGCTGCCTCGCCGCGAAGCGCGGCAGCAGCGTCAGGAGCAGCCCGCCCAAAATCGATCCGGTCACCCACTGCGTCGGCATCGCCAGACGCAGGCTCTCGTCCAGGTAGAGCATCAGCGAGCGCGTCAGCTCCGCGCGCGCCGCGTCGGTGAGCCCGGCGTACTCGCCCGCCTGCCGCACGACCTCCATGCCCTCCGGCAGGGTGAACAGGCCGTTTTGGTACATCGAGAAGAGCATCACGTCCGTCTGCGGCATGTGGGGCAGCATCGCCTCCAGCGCGCCGACGAGCCCGGCCACCAGGTCGCCCCCGGCGATCGCGCTGCCCAGCAGCAGCGCCAGGCCCCCGCACAGCAGCAGCAGCGCCGCGCTGACGCCCGCAGCCCTGGCGTAGGGGATGCCCCAGTCCATGGCGACCAGGGCGAAGGCGCTCGCGGGCAGCAGCACCAGCGCCACCACGAGCGCCGCCTGCGCCCCCAGCAGCCAGCCCATGAAGCCGACCGCCAGCGCAGCGCACCCGGCGTAGCAGACCGGCCCCGCCTTGACGCCCATGTAGGCGAGCAGCGCGGGCAGCGTCAGCGCCACCGCCGGCAGCACGAAGAGCAGCCCGCCAAAAAGCCAGGCGAGCGCCCAAAGAAGCGTCAGCGCCGCCGTCCATCCCCACTTGTTCGTTCGTCTTAAACTTTGCATATCCTCTCCGATGCCCGCCGTCGCTTTCGCGGACGATCCGACCGCCGAACGGGCAAACCTCCGGTTCATTCTATAGTTATTCTGCACTTCTCCCGTTGTTCCTGCAACCCAAACCAAAAAAGCTGGCCCACCGGCGGGCTGTGCCCGCTTCCTTCTCCGAACGGCCTCGTCTGCCTCACACGCATCTCCACGCGGCCGCGACATCCTCTGCCTCCCGTAACTCCGCTGGGCGGGCCGTGCCCGCTTCCTTCTCCGAACGGCCGCACCCGCCTCACGCTCTCCTCCACGCGGCCGCGACATCCTCTGCCTCCTATGATACGGGCGGGCTGTGCCCGCTCCCCGCTCCGAACGGCCTCGTCTGCCTCACACGCTTCTCCACGCGGCCGTGGCGGGATGTACCTCACGCAATACGGGCGGGCTGTGCCCGCCCCCTTCTCCGAACAGCCTCGTCCGTCCCGTCCCTTTTCCATTCAGCGCGTCCCCTTCACGCCAACAAAAAAACGCGGGGGAAGCCGCCTTCCTCCGCGTTCCGTCGCCTTCAAATCGCCCGCCGCGCGCGCCACTTTCCGCTGCGAAAGCGCAGCACGAACGCTGCCGAGCGCCCCAGCCAGTCCATGCCCATGGCCGCCCATACGCCGTACACACCGAGCCCGAAGCCCAGCCCCAGCAGCGCCGCCGTGCCCAGCCGGAAGATCAGCATCGAGCCGATACCCACCCACATCGTGTAGCGCACGTCGCCCGCCGCGCGCAGGCCGTTGGCCAGGTTGAACGAGGTCGGGTGCAGCGCGGTCGCCATCAGGTTGTGCGCCATGATGAGCTGATAGCTCAAGCGGTACGTCTCCTCGGTGAGCGAAAAGAGGCTTAAAATCGCCGGCAGCAGCAGGAAGACGCCCAGCGTCAGCGCGCCCGTCGCCGCGTAGGAGACGCCCATCAGCTTTTTGAGCTGCCGCTCCGCTTCGTCGTAGGCCCGCGCGCCCACGCACTGGCCCACCACCGTGATGACCGCCAGGTTCATAGCGTTCACGATGACGATCGCCAGCATGTCCACGCTCTGCGCCACGCCGTTCGCCGCGATCTGCGAGGTGCCGAACATCGCCACGATGCTGGTCACCAGCACCCGCCCCAGCGTGAACAGGCCGTTTTCCACGCTGCTGGGCACCGCGATGCGCAGGATTCTGCGCGCCATCGGCCCGTTTTTCGCAAGCATGCGCCCCGGGTGCACGCGCACCGCGTTCCCGCGCCGCAGGGCCAGGCGGAACATCACCGCGCCCGCCACGGCGCGCGAAACCAGCGTCGGCACCGCGACGCCCATCACCCCCGCGCGCAGCGCGAAGATGCCGATCGCGTTGCCCGCAATGTTGATCGCGTTCATCAGCAGGGAGACGAGCATCGTCGTGCGCGTGCGCTCCATCGACCGGTACAGCGCCGCCGAGGCGTTGTACAGCCCGAGGAACGGGAACGAAAGCGCCGTCACCAGGAAGTAGGTGTCCGCCGCGCGCATCACGTCCGCCTCCACCGCGCCAAAGAACAGGCGCAGGATGCCCCCGTGCAGCAGCAGGCACAGCGCCGTCAGACCCACGGAAATCAAAAGGGCGATGCCGTGCAGCTGGCTCGCCGCCTCGTCCGCGTTTTCCCGCTCGCGCCCGCCCAGGTACTGCGACACGATCACCGCGCCGCCCGTCGCCAGCGCGGTCAGCAGCGTGATGACGAGGTTGCTCACCATGTCCACCAGCGCCACGCCGGAAATCGCCGCCTCCCCCGCGTAGGAGATCATCATCGTGTCCGCCATGCCCACCAGCATCGTGAGCAGTTGCTCCGCGATCAGCGGCAATATCAGCCTGCGCAGGCTCCTGTTCGTAAACATGACGCGTCGCCCCTCTTCCCCGCGGGCGCTGCGCCCGCCGTCGTGCTTCTATTATACCGCACGGCGCGGGTCATGTAAAATGCCTGTTCTGCGCCCGTTCCCATGCCCGCGCGGCATGGGGGTGCGGCCTTCAGGACGAGAGGTGCCCGCACGCGGGAAACGTCACCCGGACCTCCAGCCTGCCGCCCGCGAGCCTGGCCGAGCACCCGCCGCCCATCCGCTCCGACAGCAGACGAACCACCGCCAGCCCGAGGCCGGACGCCTTGGCCCGCGCGCCGTCCGCCGTGTAAAAGCGTTCAAAGAGCCTGTCCGCGTCGATCGCACAGCCCTCCTGAACGGGGTTCTCCACCGACAGGACGGCAAAGGCGCCGTCCTGTATGAGCCGCACCTCCACGTCGCCCATCGCGTGCTGGAGGCAGTTTTGCAGGAGGTTGCGGACGATGCGGGCGCAGTAATCCGCGTCGGCCGTGGCGAAGACGGGCGCATCCTGCGAAAAGACGATCCGCTGCCCCTTGCGCTCGAACTGCGGAACCTGGTCGGCAATGCACTGGGCGGCAAGGTTCGTGAGGTTGACCTCCTGCAGGTCCATGTGGGGATCGTCCGCCGAGTAGAAGGAATATTCCCAAAAGTGATCGACCAGCGTTTCCAGGTTGCCCGCGTGCCGCTGCACCACGCGGAGCCGTTCCCGCTGCTCGCGGTTCAAGTCGCCCTGCGAGAGCAGGTACAGGTTGCCCTTCATGGCCGTCAGCGGCGTGCGCAGGTCGTGGGAGATGGCCTCGATCATCTCCTTCAGGCGCTTTTCCCTGCGCCTCGTCCGCTCGTCCGCGCGCTCCGTTTCGCGAAGCTGATCGTTGATCAGGGCGACCAGCCCGTTCAGCTCCCCGCTGACCAGCTCCAGGGAAAGCGGCTCGCGCGTAAAGCCGGATTGACGCTCCATGAGCTGCCGCCGTACCGCCCGAATCTGGCGGCCGATCAGCCGCAGCCGCACGAGGAGGACCCCCGCCGCCAGGGCCAGCGCTGCCGCGGCAAAGCCGATCATTTCAGCTCCGCCCGGCGGAAGAGGCCGTAGGTGATCCCCGCCGCGGCCCCGATGTAGAGCAGGCCCAGGGCCGCGACCCTGAGGAGCGTCTCGGGGCGGTAGCCGTGGGCGGCCAGCGCTCGGAAGAAGCCCGCGGGCACGTGGTCCGCCAGCGCGGAAAGCGCGGGCAGGGAGTAGGTGAACGACATGAACGCCGTGCCGCCCAGCACCACCGCGACAAAGCCGATGCCGGTCACTAAGATGGACCTTCGCAGCGCGAAGGCCAGCAGGAACACCGCGCCGTTCGCGGCGATGGCCGACAGAAGGACCGTCAGGAACGCCGTGAGCATCCGCAGGAGGACGCCCGCCGACAGGGGCGCGCCGAACTCGATGAGGACGCCCTGCAGGACGGCTCGCCCCACGGGGTAGGGCAGGTAGGCGACCAGATAGGCGAGCGAAAACGCGAACAGCTTGCTGAGCAGGACGGAAAGCCGGCTGTGCCCCGCGGCGATCTCCGACTGAATCGCGCGGTTTTCAAAGTCCGCGCAGACGACAAAGGCGATGATGATCGTGCCGATCATGACGATCGTGGGCATGTCGCGCAGCGAGGAGAAGAAGGCGTCGTAGCCGCTCAGGGCGATCTCCAGCTCGCGCTGGTAGGGCGAGCCCACGTAGCTCAGGCTGGAAAGGGAGGTCACCGCCGAAAAGATCAGCATCAGCGCGGCGAGAATCTTGAGCGGCAGGGATCTTTTCAGCTTCATGATTTCACATTTCATCAGGTTATACATCACGTTTTCCTCCGATCGTCTCCAGAAAGTAGTCCTCCAGGGTGGTTCCCTCCACGGAGAGGTTCGTGACCAAAAGGCCGTTCGCCTGAAAGAGCCTCGCCGCCTCCTCGACGCGATGGTTGCACTCGAAGAGCCGTATGGACCTGTCCGGCATGACGAGGAAGTGGTCGGTGCCCATTTCGCGCTCGATCAGGCCGACCGCCCGCGCGGGGTCGTCCGTGCGGATGTTCAGGTACTGCCTGCACTGTTCCTCCAGCGCTTTGAGCGTGACGGTCCTGCGGACGATGCCCCGGTCGATGATGATGTAGTCGGTGGCCGTCTGATAGAGCTCCGGCAGGTTGTGGCTGGACAGCAGGACGGTCATCCCCCGCTCCTCGCACAGCGTCTGCACAAGCCGCCGCACCTGCGCGATGCCCATCGGGTCCAGGCCGTTGATGGGCTCGTCCAGCGCAAGCAGCTCCGGGTTTCCCACGAGCGCCTGCGCGATGCCCAGCCGCTGCTTCATCCCCAGGGAAAAATGCCCGGCCCTTTTCTTCCCGGTGTCCGCGAGCCCCACCAGCTCCAGGAGCTGCCGGTCCTGCTCCCGGTTCGGGATGCCGCGGATCACCCGGTGCAGCGCGACGTTTTCCTCCGCCGTCATGGACGCGTTGATGCCGGGCGCCTCGATCATGATGCCCAGCCGTTTGCGCGCCCTTTGCAGGGCGGCCTCGCCCCGCTGCCCAAAAAGGCGGATTTCGCCTTCTGTGGCGAAGGAAAGCCCGGCGATCAGCCGCAGCAGGGTGGTCTTTCCGGCGCCGTTTCGCCCGATCAGGCCGTAAATCCGGCCCGGCCGCAGCGAAAGGTTCACCCGATCCAGTACCGTGCGGCGACCCAGGCGCTTTGTCAGGCCGTCCGTTTCCAGAGCAAACTCGAACAAATCCTCACCTCATCCCTCATGATGACCCCATTGTAACGGACAAAGGTTTAGAAAAGGTCAAGACTCCGGACAAACGCGCCGTCATTTCGATTCCCGGTACAGCCGGTAGCCCAGCCCCCACACCGTCTCGATGTACGCCTCGTCCGGGTTGGCGGCCTTCAGCTTGGCCCGCAGGTTGCTCACGTGCGTCTTCACCGCGTTGTCGTCCCCCAGATAGTCCTCACCCCAGAGCGTCTCGTAGAGGTTCGCCCGGGTGAAGACCTTGCTTCTGTTTTCCATCAGCAGCGCCAGCAGCCGGAACTCCGTCGCGGTCAGCTCGACCTCCCTGCCGCCGACGCTCACCCGCTTCTCCTGCCCGTACAGGGCCACGTCCTTGTAAAGCAGGCGCTCAGGCAGCCCGTTTCCGGCGGCATGGCGGCGCAAATGAGCCTCCACCCGGGCGATGACCTCCTCCAGGTCGAAGGGCTTTGTGACGTAATCGTCCGCGCCCAGCCTTAAAAAATCGACCTTCGTCTCCACCCGGCTTTTGGCCGACAGGACGATCACGGGCACGTCGGAGCTCTCCCGAATCGCCCGCAGGACCTCGTCCCCGCTCTTGAGGGGCAGCATGATGTCCAGCAGCACGAGGTCAAACGCCTGCCGGAGGAAGCGCTCCACGCCGTCCGCGCCGGTGTACGCGGATTCGACCGAATAGCCCGCCCCCGAAAGGGCGTCCGCGAGCATCCGGCAGATGTCCGGGTTGTCCTCGATCAGCAGTATTTTTCGGTTCAATGGTTTTCCCCCTTTGCCGTCGGCTGCTTTACAGTATAGCCCGTGCAAACGGCGTTTGCAATGCCGCCTGTGGGGGGGCGCCCCGCGGCCTTCGTGGTAAAAAGGCAAAGAAAAAAAGGACGTGCGCTCCGCACGTCCCCAGACTGTCGAAAAACCCATCGAAGACAGAGAAACCCAAAGCCGTCTACAAGACTGCAATCGTATCGCCCGGCTTTGCCCGCTGCGCCCAGCGCTATGCGCTGGGTACGGCCCTGCGGAGCGCTCCGCACGTCCCCGTCTGCGCCGCCGCGCGCCTCAGTCCCCCTCCACCATCCGGTAGCCGACGCCGATTTCTGTTACGATGTATTCGGGGTAGGAGGGGTCCTTTTCGATCTTGCGGCGGATGTTGCCCATGTTCACGCGCAGAATCTGCGCGTCGCAGTTCGCGTAGGGCCCCCAGATGTTCTTGATCATGTACTCGTAGGTCAGCACGCTGCCCGCGTGCTGGCACAGGAGCGCCACGATCTTGTACTCGTTCTGCGTCAGGTGCACGGGGTTCCCCTCCACCTTGACGACGCGCTTCTCCAGGTCGATCGTCAGGTCGCCCGAGCGGTAGAGGCTCTCCTGCGCGCCCGAAGCGCTCTCGCGGTAGCGGCCGTTGCGCAGCGCCGCGCGGATGCGCGCCAGCAGCTCGGCGGTGTTGAACGGCTTGGTGATGTAGTCGTCCGCGCCGCTGTCCAGGGCCATCACCTTGTCGCGCTCGTGCCCGCGCGCCGAGACGACCACGATGGGCCGGTGCGACCAGGCGCGCAGGCTCTTAATGATCTCCTGCCCGTCGCGGTCGGGCAGCCCCAGGTCCAGCAGGATCAGCTCCGGGTTGTGGGAGGCCGCCATGCTCAGCGCACACTGGGCGCTGTCCGCCTCCAGCACGTCGTAGCCGCTGGAGGACAGCACCGTCGAAAGATAGTGGCGAATGCGGGTGTCGTCCTCGACGATCAGGATCTGCATGGGACCCCTCCCTTTGTTTTTGTCTATTATAGCATGCCCCTGCGCGGCGCCCTATAAAGATTTTATAAAACAATCCCCCGCGCCTTGCCCGCGCGGACCGCTCCCCCTATAATGAGAAAATACCATCATACGGAGGGATGCAATTCTATGGCCTCATTCGCAAACGACCTCTTCGGCAACGCCCTGAACATCACCCTGCCCATGGTCGTCATGTGGTGCATCGGCGCCCTGCTCATCTATCTGGCGATCAAAAAGGACATGGAGCCCACGCTGCTGCTGCCGATGGGCTTCGGCGCGATCCTCGTCAACCTGCCGATGTCCGGCGCGGTCACGCAGGTCGTGGACGGCGTGCGCGAAATCGGCGTGATCGACGTGCTCTTCGACGCGGGCATCGCCAACGAGCTGTTCCCGCTGCTGCTGTTCATCGGCATCGGCGCGATGATCGACTTCGGGCCGCTGCTGCAAAACCCGAAGCTCATGCTCTTCGGCGCGGCGGCGCAGTTCGGCATCTTCTTCACCCTGGGCATGGCCTCGCTCTTCGGGTTCGAGCTGAAGGACGCCGCCTCCATCGCCATCATCGGCGCGGCGGACGGCCCCACGGCCATCTTCGTGGCGAACTTCTTCGATTCCAACTACCTGGGCGCGATCATCGTGGCGGCCTATTCCTACATGGCGCTGGTGCCCATCGTGCAGCCGCCGGTCATAAAGCTCATCACCACCAGGGAGGAGCGGCGCATCCGCATGCCCTACGAGCAGAAAAACGTCGGCAAGACGACGCGCATCCTCTTCCCGGTCCTCATCACCATGATCACGGGCATCGTCTCCCCGCGCTCGGTCGCGCTCATCGGCTTTCTGATGTTCGGGAACCTGCTGCGCGAATGCGGCGTGCTGGACAGCCTCTCCGACACCGCGCAGAAGGTGCTCGCCAACCTCATCACCCTGTTCCTGGGCATCACCATCGCCGCGCGCATGCAGGCCGGCGCGTTCCTCAGCCCGCAGACGCTGCTCATATTGGGCCTGGGCCTCGTCGCCTTCATCATGGATACGGTCGGCGGCGTGCTGTTCGCCAAGCTGCTCAACCTGTTCTCTAAAAATAAGATCAACCCGATGATCGGCGCGGCGGGCATCAGCGCGTTCCCCATGAGCGCGCGCGTGGTGCACAAGATGGGCCTGGCGGAGGACAACCAGAACTTCCTGCTCATGCACTCCATCGGCGTCAACGTCTCCGGGCAGATCGCCTCGGTCATCGCGGGCGGCCTGATCCTCAACTTCTTCGGCTAAGGAGGGAACGACCATGAACCTGAACGTCTCCGCCTTTCTCTACACCCTGCCCTACATCGCCAAGGGCATGCTGGGCATCTTCCTCGTCACCGGCGTGATCGTCCTCACCATCACCCTGCTGGGAAAGCTGGGCAAGGACGCAAAGTAAGCCGTTTACGAGAAAACGCGGAGGAATGATTCTTTCATCATTCCCCCGCGTTTTGTCTTTTGCTATGGAATCAGGCCGCGCGCAGGTCGCCCGAGCGCATCAGCTTCTTTTTCACCGCGAGGTAGCAGACAAAGTGCACCGCCGCCGTGAGAATCCACGACACCGGGTAGGACACGTACAGCGTCGTCAGCGTGCGGTCCGCCGCGAAGACGGTGTAAATCCACACGATGCGCAGCACGCACGCGCCGAGGATCGAGACGACCATCGGCAGGATGGAGCTGCCCATGCCGCGCAGCGAGCCGACCATCACGTCCATCCAGCCGCATACGAAGTAGGTGGTCGCGATGATCGAAAGCCGCTTCATGCCCATCTCCACGACCAGGGGGTCGTTCGTGTACAGCCGCAGCAGCACCGGCCCGAGCGCGTAGACCAGCCAGCCCAGCGCCGCGCCGATGACGGTGACGGTGAGCTGGCAGCGGCCGAGGATGCGCCCGACGCGCTCCAGCTTGCGCGCGCCGACGTTCTGGCTGGTGAAGGTGAGGTTCGCCTGGTAGATGGCGTTCATGGAGGTGTAGACGAAGCCCTCCAGGTTGGCGGAGGCGGCGTTGCCCGCCATGACCACCGAGCCGAACGAGTTGACGGCGGACTGGATGAGCACGTTGGAGATGGAGAAGATGGAGCCCTGCAGCCCGGCGGGCAGGCCCACGCGCATCATCTGCGAGAGCTTGTCGCGGTAAATCCTAACGCGGCGCGGGTCGAGGCGGATGCAGCCGTCCGAGCGCATCAGGCACAGGACGATCAGCACGACGGAGACGCACTGGGAGATGACGGTCGCCAGCGCGACGCCCGCGACGCCCATGTGAAAGACGATGACGAAGATCAGGTTGAACACGACGTTGATCGCGCCCGCGATGAACAGGTAGTACAGCGGCCTTCTCGTGTCGCCGATCGCGCGCAGGATCGCCGCGCCGAAGTTGTACATCATGGTCGCGGTCATGCCGGCGAAGTAGATCTTCATGTACAGCGCCGCCTGGTCCAGCACGTCCTCCGGGGTGCCCATCGCCTGAAGCAGCGGGCGGGAGAGCGCGATGCCGAAGACCGTCACGATCACGCCGCACACGAGGCTGAGGCCCATGGCGGTGTGCACGGACTCGCTGACGTCCCTGTAGCGGCTCGCGCCGTAGTGCTGGGCGACCACGACGCTCGCGCCGATGGACATGCCCATGAAGACGTTGACGATCAGGTTGATGAGCGCGCTGGTCGAGCCCACCGCCGCCAGCGCGGTGCTGCCCGCGAACTGGCCGACGACGACGATGTCCGCCGCGTTGAACAGAAGCTGCAAAATGCCGGTCAGCATCAGCGGGATGGAGAACATCAGAATCGGCCGAACCAGCGGCCCGTTCAGCATGTCGACCTCATAGTGCTTTCGTCTCACGGTTTTGCGCCTCCCTCGTTCATGCCCTCCATCATAGCACAACCCCGGCCCAACATCAATCCCGTAAAGTCCGCGTAAAGTGGCGGGGCGCGCGAAGCGGGCCCCCGCGCACGGCGCATGAAGAAACCCGGCGGGGGCGCACGCCGGGGGAACGCGACCGCTTGGCGGGGGGATGCTGGATGCCGTCAGCACATTCCAATCCACGCGCTCCGTGCGGAGCGCGACCCATTCAGCATGGCGTGCTGACATGGGCGGACGATTTCAATCCACGCACTCCGTGCGGAGCGCGACAGGTAGGGGTTTGCAGCAGGGAGGAGCGGGACTATATTTCAATCCACGCGCTCCGTGCGGAGCGCGACAGCGTCGTACCGCCTGGGATATAGATAGATACCGATTTCAATCCACGCGCTCCGTGCGGAGCGCGACCAGCACCGGCTTCACACTCACGCACGCCTATGCGATTTCAATCCACGCGCTCCGTGCGGAGCGCGACGAAATCGGCCGCGACATGGTCAACCTCACGCTCGACATTTCAATCCACGCGCTCCGTGCGGAGCGCGACTATGCAGTCAGCGAGATATTTTCGGTACATTTGAATTTCAATCCACGCGCTCCGTGTGGAGCGCGACTGCAAAACAAACCAAAAACTCTTTCTTTATTCCCCTCAGTTTTACCCAACTCCACGCAATCCCGCCCAGCCCCGCATCCTTTCTCCGTCCCTGCGCGCGTTTCCTGCTCCGACGCGCCCCAATTTTTTCGGGCCGGCGCGTCCTTTCCGGTGCGAACCTCCCGGCAAATATCCGGTCGCTTCACGTTCGCACCGGTTCTTCTACACGATCAGCGTGCCCTCCGCCTCGTAGGAGGGCTTTGCGCCCACGTGCTCCACGCGGCTCTCGTAGCGGTTGCCCAGGTTGTAAAAGCGCAAGGAATCGCAGGTCGGATCGATCAGCCCCGTCAATTCGTGCTGCAAACGCTTGAGCTGCGCTGCGTCCAGCACGCACTCGAACACCGAGTTTTGCACCCGCTGCCCGTAATCGACGCACTTCTTCGCGACCAGGCGCAGCCGGCGGCGGCCGCCTGCGTCCTGCGTGCTGACGTCGTAGGTGATGAGCACCAGCATCTTTTCTCCCTCACTTCCAGAAAAACGGCGGGGAGTCGTCCAGGTCGCCGCGCAGGAACCGGGAGAGCAGCAGCGCCTGCGCGTGCGGCACCAGCCCCCAGGCGAGCTTCTCCTGCAGGAACGGGTGCACGATCTCCTCGCGCTTTCGCTCCTGCCAGGCGGAGAGCACCTGCTTTCGCGCGCCCGCGCTCAGATAAACCGCGCCGTTTTCCAGCGTCTCAAAGTCCCGGTCGCACAGTACGCGGTTGTTTACCAGCGTCAGGCGAAGTCGCTCCGCCAGGACGCCGCGCAGCTCCTCCATCAGGTCCAGCGCGAGCGACATGCGCCCGGGCCGGTCCCGGTGCAGGAAGCCCACGTAGGGGTCCAGCCCCACGCCCTCCAGCGTCAGATAGCTGTCCTCCGTCGTGACGTAGAGCGTATTGAGCAGCTTCTTCACGGCGTCTCCTCCTCCGTGTGCGCGCGAATGTACGCGTTCGCGTCCGCGCGCTTTTGCAGGCCCGGCAGGCAGATTTCCATAAGCGAGCAGCTCCGGCACGCCTTGCGCGGCTTCACGCGCGGCGTGCAGCGCCGCCGGTAGAGCTCGTGCATCTGCAAAAGCGCTTCCTCTACCCGGCTTCGCAGCGCCGCTCCCAGCTCCACGCTCTCCCGCCGCCGGGTCTCGCCATAGAAGATGCAGCCCTGCGGCACGTCCGTCCCCAGCATCTCCTCCAGGCACATCGCCTGGCAGCACAGCTGCAGCCGGTTCTCGTCGCCCTCCTGGGGCTTCCCGTGCTTGTACTCCACCGGCACCGGGCGGTACCAGGCCCTCCCGTCCCTTGAGGGGGATGCCCGCCTCGTCCCGGCGCCATTCCAGCACGTCCAACACGCCGCTCACGCCCAGCCGCCCGGAGCTCACGGGCATGGCGCGGGTGACGGTTAATTCGCCCTGCTTCTAAAGAAAATCCCGTTCGTGCGCGCGTTCATGGAGGATGTCGCCCTCCACGGTCAGCAGGTTTTCGTCCCATTGCTGCTCAACGTGGATCAGCGCCCATTGGCGTGGACAAAAACAAAAGTGCTGCAGGCCCGACAGGGCGAGAAAATCCTCCTCCCGGTACGCGCTCACACCCTCCGCGTCAGGGTGACGCCCTCCGGCACCGCGCCCTCGTCCACCGTCACCTCGTAGTCCGCGTAGCTGCGCGGGGCCGTCACGCCCGCTCTCTTCTTTACGCGCACCGTCTCAAACAGCTTGTAGGAGGGCGCGTTGCCCAGCTCGCTGTCGTGCCGAAAGACGATCAGCTCGCGCACCGCCATCTTGCCGCGCGCGGCGGAGTGGTCGTGCTCGAACATGTTGACGATCGCCTCCCACAGCAGCTTCAGGTCCTCCTGCGAAAAGCCCGTCACCCGGCGCGCGAGGTTCGCGCTCACGTAGCCCTCGCAGCGGTAGAGCCCGTAGGGCACGATGAACTTGCTGCCCATCTCGGTCTTCTTGTTCGCCCGGTCCTCGTCCTTGGTGATCGCCACGCGCGTGAGGGTCACCTGCTGCTGGAAGATGGGGTCGATGGAGCGCGCGAAGCCGAGCTGCACGGGGCCGCGCACCTGGCCGCAGTTGAGCGACATCTTGACGAACGTCGTCATCACCGCGCCGAACGTGCGCACGTCGTAAAAGCGGCCGCACATGAAGTCGCGCAGCTTGCGGTCCGTCTCCGGGTCGTCCTTTTTGAGCTTCTTCTCGTCGACGTTCAGCGCGTCCAGCGCGAGGCGGTCGTTGGCGTTGAGCGAGGTGTCCTCGCTGATGTAGATGTGGTAGTTCGGGTCGCCCTCCCTGGCGATCTGCACGTAGTTGCGGATCTTGCGCTTGAGGCACACGTCCGTCACGATGCCAAGGCCCGTCTCCGGGTCGATGCGCGGCATGTTGCCCGCGTCCGGGTCGCCGTTGGGGTTGCCGTTTTCCACGTCGAAGAGCACCACGAAGTCGTACCGGTTTTTGATCGCTTCCATCTTATTTTTCCTCCTTGGCGGTTTGCTCGTCCTTCTTCTGGTAGCGCGCCTGGTTCTGGTGGTAATAGCCCAAGTAGAACATGCCCTCCTCCTCGAGCGTCAAACGGGCGGGCAGGGGCTCCGCGGGCAGCAGGTCCATGATGCGGCTGATCGCGATCTCATTCGCCTTGCCGTACTCCGCCTTGGCGATGTGGCTGCGGGCGAGGCGCAGCAGCGTCGGGAAGACCGCCAGCGGCGTCGCGCTGGCCGAGGCGAAGTAGCGGTCCTTGATCGTCGTGTTGATGCCGGGGTTCGCGTCCTGCTGCGTCTTTTCCAGCACCGCGAACAGCCTGCCGAGCACGTATGCCCGATCCGTGCAGCTTTCGTTGAGTCCCATTGTGATTTCCCCCTCGCTTCTCTTCTTGTTTCTCAGCAGATAGGCCTTGATCATCGCCGCCTTGGCGTACGTCACCTCGTGCTCCGCCCAGATGCGCAGCAGGATCATCGAAAGCAGCTCCTCGGGGTAGCTGCCGTTCGTCCAAACCGCGCGCAGCATCGCGCCCGCCAGCGGCGCGGGCGGCTCGGGCGCGGTCGCGTTTGGGTTGGCCGTCTCCCGCAGCAGCATGTAGTTCGTCAGGATGTCCGGCTCGTAGGGCGCGTGGACGATTTCGAGATCCGCGTAGTGGCGCATGATGTTTTCAATCACGCTGCCAAACTCGCTTTGCAGGAACAGCCTAACCGAGGCGCGCCCCGCGTTGGGCGAGAGCCCCAGGATGTAAAAGGGCATATGCGGCTCAAGCCCCGGCAGGTCCGGCGGCAGGCCCTGCTTCACACGCGAGAGGATCGCGCCGATCTTCGGCTCGTCCCCGGGCTGCGGCTCGCTCGACATGGCGAACGCCTCTCCATAGGCGTCCTCCGCGCTCTTTGCCCAATAGACCACCGTCGCGTCGCCCAGGCGCATCCTGTGCTTCCCCGTGAGCAGCTTGTTGAGCGCCGTGGTGTAGGCAAAGGCTGCGTAGCTGCTGACCGGCGCGTTAAGCCCCTTCGCCTTCTCGCAGCCGTAGGACTCGAACGCGGGCGCGTTGAAGCCCACGAGCGACTCGCCCATCGTCGGCGCGCCGTAGATGCCCTTGATCTTGTTGTGAATGAGCGCCACGGGCTGGTCCGCCCGGCCCGTCACCAGGCAGGGCATCCGCACGCTGTCCGCGTCCGCCGGCGCGGCCGCGCGGGCGCTCCACACGGCGTCGATGGCCGGGCGCTTATGCACGAAAAACGCCTCCGTCGCCTCGCCCTCCAGGCAGAAGACCAGCATCGCGCCGCCCTGCACCTCGTCCCCGCAGTCCGCGAGCGCCGGATGCTCCCTTGCCGCCTGCGGATCCCAGCGCCTGAAGAACGCGCAGACCGCCTGCGCGCCGGGGTCGTCCACGCCCTCCAGCAGCCCCAGGTGCAGCGCCCGGCTGGCCGCAAAGCTCTCCGCCGTGCGGCTCGGGTTCCCCTTGTCGTCCACGCCCAGGAAATAGGCGCTCTTGTCGCACAGAAAGTAGGGCACGATGTTCACGCTGCGCGTCACGCGCTCGGAGACGGTCATGCGCCGGGGCACCAGCACCGTCTTCTTTCCGCGCGTCTCCGGGCGCTTTAGGGAAATCACCTGCTCAAGCTCGCCCTCCCGGGAGAGGACCAGCGCGCAGGAGACGTTCTCCTCGCCGTAGCCGATGCGCGCGATCTGCCCCTGCTTCGCCGCTTCCTCGTAGTACGCGCACAGCGCCTGCAGGATCATCGTACCACCTCGCAGTCCGTCAGGTCGATCACGCCGTCCTTCATCACGCAGCGGAAGAACGTCGGTGTGATGCGGTCGGGCTTTGTGTAGTCCATGTCGTAGAGCATAAAGCCAAAATCGCGCTCCGTCCTGTCGTAGTCCGGGTGAACGGGCGGCGCGTCCCCCTCGAAGAGGCGGAAATTCGCCGGGAACTCCCGGCAGCCGAAGTAGGGGGTGTGAAAGCACTTGCCCGCGCGCAGGCGGTTGGAGGCGATCGCGTAAAACTTTTCCGGCGTGTCCCCCGGCCCCGCGCCGTCCGTCATGTCAAAGTGCGCGTCGATCACGTAGCGCACGTCGCGCAGCAGCAGCGAGGCGCGCTGCTGAATGTCCTTTCCCCGGTCGAGCACCGGCAGCGGCCCCGTGCCCGTCATCGCGGAGCGCACGGCCGGGGCCGTGAGCTTGCTGGCCACCTCGTTCCTGCGAATGCTCGCGTAGCGGATGGGCGCGCACACGTAGATGCGGTCGATCCTCCACTTCAGCCCCGGATGCCAGTAGACGGCTTCCAGCAGCCCGCGCGCGGCGGAGGGCGTGATCACGTCGTACGTCACGCGCTCCACCTTCATCTCGGGCCGGCTGAACAGGGCGTAATCGCCCCAGACCTCCATGCGAATTCCATAGCCCATCTTGTTCGCCTCCATTTCTATCTTCCCGTATTTTCCGTCTCGTTTTCAAGTGCGTCCTATCACGCCATTTCCGCGTTGCCGATGAAATCATCCATATTTTTCGACTTTCCACAAAGACCTTTCTTGAAGGACTTTCCAAAGGACTACACAGCCGGAATTGACCCAAACACCGGTTAAATTTATAGCGCCGCCTAAAAGAATCACAGCTTCGTCATAATCGTTTGGTTCCCATGTTTTTTGATAAGCGCTTGCAGATCAAGCGGAGAAATCCATAACGTCGCCGTGTTCCTGTTTGGATGAACGCCTATTACCGGATATTCTGTTAAATCCTGATCCAACACAAGCTTCACGCGGCAACTCGTATCATTCAATATTCCTAATGGGGTAACAGCCCCTTTATTCAGCCCCAGATAAAAATGCAAGTCATCTTCCGAAGCAAAGCTCAAGGGGCGAGAATTTAATTGTCTGCGCAGCTCTTTCAAATCTACTTTTTTATCTTTGCGGACGGTTACAAGATAGTAGTTTCCCTTTTTGTCATCACGAAGAAAAAGGTTTTTCGCGATTGCTTCAGAGTTTGGCAAACTGAAGCTGTCAATTTCCTCTATCGTTGTCGCAGGGGGATGCTCTACAACACTAAACTGTATATTAAGGTCATGAAGTATTTTCGTGATTTCAAGCTGATCCATCGTCTTTTCCTTTCAGAATTGGTAGTTTAATGGAAAATCTATCTTTTTCGATAGAATAAAGGAGATGTCGCGGCGCACACGGCCGCGCGGGTTGAAATGCTCTTGGAAGAAGACGCGGCGGCGCTGTCCGCCGCTTTCTCTATATCATGATTCCGATGCCCATGCCCGGCACGCAAAGCCCCTTGTCCGGGTCGTAGCAGCGCATGTCCAGCAGCACGGCGAGCTGCTCGTCCAACACGCACAGCTTGCCCGCCGCGTTCAACGCCTCGAAGTCCCCGTCGTACACGCTGACGCTGCTTTGCGCCGCCCGGCGCAGCAGCGTCCGGCTTCGCTCGCCCGCGCGCAGATTCTCGGCGCAGGTCTTCGCCTCCTGCGTCGCGGGGATCAGCACCGCGCGCGTGCCCTCCTCGATGAGGTGAAACGCCTGCGCGGCCTGCTCAAAGGGCGGCGCGTTGCGCCCGTCGTCCACGTCCAACATCGAAACGATGCCCTTCGCGTCCAGCCCTTCGCCCTCGAGCGTGTAGAGCAGGGTAAAGTAGCGATCGATGGTCTCCGGCGAGGCGATGTCCTCCGCCGCCATCACCTGCGAGGCCGCGTCCGCGGGACGCTTGAGCGCCTTGGGCACCTTGCCCCGCCACTTCTCCCCGGAACGGAAGACGGTGACCACGCTCTCCTGCCTGTCCCGCTTGCCCTCGCGGTTGCAGCGGCCCGCCGCCTGAATGACGCTGTCCAGCCCCGCGGCCTCGCGGCACACGCGCGGAAAGTCCACGTCCACGCCCGCCTCGATGAGGCTGGTGGAGACCACCCGGCAGGGCCGCCCATCCTTCAGGCGCGCGCGGATGTCCTCCAGCTTGTCCGCCCGGCTGTTTGGCGTCAGCAGCGTCGTCAGGCAGAAGACGCCCTCGCCCGCCATGCCGTCGTAGAGCGCCTGCGCGTGCGCGCGCGAATTCACGACGGTAAGCATCTGCTCATGCGCGCCAAACTCCTCCAGGATGCGCGCGTCCTCCCACACGCCCGCGACCTCGTAGCGCACGCGCCGGAAGAAGTCGTACAGCCCCGCTGTGTCCCGGCAGATCTCCGTGGCGGCAAGGTCCCCAAAGAATCCGCCCAGCGAGGGCTGCGTCGCCGTGCACAGCACCGCGGTCGCCCGGTAATTGCGCACCAGCTCCGCGATCAGCCGGGTGCAGGGGATCAGGTAGCCGGTCGGCAGCATCTGCGCCTCGTCGAAGATCACGACCGAGCGGGCGATGTTGTGCAGCTTGCGGCAGCGCGAGGGCTTGTTGGCCATCAGCGACTCGAAGAACTGCACGTTCGTGGTCACGACCACCGGCGCGTCCCAGTTCTCCGCGGCCAGGCGGCGTGCGCGCACGCGCTCGTCCTCCGCGTCGCCCCGTTCCGCGTCGCCCCGTTCCGCCTCGCCCGCTTCCGCCATGCTGGTGTGTTCCAGCACGTTTTCCTCGCCCAGCACCTCCCGAAATGTCTTCGCCGTCTGGCCGATGATGCTGGTATAGGGAATCACATAGAGGACGCGCCGCAGCCCGTGCTTTGCCGCGTGGCGCAGCGCGAAGGCCAGCGAGGCCAGCGTCTTGCCGCCGCCCGTGGGCACGGTCAGCGTGTACAGCCCCTGCTCACCCTCCGCCGCGCGGCGGCAGTCCGCAAGGATGGCGCAGCGCTTTTCGTCGATGGGCCGCGTGGGGTGCGAAAACCTTTCCATGTGCGCGTCGAGCTTCCTTCGCAGGGTTTCGAGGTCCTCGCCCCGCCCGCGCGGCTGCGGGCCCTGCATGAACGCCTCGGTGTCCAGAAAGTCCGCGTCCACCAGGCAGGAGAAGAGCATGCGCACCCACAGGGCGAACGAAAAGCCCGGTCGGGGGCCGGTTGGGCAAATCTTAGGCCCCGCCGTCGGCCAGCGCACCGGCACGGCCTCCCCGACCGCTGGCCGCCGCTCCTCCTTTACGAGCCTGTCGCAAAGGGGCGTCAGCCGCTGGCTTTGTTGCCCCGGCAGGAAGTCCGCCAGGCCCGCGTGGTGCCCGGCGACGCAGGGCGCGAGCGCCGCGTACGGCAGCCCGCCCCGGCGCTTGGCCAGCAGCGCCCCCGCCGCCGCGTGCTCCACCGGGGTTTTGCCGCCCTCCAGCCGCGGGAAGAAGTCGGGCCGCGCCTTGCCTACGTCGTGCAAAAGCCCCAGCGCATGCCCCCAATCGCCGCAGCCGAACGATTGCGCGAAGCTCTCCGCGAGGCGGGACGTGGCGAGCAGGTGCTCCTCCAGCGTCTGCCAAAACCCGTTTTCCGCGCTGTGCGCGTACGCGGGCCGCCCCTTTGCGAGGATCGCGGGCGCGGCGGCCCTGTCGGCGGGGCACAGGTCGTACCCCAGCAGGTCCTGCGGCGCGACCCAGGCGATTTCGTCGTGCACGCGCGGCTCCGGCCGCCCGCTTTTCAGCGCCGCGTCCACGAAGGTAAAGGCGATTTCCCGCGCGGGAGCCCTGTAGATTGACGTATGCAAAACGCCCTTGGCGAAGATCGCCACGCCGAGCTCCTCTTCGATTTCGCGCAGAATCGCCGCGCGCGCGTCCTCGCCCGGCTCCAGCTTGCCGCCGGGGAACTCCCAAAGCCCCGCGCAGTCCCCGCCGGGCCCTCGCCTCGCCAGCAGCATTTGCCCCTCCGTGTTTCGGATCACGGCCGCCGCCACCTGCAACATCTGTGTGTCCTCCCTCGCCCAATCTGTACCATAGGCCCATTATACAGCAAAAACGCCAAACAGCCCAGGGCTGCATTGGCGCTTTTTGTCAAATCTTGTCCGCTTCCGGCTCCTTCACGGCGATCAGGAACTTGATGGGCACGCCCTGCGCGGCGTACATGAACTCGTGCTCGCTCTCGTAATTGGGGGCAAAGCCGCTCGCGTGCAGGTCGCGCGTGAGGTAGCGGACGCGATACCCGCACGCTTGCAGGTAGGGAAGCGTCGCGTCGAAGAGCGTGTCGTCGTCGGTCTTGAACCAGATTTCCCCGCCGTCCTTTAGGAACGCGCGGTACTGGCGAAGCTGGCGCGGGTGGGTCAAGCGGCGCTTTTCGTGCTTCTTCTTCTGCGTCCAGGGGTTGCAAAAGCTGATGTAGATGCGCTCCACCGCGTCCGCCGCGTCGAAGTACTGCGAGATGCACTCGATGTTGAGCGCGGCGACGATCGCGTTTTCGACCGGCGCGCCCGCGAAGGCCGCCTCGATGTTGCGCCGGGCGTAGCCCAGCACGTCGCGCACCAGGTCGATGGCCACGAAGTTGACGTCCCGGTTTTCAAAGACCATCTGCGCGGTGGAGACGCCCTTGCCGCAGCCCAGCTCCACGTGCAGGGGCTGCGCCTTGGGGAATTGCCCGGCCCAGCGGCCCTTGAGTTCGCGCGGGTCCTGCCGGTAGTAGGGGCAGGCCTCCAGCTCCGGCCGGGCCCAGGGTTTTCTTCTCATGTGCATGGGGGTGCGCTCCTTCCGCGTTCAACGTGTCGTTTATTATACCGCGAAAGCCCCCGCTTGTAAATCGGGGCAGACGGCCCTTGCCCCGGCGCTGTAAATCTTCTATAATGACAGCAAATCCTTTCCCCTTTTTGGGGGAAGACGGGAGGCGCGGCCATGTTCGATACCTGCATCAGCGGCGCGCGGGTGCTGACGCCGGAGGGGCTTTGCTCCCTGCACGTGCTGTTAAAGGACGGGCGCGTCGCCGCGCTCGCCCCCTCGGACGCGCCCGCGCCCGAGGCTTTGGAAACGATCGACGCGGACGGGCTTCACCTGCTGCCCGGGTTCATCGACATCCACCGCCACGCGGACCTGACGCCCTTCACGAACGCGCCGTCCATCGAGGTGCCGCAGGGCGTCACCACGCAGATCTGCGGCAACTGCGGCTTTTCCGCGGCGCCCAGCGCGCCGGAGACGTTCGGGGCGCTTTGCGATTACGCCGCGCCGATCCTGGGGAACATTCCGCCCGCGCTTTGCGGCATGGACATGCGCGCGTTCCTTCAGGCCGCGGCCGCGCGGCCGCTCCGGCTGAACACGGGCTATCTGGTCGGAAACGGCGCGCTGCGCGTGTGCGTCAAGGGGTTTGACCCCGCGCCGCTCTCGGCGGGCGAGCGTTCCCGTCTGCTGGGGCTGCTCACGGACGCGCTCTGCGCGGGCGCGATGGGCCTGAGCCTGGGGCTGATGTACGCGCCGGAGTGCTATTACGAGACGCCGGAGCTGGAGGCGATCCTCTCCGTCGCCGCGCGCATGGACAAGCCCGTGGTCGCGCACATGCGCGGGGAGGGCGCGAGCGTCGTTTCCAGCGTGGAGGAGATGATCGCCCTCGCGGAGCGCACGGGCGCGCGCGTGCACATCAGCCATCTGAAGGCGGCGGGCAGGAACGTCTGGGGGCACGCGGTGGACGCCTTTCTCGCCCGGATCGACGCGGCGCGGGCGCGCGGGCTCGACATCACGTTCGACGCCTACCCCTACGCCGCGGGCTCCACGACGCTGACCACGCTCCTGCCGCCGGAGGCGCTCTGCGGCGGCACGCAGGCGCTGCTCGCCCGGCTGCGGGTCCCCTCCGCGCGCCGGGCGATCGCGGACGCCCTGCGGCGCGAGCGGCCGGGCTGGGACAACCTGCTCGCGACCACGGGGGCGGATCGCATCACGGTGGCGGACTCCTCCGTCCCGCAGGAGATCGGCCGCAGCCTTTCGGAGCTGGCGGCGGGCTGCGGCCTCGACGCGGCGGACCTGATCTGCGAGCTGCTCATGCGCGAGGAGGGGCGGGTGACCGTCGTGGAGCACCACATGGACCCCGCGGACGTGGAGCGCATTCTCCTGCGCCCGGAGTGCATCGTCATCTCCGACGCGCTCTACGGCGCGTCCGGCAGTCCGCACCCGCGCGCCTACGGCGCCTTCCCGCGCTTTCTGCGCGTCTTCGTGCGCGAGCGGCGTCTGCTCTCGCTGGAGGCGGCGGCCGCGAAGATCACCTCCATGCCCGCGGACTTCTTCGGTCTCCGGGACCGGGGGCGCATCGCGCCCGGCTATCACGCGGACCTGGTGCTGCTGGACCTTGCGCGTCTTTCGGACCTTGCCACCTACGAATCCCCCCGCCAGCTCCCGGAGGGCATCCGCGCGGTCTTCGTCAACGGGCAGGTGCAGGGCGGTGCCCTGCACCCCACTTCGCTTCGCGCGCAGGGCGGTGCCCTGCACCCCGCTTCGCTTCGCGCCGGTTTGAACCCGTATGCTTCGCGCGACGGGCGCTCGCATACTGCTTTTCCCGGCGTCCTGCTGGGCGCGACGTAAGCGGCCTCGCTGCGCGCGGGGGACGGCGGGGCGCGTCGCGCGTTCGCATGGGGGCGGGGGCGCGTCGCGCGTTAATTGAAATCGCCGCGCCCGCCCTCAGCCGTCCTCGGCCATGAACCGGGCCGCCTGCTCGTAGAGGCGCCCGACCTCCCGCACGCGCGCGCTAAGCCCCTCCCTGAACCCTCGCTCCAGCAGCGCGCCCCGGTTTTGCTCCAGAAAGTAGCCGCCCTGATAGTCGATCAGCCGCTCGAACGCTTCCTTTTCCTGCGCGTACAGCGCCGCAAGCCCGCAGATCTTCCCGCGAAGCTCCGGGCACAGCGCCGCCGCCCGCGCCAGATAGGGCCCGATGAAGTGCAGGTTCGTGCCCGTCTGCACGACGCAGCTCCGGTAGGTGTCCAGCGGCCCCGCCAGCGCCTCCTCCCCCTGAAAGTCCGCGTCCTCCAGCAGCGAATCCGCCCAGGCCTCGAACGCGGCCCGTCCAAAGCAGACCCCGTCCCGGGGCGTCAGGGCGGCGAGCGACGGGATGGCGAGCAGGGATTCCCGCACGCATGCGCCGATCGGCGGCCGCTCCTTTTTCCGTCCGAGGAAGACGAGCGCCTCGACCCGCGAAAGCCCGCCGCGCACCTGAAAGTAGTTCTCGGAAAACGCGTGGTCGAACACCTCGTCCTCCGTCGTCTCCCCGGTGAACTGCGACCAGCCGATGAGCAGCGCGCCCTGCTCGCTGTAGCCGCAGACGATCGAGCAGACGGGCGGCCCCACGATGCCAAACGCCAGCACGGGCAGGCCCCGGTCGATGGATTCCACGATTTCGCGCAGGGCGCCGTCCGGGTCCGCCTGCACCTGCTCGCGCGTGCGGTAGGCGTACTCGTAGCCGCAGGCGTCGAACGCGCGCCGCAGCGGAACCTGCGTCTCCTTGCACACGTTGGAGTACGAGTCGTTGTAGCGCCATCGGGGCTCAAGCCACGTCTGCGTGAACAGGTCGCCCGTGACGCCCGCGAAAAACGGGAAGTCGTAGGCCGCGTCCTCAAAAAGCGCCGCCATCGCGGAGCGCATGCAGCTGGGGAACATGTAGTTTTCCGCCCGGTTTTCGTACAGCCGCTCCACGTTCGGAATCAGCCTGCGCGACTGGATGGCCCCGCCCTCCACGCGAATCTCGATCTTGAGGGGTGAAAAGTAGTTCAGCTCGCAGCGCGTCCGCCGCGCGGCGGAGGGCGTGACGCCGTGAAAGCGGGTGAACGCCTTCGTGAAGCTCTCCGGCGATTCGTACCCGTACCTCGCCGCCGCGTCGAGCACCCGCGTACGGCCCGCCGCGATCTCCTCCCCGGCCAGCGAAAGCCGCCTACTGCGGATGTAATCCCCCACCGTCAGGCCCGTGACGATGTGAAAGACCTTTTGAAAGTAGGCGCTCGACGTAAACGCGCTGCGCGCGACGCCCTCGACGTCCAGCTCCTCCGTCAGGTGATCCTCGATGTAGTTGAGCGCCTTTTGCACGGCGTTGACCCATTCCATGACCTCGCCCCCTTTTGCACCATTCTATCAGGTTTTCCCGCGCCTGTCCTGTTCTTTTGTGACGGCTGCCGTCCGTCCGGCGCGGCGTTCCCTTTGCACCCAAACGACAAGGTATAGGAGGAAACATCTCATGGCGACCGTCTACGAAAAGCTCGCGTCCCTCGGCCTTACGCTCCCTACTCCCCCGCCGCGCGGCGGCATCTACAAGCCCGTGCGCCAGGTCGGCAACCTGCTCTACGTCTCCGGCCAGGGCGCGACCCGGGACGGCGTGCCCGCCATCGTCGGCCACGTCGGCGCGGAGTGCACCGTCGAGCAGGGGCAGGAGGCCGCGCGCCTGTGCGCGCTCAACTGCCTGGCCGTGCTGCACGACTACCTGGGCGACCTGGGCCGTGTGAAGAGCCTCGTGAAGCTCCTCGGCTTCGTCGCAAGCGCGCCGGGCTTTACCCAGCAGCCCCTGGTCATGAACGGCGCCTCGCAGCTCTTCCTCGACCTCTACGGCGAGGACGGCGTCGGCGCGCGCTCGGCCATCGGCACAAACGAGCTGCCCGGCGGCATCCCGGTCGAGATCGAGTTCATCTTTGAAATCTGATGGAGGCGCGCATGGAAGAATCCCTGTACAGGCTTCGGGACGCCTCGCTCGTCCCCTCGCCCCAACTGATCTACTACCCGGAAATCATTCGCGAAAACACGCGAAGGGCCGTCGCCCTGGCGGGCGGGGCCGAGCGCCTGTGGCCGCACGTCAAGACGCACAAGTCCCTGGACGTCACGCGCATGCAGGTCGAAATGGGCATCACGCGCTTTAAGTGCGCCACCTTCGCGGAGGCGGAGATGGCCGTCGCCGCGGGCGCAAAGGCGCTGCTGGTGGCCTATCCGCTGGTGGGCCCGAACGTCGCGCGCTTTTTGCGCCTGGCCGCCGCCTGCCCCGGCGTCTCCTGCTTTGCCCTCGCGGACGACCTTTCGCAGCTTCGCCTGCTGGGCGCGTGCGCGGCCGCAGGCGGCCTGACCGCAGACGTGCTGCTGGACGTGAACCTGGGCATGAACCGCACCGGCGTCGCGCCCGCGCAGGCCGGGGCCTGGTATCGGGCGGCGGCGGCCGTGCCGGGCGTGCGCCTGCGCGGCCTGCACTGCTACGACGGCCACCGCCACGAGTCCGACCCCGCCGCGCGCGAGGCCGCCGTCTCCGCGTCCCTGCGGGAGGTCGACGCGCTGCGCGCGGAGCTCCTGGCGGACGGGCTCGACTGCTCCATCCTCATCATGGGCGGCACGCCCTCCTTCCCCTGCCACGCGGCGCGCCCGGGCGTCTACCTCTCGCCCGGCACCTGCTTTGTGATGGATTACGGCTACGCGCGCGACTTTCCCGACCTGCCCTTCGTGCCCGGCGCGGCGGTGCTCACCCGCGTCGTCAGCCGCCCGGCCCCCGGCCTGTTCACGCTCGACCTGGGCTGCAAGGGCATCTGCTCCGACCCCGCGGGCCCGCGCGGCCTGCTGCTCGGCTGGCCGGACGCGAAGCCCCTGTTTCAAAGCGAGGAGCACTGGGTCTTTCAGATGGACGCGGGTGCCTCGCGCACCCCGCCGCCCGTCGGCGCGGAGCTGTACGTGCTCCCCACGCACATCTGCCCCACCACCGCGCTGTACCCCGACGTGCTCACCGCGAAGGACGGGCGCGTCACCGGCTCCTGGCCCGTCACCGCGCGAAACCGCAGGCTGACGATCTGAACGACGCGATGCCGCGGGCGCGTGTTCCGGCGCGCGGTCAGCCCAAGCCCCCCTTTTCGGACAGCAGCCACAGGGAAGGAAAGTGCAGACAGGGCCGCAAGCGGCGACGATTTCCGGACATTGTGTTCGGGAAAGGGAAAGAGGATTGCCGCACCGGCAATCCTCTTTCCTGCATTTTTACTCGTTCAAGAGCAAGTCCGCCTCTTTCATCACGTCCAGAGCCAGCAGCAGGCCAAGCGTGAAACCATAGGAAAAGTCGTTTTCCCCCTCGATAGACTCCAAATCGGACCGGAGCCGCGCCAGCTTTTGAAACCGCTCGCAATCCTCCGAGGACAGCCTTTGGGTAAAATACCTCTCCTCTTCCTCGATTTTACGGACGGTTTCAAGAAGTTCCTCACTATGACGTTCCCGCCGTTCCCACGGGATGATTTTTCCGTTGAACAGGCTACGCAAAATGCTTTCCACGTCAGCACTCCTCCTCGCCAGCCATCAAATTGCCTGTCCGTACTTGGAGTCTTTCTTAAAAGGCCGAGCATCCGGTGAGAGGATCTCATAAACAAACGCCTCGCAAATGCTTTCCATATCTTTGCATCCTTTCATCAGTTGCACCGACAATGTATTGAAAGGAAACGCCTCGCATGTTATAATATTTACGCTGCATTTGCTTTCGGGCATTTGTCGGCTGGTGGGGGCGGCGGTACTTCTTCGCTGGAGGTCGCCGTCCCTGTTATTTTTCTTTGAGCTTATCCAAGCTGGCATAGATTGCTTCAATCCCCGCCCGGATAACCTCAGACCGCGATTTCCCTGTAACCTGACAGCAGGTATCGAGTTTTTTCAATTCTTCTTTCGTCATTTTTGTTTCAACCCGCTCATGCCTTGGGTTGTCGGAAAGCGGCCTGCCTGTGCGTGGACTCAAATGATCACCTCTCTTTTCGTCCGTATGATAAGTATATTATGGTACGGACCAAAAGTCAAGCACAATGCGGAAAAGTGCCTCGCAGGCCCTGTCCCCCATGATGGTGCGTCTGCCGGACTATCTGGGCCTGTTCAGGGAGTTTTATCCGCGAAGTAAGCAGGGCTCGCAAGGCAAATCCGAATAAGGCCGCAGGGTTTGGCGCATGCCCGCCGTGGCCGCAATAACGCCGCAGATGCAATTTCGCCCGCGAACGACAAAGGCCTCTGCGCCCTTGCCTCACAGCTTTTCCTCTCTCGCCGGGACGTGCAGCCTTTGCATGCCCCGGCGCTTTGATTGATCAGCAAAGATTCGCAGGAAGATTTTCCCTGAATGGCTTGCATGCACAATTCATCCCTGTTATAATTTAGGTAGATTAAACAAAATCCATCAGGCACCGGCAAAAAGAAGGTGCCTGACAGGGGAAGATGAGAGGAGAAACAAACGATGAAAAGGCTGCTTTGCGTACTGATGGTGCTTCCGATGCTCCTTCTGTCTCTAAGTGCAGCGTATGCCGAAGACATAAATTGGCTTGAGGTCTT
The DNA here is from genome assembly GCA_023402355.1 of Bacillota bacterium. Lineage (GTDB taxonomy): Bacteria > Bacillota > Clostridia > Christensenellales > Aristaeellaceae > Beduinella. The sequence continues at coordinate 4,579 of JAEXCG010000215.1, read as the reverse complement.
TCCGAAGCCCATGGATATTACCCTCAGCGAATTGGAAGAGAATCTTTCGGCGTACTCCAGTCTGATGGCCACATCCGACCTGTCCATTGACTTAAAGCTGGGCGCCAGCCATCCGAGAGAAGGCGATCTCTCCTCCTGTTATTGTTATTTTACGGATGAAATGTACCTCGAGGTTCAGTTTGATCCTGTCGATGAGAAAGTGCATTCTGTCCGCATGTTCCTGAACGTCGAAGATCTGACGATCAAAGAAATGACGGCGCAGGCCGAGAATATGGGCGTCATCATCTTGGGCCTTGTCATGACCGTACCGGGCACGCTGCCCTCGGCGGATGCCGTGAAAGTTCTGAATACCCTCTTTGCGGACCTGTCCGCGGGCGAGGGCGCCTCCAAGGCGCGGCGCGGCGGATACAAATTTTCGGTCGGAAGCGATTTGGACAACCCCTGCATGTACTTCATCATTTCAAAAGAATAGCCGGTAAAGCAGGCTGTAGTTCGCGCCTTCCTCCTCAGAAGATTTAACCGCGGGCCATGACGCCCTGTTTTGAACAAACGCCGCGGGCGTAACCGGCCGCTGAGGCCTGCCTGTACACTTTATGAAGGAATGGGAGGGATGCCCGTGAGAAAGCGCTGCCTGATCGCCGCGTTCCTGCTCATGCTTGTGTCGGCCGTTGCCCAAGCGCAGGAACCCAACGTCGTCCTCTTCGACAACCTGACCGACGAGACGGCGCAAAACCCCGCCGTTCAGAGCGCGCAGGTCCATCAGGGCGATCTCTACGCGCTCGCGGAGGGCGTCCTGTATCGATGCTTCGCGGATACGGGAGAAACCGAGACGCTGATCGACCTTACGCTTCAGGACATCTCCGACCCCTATCTGCGCGTGGCGCTCGCGTCGGACGGCGAATCGCTCTACCTGCTCGACGCGCAGGCGCGCGTCCTGTACGCCGTGAACGTGCAGGAGCGAAGCCTGACACAGCGCCTTGCCTTCAGCGACGCGCAGGCCTCCGTCCTGCGGGAACTGGTCATGCCCGTCTGTTACGAGGGGGAGCTGTTCGCGCTCAACGAATACTGGGGATACCCGCATACATTTGAATTTGTGCATGCGGATTTGAAGACCGGAACGGCCCACCGTGTCTCCATCGACGGTCTTAAAGCCATCTCCCGCTACCGGGATGGTAAGGTGCTCGCCTTTATCCGGGAGACGGGGCAGACCGGCTTCATCTGCACCCTGAACCGGGACGGGGAAATCGTCGATGTGCTCGCCGAGCTGCCCATGGCGACGGACAGCGTCGCCGCCTACGACGAGCAGACGGACACGATCTACGTCTTCGACGGCGCGTTCGTCTCCGCCCTCGAAAAGGACGGCAGCCTCACGCAGCGCCAGCCGCTGAACAAGGCCTACGCGCGAGATATCTTCTACGGAGGTGTGCTCGCCTCCGGCGATTACGTCCTGCTGAATCGCAGCGACGGCCTCATCGTCTGTCCCCTCGACGGCCCCGCGTTGGATGTCCCCGTCATCCGCATTGAGGGCCCGGTCGCCGGCGAGAGCGCGTTCGCCAAAACCGCCGCCGGGACGACCGATGCCGTAGTCGTCTGGCAGTGGCGCGCCCCCTACACGGCGGAGGAAATCGCCCACCTCGTCCGCACGGGCGACGACAGCGTGGACATCTTCTGCCTTTCCGCCGCCGTCGATCTGGGGGCGCTGATCGAGCGCGGCTTCGTGCAGCCGATTTCCTCCGAAGCCGTCCGTGCAGGCGTCAGCGCGATGGTGCCCGGCGCGCAGGATACGCTTTGCCGGAATGGAACGCCCTACGCCGTGCCGAGCTACGTGAAAGTATACGCGATGGGCGTCAACACGCCCCTGCTGGAGCAATACGGCCTGACGCCGCCCGCCACGCTGGATGCGTACCTCGACCTCTACGCCGCCCATCAGGAGCTCGCAGACGACCCGGAAAGCTACTTCGACTGGGGCATGCTCTTTGAATCGTCGGCCCAAAGGTATTTTCTGAACCTGCTGCTTCGCCAGTACTTCCTGGCGCTCGGGCCCGGCGCGCAGCCGGATTTTGAGGATGAAGACCTCGTGCGCGTGCTCTCGCGCATCTGCGCGCTCGATCGTGCGCCGCTCGTGTGGCCGGAACCGATCGATTCGCGCCTGTATGAAAAAGCCTTTGTGGACACCCAGTACGCCTTTATGGAGCAGGACGCTTCCTTGCGGCGCTACGAGCTGGACGTCGCGCCCCTGCCTGCGCTCAGCGCGGGTGAGGAGACGCCTGTGCGCGCGGAGCTGGGCGTGTACGTCCTCAATCCCTGCGGAAAGAACGTCGAGGCGGCCGAGCGCGTGCTCGAAGGCCTGCTGGAAAACCTCCCGCTGATGGACGCTTACCTGCTCTATCCGGCGATGAACGAACCGACCGCGTTCGCGAACTACGAGGCCACCGTGCGTCAAATCCGCCAAAACATGGAGGAGGCGCAATCGCGGCTCGCCTCCGCCTCCGAACGGGACAGGCAGGACATTCTGGACGACATCGCCCGCTTCGACGCGTATCTTGCGGACGTGGAGCAGTACGAGCACTGGCTCGTCAGCCCAGGCGACGTCGCGCGGATGCGCGCGCTTACGCCGCTCCTTCGCTTTGAAAAGAGCCCCTACGAGCGCCTCATGCTGGACGCCGGGCCGGACGGCCCGCTGTCCGGCATCCTCGACCGGCTGCTGTCCGGCGAGCTGCCGATAGAGCAGACGCTGCGCGAGCTGCGGGAAAAGATCGGGATGATGGCCGCCGAGGGCGGGTTATAAACTTTGGAAATGATCGTTTATTTACTTCTACTTTATAAAATTGACAAGAAGGCATTACCCATGAAAAAATCTAAGTTGGCTGTATCTATCCTTCTAATCATGATGACTACTATGATTGCTATCCCATCGCTTGCAGCAGCTTGGAACTGTGAATCCTGTTCCTGTTCGACTTACACGGAATCATGGTATACTTATTCAACAGATTCTTGAACCTGCGACAAAACACCCGGGTGTACTGTTTACTATAAGTACAGAATGAAAGTAGCAAAGTGTACAAATTGCGGTGCCCGCGACTTCACAATGGTTTTTGAAAGAGAAGAAACCACCCGTCACAGCGTCGCAGGATGCGCCCAGATCACCCGATAAAAGCCCCCGCCGCCGCGCCGCAGGTAAACCCCGATTGTAGAAGGTTATGAACGGTTGCAGCCGCCGCCCTCCGACGCATTCGCTCGGGGGGCGGCGATGTGCTTTCCCGCGGGCCCGCGCGGCCTCCCGCCCCCTGCGCTTCGCGCCTCGCCGCCCATTTCCCGAACATTATCAAAAAACACATGAAAAAAGTTTGGTTTTTACGTTGCAAACCCGGCGCGCTTTTGCTATACTGGATGCGTATCTTCATTGGAACTTAACGCTTCATGGTGGAGGGAAAATATGATGCCGAAGGTAGCATTGTTCATGGGTTCGCGCAGCGACTTTCCGTCTTTGGAGGGCTGCGTGCGCGTGCTGAAGTCTTTTGATATCGACGTCACCGTGCGCGTGGCCTCCGCGCACCGCACGCCGGAGGCCGTCGCCTCGTTCGCCTCGAGCGCGCGCGAAAACGGCTATGAGGTCATCCTCGCCGCGGCGGGCAAGGCCGCGCACCTGGCGGGCGTCATCGCCGGGCACACCACGCTGCCGGTCGTCGGCATTCCGGTCAAGTCCTCGTTCATGGACGGGCTGGACTCCCTGCTTTCCACCGTGCAGATGCCCACCGGCATCCCGGTGGCGACCGTCGCGGTCGGCGGCGGCGACAACGCGGCCTACCTGTGCGCGCAGATTCTTTCGATCAAGTACCCGCAGATCGCGGAAAAGCTGTCGGCGCACCGCGCGAAGATGGCCGAGGGCATCGCAAGGGACGACGCGGCCGTCGCCGAGCAGGTCAAGGCGCTTTAAGCGGGAGGAGCACGATATGGCAAACATCAAAGACCCCGGCGACCGCATGGAGGAATACTGCGGCGTCTTCGGCATTTACGACGCGACGGGCGACGTGAACGTCGCGCAGGCGACGTACTACGGCCTGTACGCGCTGCAGCACCGCGGCCAGGAGAGCAGCGGCATCGCCGTCTCTGACGGCCAGACCATCAAGCAATACCGCAACCTGGGCCTCGTCCCGGAGGTGTTCGACGACGAAATCCTCTCCGGGCTCACGGGGCACATCGGCATCGGCCACGTGCGCTATTCCACGTTCGGCGAAAAGGACGTCATCAATTCCCAGCCGCTCGTCGCGCGCTGCAAGATGGGCATGCTGGCCCTCGCGCACAACGGCAGCCTGGTCAACGCGACCTCGCTGCGCACAAGGCTTGAGGACTCCGGCGCGATCTTTCAGACGTCGGTGGACACCGAGGTCATCTTAAACCTCATCGCCCGCATGTCCTCGCGCGGGCTGGACGAGGCGATCGTGCGCATGATGCAGACCGTGCGCGGCAGCTACGCGCTGGTGCTGCTCACCGAGGACAAGCTGATCGGCATCCGCGATCCCTACGGCATCCGCCCGCTGTGCCTGGGCCGCCTGGGCGAAAGCTACGTGCTGGCCAG
>JAEXCG010000152.1 GCA_023402355.1 Bacillota bacterium | reverse complement strand
GCGTGAAGGCGCACGTGCCCGGCGCGCTTGCCGCGCCCGCCGGCAGCCCCAGCCACCCGGCGAACCGGCGGCCCGCGTCCGCCGTGGCCGTGAGCCGCACCCGCCCCGTCGCGGGCTCGTAGCCGCTCAGCGCCACCGCGCCGCCCGAAGCCCACAGCCGCAGCGCGTGCCCCTCCCGCGAGATGAAGCGCTTAAGGGCGAGCTGCCCGCAGGCGAACTCCCGCAGGTTCGGGCAGCCCGACAGGTCCAACTCCGACAGCCCCGTGCCCCCGCACGCGAGGTAGCGCAGCGCCTCCTGCCGCCCCAGACGCAGTGCCCTAAGGCCCGCGCACCCGTCGCACTCCAGCCACTCCAGCGCGCCCAAGGACGACACGTCCAATTCCGTCAGCCCCGTGTCCGCGCAGCGCAGGTATTGCAGCCGCCCGCCGGGCACGAGCGATCGCAGCGCCGGGTTGCCCGCGCACTCCAGCCATTCCAGCGCGCCGCAGCCCGAAACGTCCAGCTCCGAAAGCCCCGCGCCGTAGCAGTACAGCTCCGTGAGCGCCTCCTGCCGCCCCAGATGCAGCGCCCGCAGCCCCGCGCTCCGCGCGCAGTTCAGCCGCCGCAGGCGCGCGCAGCCCGAAACGTCCAGCTCCGAAAGGCCGGTGCCCGCGCACTCCAGCCACTCCAGCGCGCCGCAGCCCGACAGGTCCAGCTCCGACAGCCCCGTGCCCCCGCACGCGAGGCTCAGGAGCGCCGCGTTCCGCCCCAACCGCAGCGCCCGCAGGCCCGCGCTGCCGCCGCAGTTCAGCCCCGTGAGCGCCGGGCAGCCCGACACGTCCAGCTCCCCGATGCCGGTGTTCGCGCAGTCCAGCTTCGCAAGCGCCTCCTGCCTGCCCACGCGCAGCGTCCGCAGGCCCGCGCTGTCGGAGCACCTGAGCTCCTGCAGGCGCGGGATGTCCGTCACGTCCAGCGCCGAGAGGTCCCCGCCGCCGCAGTACAGCTTGGTCGATTGAAGCACCGTCCGCACCCTCCCTTCCGCGTCAGGCCCCGGGCCGCCAAAACCTGTCGAGCGCCCGCTCTATCTTGCCGGGCGTCACGGGCTTTTTGCCAAAGTAGGACACGCACAGGCGGTAGGCCTGCACGCCGAAGTCGAGGTCCGAAAACCAGACGATCCTCCCCGCCAGCGCCCCCGCGCTGGTCACGGTGTCGAGCCCCTCCACCCCGTCCTGGGCCACGACCACGACGTCCGGCTCCGACACGAGCACCCGGCCCGCCAGCCCCTCCCAGTCCGCGCAGCCCTCCGCCGACACCGCGACGCCCTTGTCCGTGCCCGCGCGGCGAACCAGGTCCATCACCGCTCTTCGCTCCGCTTCGTCGCCGTCGCATACGATCACGTTCAACATGGGCCGCCCCCCTTTCGGTCGCTTTTCTGCATCAAGCATAGGCCCGGTCAGGGGGCGCTTACAAGGGGTTGGCGTCTTTTTGCATCTTTTGGCGTTAAACTGCATTGCCGCGCGCGGTTTTTTCCTGTAAAATGGAGGAAGACGAAACAAAAGCGTCCCGGAGGGAGGGAAGCCCCATGAAAGTCGCCGTCGTGGACGACCTGGCCGCGTGCCGCGCCGAGATCGCCGCGTGCCTGCGTCGCTACCTGAGCGCCCGGTATGCCGGGGAGGCGCCCCAGGTGGCGGAGTTTGCAAGCGGGGAGGCGTTCCTCGAACGCTTCTCGCCGGAGGACTACGACCTGATCTTCCTGGATCAGTACATGCAGGGGCTTTCCGGCCTCGACACGGCCCGGCGCGTCCGGGCGGCGGACGGCCTCGTGCCGCTGGTGTTCGTCACCACCAGCCGCGACCACGCCATCGACAGCTTCGGCGTGCGGGCCTGCGGTTACCTGGTCAAGCCCTATGCGTACGAGGACTTCGAGCGCACGATGGAGACGGTCGGGCTGGAGCGGATTCGCTCCGCGCGCTTCATCCGCCTGGAGCGCGAGAAGGTCCTCTTGCGCGACATCCTCTACTGCGACCAGGACGACCACTACGTGCAGCTCCACGCCCAGCGCGGCGTGCTGCGGCTGCGCCTGCCCTTCGGGGAGGTGACGCAGGCGCTCTCGCCCTACCCGCAGTTTTTGAACTGCTACCGCTGCTGCATCGTCAACCTGGAGCGCGTGAAATGCATGGACGACCTGTCCTTCGTGATGGACACGGGCGAGCGCGTCCCCTTCTCCCGGCGGGACCGGCGGAAGATCGAGGCGCAGTACCACGACTACCTGTTCGCGCGCGAAAGGGAGGGCGAGCTGCTGTGATGAAGATGATCGATCCCCTGATGGTGCTCCTGTTCCCGTTTCTCGATTCCCTGCCCTTCACCCTGCCCCGGTACTGGATCTTCCGGGACAGGCTGCGCATCCCCTTTCGCTACATCGTCCTGATCCAGGTGGCGCTCTCCGCGCTCAACAGCCTGGCCTTTTACCGCATCAACCTGGGCGGCTACGCGGCGGCGGCGCAGTGGACGACGCTCATGCGCTACAGCTTCATGCTGATCTACATGGCCCTGGGCTTCTCGCTGATCCGCGAGAGCTTCCCCAAGCTGATGTTCACCTACCTGCTGCTGCTCTCGTGGTCGTTCTTCGTGTACGGCAACGCCAATTACATCGAGAGCCGCTTCTTCTGGGACTTTTCGGGCCTCCACCCCTACCTGGTCTACAACGTCGCCCGCGTCCTGGTCTACCTCGTCACCTGCCCGCTCCTGCTGCACTTCTACAACCATACGGTGGCGGACGCGCTCAAGATCAACGACCGGACGCTGTGGCGTTACCTGTGGATCATCCCGCTGTTTTCCGCGCTGTTCGGCATGCTCTACTGCACGACGCAGGACGTGTACGCCTACGCCTCGTGGCAGTTCCTCGTCAGCCGTTACCTCATGCTGCTGGGCTCCTGCTACGTATCCTACGTCGCCCTGCGGGTGCTGACGCTCTCCCGCAGCCGCACGCAGCTCGAGGAGGCGCTGCGCTACGCGGACCGCAGCCTGATCGCCCAGAAAAAGCAGTTTGACAGCCTCGCCGCCCACATGGACGAGATGCGCAGGGCCCGCCACGACCTGCGCCAGCACCTGGCGGTGGTGCGCTCCTTCATCGACCGGGACGACAAGGCGGGCCTGTCGGAGTACATCGACATCTACAAGAGCGAGCTGCCGCCCGACACGCTGGAGCTGTTCTGCCGCGACGACGTGGTGAACGCCGTGCTGTGCTACTACGCCTCGCAGGCGCGCGGCAGCAAAATCCGCTTTCAGGCGCGGGTGGACTACCCGGAGGACTGCCCGGTTTCCGCGACGGACATCACGGTGCTGCTGGGAAACCTGCTGGAAAACGCGGTGGAGGCCTGCCGCCGCGAGCCGCAGGAAAACGCCTGCATCCGCCTGCGGGTGTCGCGCCGGGGCGGCGCGCTGCTCGTGCTGGTGGACAACCCCTGCCGCACGCCGGTGCCCTTCGAGGACGGGCTGCCCCTGTCCTCCAAGCGCGCGGGTCCCGGCATCGGCGCGGCCTCCGTGCGCGAAATCGCCGGGCGCTACGGCGGCGAGGCGCGCTTTGAGCAAAAGGACGGCGTGTTCCGCGTCTCCGTCTTCCTCAGCCTGACGCGAGAGGAGGACGCGGCCGCGCGGACGGACGCCGCGCCGCTCGGGCTGTAGCGCGGGGCCTGATCGCCCCGGCCCAAAAGAAAAAAACAGGCCTGAAAAAGGCCTATTCACAGGGAAAGCCGCCGGATAAGGGCCGCCTGTCGGCCGATCGTCCGTGGCCGCCGCGCTGAGTGATCCGCCCGGCGGCCCGTTTTTTGTCCGCGCCGTTCGGGATTCAGAGGGATTCCACGAAGTGCCTCTCGTAGGTATCCCAGTATTTCATGTAGGTCCGCCCGTCGTTCCCGTCGAGGTTTAACTGGTACATCCTGAACGTCACGAGGATGTCCTTGGGCTGCCATTGCTCCTCGTAGGAATACCGGTACTGCATCCCCAGCTTCTTCATCACCCCGCCGCTGTGGGGGTTGTTCACGTCGTGCGTGGCCGTGATGTAGGGCATCGCGTCCTCTTTCACCTGCCGCACGACGCGTTTGCAGGCCTCCGTGACGATCCCCCTGTGCCAAAATGCCCGGCTCAGCCCGTAGCCGAGGTCGTGGCTGTCGTTCGTGTCTACGTTCACATAGCCGATCGGGACGCCGTCATTTTTCAGGCAGATCGCGTACCGGTAGCCGCGCGGCGCCTGATACGCCGTCTCGAACTGCTCTTCAAAGAGCTTCCTGGCCTCCGCCTCGTCTTTCAGCGGAAACCACGGCAAAAACCGGTTGACCTCCGGGTCGCTGTAAATCGCAAACAGCGCCGGAATGTCCCGCTCTGTGAATCTGCGCAGAACCAGGCGCTCCGTCTCCAGGGTCGGGGTGTTCGTCTCTTTGGTCATGCTGCACGCTCCTGATGTCCGTCGTCCCCCGTCGGCCGGCGCCGCCAAGACGCCGGGGGCTTTCCCGCATTGTAGCATACCTTTCGGGGTTTTTCCAGCGGTTTCTGCGTCGCGGAAGGATGCCCCGGCGCCCTTTCGCGGCGCGGCCTCGCGGCGTTTTTCCCGCAGCCGCCGGTCTAGAGCGGAGCGCGGACGCGCCCTGTAAATCGAACAGACGATAAAACAAAAACCGCCTTGCAGCTTTCCCCTGCCGGCGGTCTTGGTCTTTAGCGCAAAGACCGCTGCGGTGGAATATCCCCCCCTGAAAGGTAAGCCCCTTCCTGCCCGCAGCGCACAGCATGCCCACGCCGCCTGTCGAGCACGCGGCGCGGGCCTTTTTTGCGCCTTTGCTCCCTCCGGCTTTCCGCCTTTTCAAAGAGGCTTTTTCGCCTCTATCAGCTCCCCGCCACGTCCTCCTCCACCCGGCAATCCTCCAGCCGCAGCGCGCGAAAGGCCGCGTATTCCTCCGCGAGCGCCGCGAGCTCCCCGAAGCGCGCGCGCACGCACGGCTCAAAGGGCGTAAACAGAACGTCCAGCCTCTCCCCGCGCGCCCGCGCCGTCCACACGCCCGCGACCCGCCCGCCGCGCAGGATGACGCCGGGGTTGCCCACCGTGCGCCAGACGATCCGCTGGCGCGCGCTCTCCTCCAGGATGACCGCCCGGTCGCGCAGGTCGAGGTACGGGTCGTGCGGCCCCAAAAGGCGCAGCCGGTCGTCCTCCGCCGCGCCGAGGAGCAGGTCCTCTGCGTCCTCCGGGAGCGCGTAGCGGGTCTTCCCCTCCACGCGCACCGCCTGCACGCCGCCCGCTGCGGCGAAGAGCCGCCGGGCCTGCGGCCGCGTGCAGCCCAGAAAGCCCATCAGCGCGGTCTCGTCCGTCGGGCCAAAGCAGTGCAGGAACTTGCGCGCAAGCGCGCGCGGCGCGTCCGGGTCCTCCTCCGGCGCGCGGCCCGTCCAGCGCGCAAACGAGGTGAAGGTCGGGCTCGTCCCCTCCCGCGCCCCGAACACCACCCGCGAGCAAAACGAGCAGGGCCGCAGCAGAAACGAGACCACCGCGCCCCCGACCGTCTGCCTGTCCGGCCGCCCGTACATCGAGGGCGCGCGCCAAAGCGCCCGCTTCTCCTCCGGCAGCCCCGGCTCCACCGCGTCCGCAAGCAACTGGTCCAGCGCCTCCTTGCCGCGCACCGTCCGCCCGTCCAGCAGCGCGCAGGCGTCCAGCACGCGCCAAAGCAGGTCCTCCGCGTCCATCCCGAGGAAATCCAGCGCCAGCGCGACGCCCTGCGTGTAAATCCAGGGCGCCTCCCCCTCGCGCGCGGTCAGCGCGGTCAGGAACGCTCCGCTCTGCGCCGTCGGGAAGACCACGGGCGCGCCCCGGTAGCTCCACGCTTGAAGGAGCCGCTTTCCCACGTACAGCGCCCGGCGCAGCGCTTCCAGGCTGCACCCCTCGACCCGCCAGAGCATCGCCGTCTCAAAGGCACCGGGCGGCGAGTTTTGCAGCCCGCACGCGCCCGCCGCCTCCTCCAGCGCCCCCGGCGGCAGCCGCGTCTCCAAATGGTGCGCGCGCAGCCGAAAGGCGCGGATTTGTGCTTTCGTGACGTCCATCTGTCGTCCTCCCGGCCCGTCGGGGCCTTCCTGTTCCATCGGGGGCGGACGCCCCTTCCGGCCTCATCCTACCGTATCAGCGCGGCGGTGTCAAGCGCCGCCGCGCTTTTGCCGACCTCCTCAGCCCAAATAAAGCGCCCCATCGGTTGACACCGCGGTTTTCGCCTGAAAAGCCGCGCTGTCAACCGATTTTTGTGGGAAAATATTCTGTTTCGCGGTTGAAAAAAACCGAAATGTTGGTAAAACATAGGGCGCAATTTGGAGCCATACCGGCACGAAGGAGGAAGATCAACCGTGACAGAGGAGGAGCGCAGGCGCAGGGCGGACGAGCTGCGCGGCAAACGACAGGCGGAGAACCGGGCGAAGGGCGCGCACAGGACGGGCGCGCGTCCGAGCGCGCCGACGGCGACGACGGGACGGGAGGACACGAACGGGGCGCTGAACGGGATGGCGGGAACCGGCGCGGAGGAGCGCCCGAAAGCGACGGACGAAACGAAGCCGAAGGCGTCGGGCGCAAGGGCGAAGGCGGCGGGCGCCGCCGCCGCGAACGCACAGGGAACCCAAACGAAGGAGGCGTTCGGCCCGCCGGTGCCGGAGTCTTTGCGGCACGACGCGGAGCTGGACCGGCAGTTCGTGGACGGGTTCATCAAGGCGCGGGTGCAGGGGCCGCAGGCGCTGGAGGCGTGGTTCCGCACGCTGACGAAGCCCCAGGAGACGGCGGCCCCCGCGCAGACGCGCTGGGCGGACGGGCAAAGCGAGACGCAGGCGCGGGAGCCGGACGCCAGGACGCCGCCGGGCTTTCTCGCGCGCCAGCGGCCGCAGACGCCCGATCTGCCGGAGGACGACGGCTTATCCGGCGCGGAGGAACCCCTCGCGCAGGACACAAACGACGCGGCGCTGAACGAGACGCCCGCAACGCCGGATGAAACGGCGGCGGGCGCAAACGACGCGGCGCTGAACGAGACGCCCGCGACGCCGGATGAAACGTCCGCGCAGGAGCCCGCCGACGCGGCAGACGGTCAGACCGTGGCCGAGACGCGGGAGGCGTCATACGACGCCACGCAGGAGGACTGGTACCTCTCGCCGGAGATGGAGGCCAAAGAAGCCGTGGAATCCGTGCGGCAGGCCGCCGGAGAATACACCCCCGCGAGCATCGGGGAAGCCCTTGCGATCTTCAAGGCCGGGCGCGGCGCTTACCTGACGGACGAGGCGATGGAGGAAGTCGCGCGCGTCCTCGCGGAAAACCCCGAGCTCGGCGACGACACGTGGTTGCTGGGCGCCGGCGCGCACGACAGCAAGGAAGACGAGTACGCCTTTCTGCTGGGCCGGAAGGCCAACGACGTGCTGATGCTGCTGGAAAGCCCGCATCTGTCTTACGAGCAGCGCGGCTGGGGCATCGAGCAGTACCTGCGGGACAAGCAGGCGGCGCGCGACGGCGGCTACTATCAGCTGGACGGGTATTACAAGGACCATCCCGACGCGTTTCTTTCTTACGACGGCCTGCGCGAGGCGCGCGACGCGGGAACCGAGCGCGACAGGGCCATCGGCGAAGCCGTGCGGCAAAAAAACCAGGAGATGTATAACCTGCGGATGTACACGGCCGTGGCCCACGAGCAGGACGGCGCGCTGACGGACGACGACCGGACGGTGCTCGCGCAGCTCAACGCGCAGGACGCGTTCGCGGACGGCGACGCCTATTTTCGCGAGCAGTACGACGCGGCGGTGGGCATGCTGCTGGAAAACGGAATCGAGGACCTCCAGCTTCTGGACAGCGCGCTGAGCCCCCTGATCCGTGAAAAGCAGCTCGCCATGTCGCAGGGCATGGACCTGGAGACGTTTTGGGCGCAGAATCCGGACCGCGCGGGGAGCCCCGAGGGCTACATGCAAAGCGCGCTGGAGCTCTACGACAGCGTCTACCAGAAGCCGCTTGAGAACGCCGTCGCGAACCGCACGGATCAGGGCTACGTGGCCGCGGCGCTGAACTACCTGACCGACCGCGACTACGAGCTCTACGGCGAGGGCATCGGCAGTCTCAAGGCGATCTCCTTGGGCGTGGAATCGGGCACCGCCCGGTTCGTGGAGGGCTTCGCCAATACGGCGGACATGCTGCTGACCCGATCGCCTGAGGAGACGGTGCGCCTGAACCAGCAGCACTACGAGGAGCTGTACGGAATCTGGGCGCGCACGATGTACATGCAGGACGCGCTGATCGTCATCAACAACTACTATTCGGAGGACGAAAAGCAGCTCGCGCTGGAGCGGATCGGCACGATCGGCGACATCTACGAGCTCGGCATCGACACGCGCGCCTACCTGCACCAGATCCGGAATTTCGCGCAGGATCAACGCGACGTGCAGACGGAAAACAGGCTGCTCGTGCAAAAGTACGGCACGCCGGGCGAACAGCGAATGTACGAGGCCGCCTGCGTCACGACGAACACCTTCGAGAACATGCTGCTGTCGATCATGACGCAAAAGCTGACGGGCGTCGCGTGGCTGGGGAACCTTGTCGGGGGCATCTCCTCCATGGGCAACGATTACTACCGTCTGGGGCTGGAGACGGGCGACTGGGACATGGCGAAAACCGCGGCCTTCGGCCGGGCGCTGATCCGGTTTGCGGTGGAGCTGATCCCGGGGCCGAAGGGCGCGAACTCGACCGCCTCGTCCCAGGTGCTGATGGGCGTGAAGAAGAGCATCGGGGACGGCGGAACGCCCACGATGCGCACGCTTTGGATGAACCTGCGGGAGATGGCAACCAGCCCGTTCGTGCGCACGGTGCTGGACAACACGGGCCGTGCCATGCTGGAAACGGCGGGCGGGGAAGCGCTGGAGCAATACCTGCGCTACGGCAGCGTGGAGGACCTGGGCAAGGTGCTGCTGGACGGCGCGGAGGCCGGACGGACGGCCGAGGCGTTCACGGTGGTGCTGTGGTGCGCGGGCGCTTCCGTGCCGGCGCTGGCGAGCGTCGCGCAGCGGGCGCTTCAAAGCGGCAAGGTGCTGACGGCGGACGACCTGCTGGCGGTGCGCGCGGAGCTGATGAAGATAGCGGACGACCCGCAGGCGCTTGAAGCCCTGCAAAAGGGGCTGATCCAGAACAGCACGGACGCGTGGGTAGGGCAAATGATCGCGACGGGCGGGATGAACACGCCCGATGTGCGCTCCGCGCTGGCGGCGACGTCGGCGGCGCGCACGGCGCTGACGGAGACGTCCGATCTGGAGCGGCAGCTCCGTCAGTCGGTGCAGCAGATC
>JAEXCG010000089.1 GCA_023402355.1 Bacillota bacterium | reverse complement strand
TGGCTACAGTGTCAGCGCCCTGTATAAGGATGAAAATAAGGATGCGCTGCCCCGTCTTATTGTGGACGGCGGCGTGGCGGAGGATGTGGGCCTGGTTTACAAGGAAGGATTTTCCTATCTGGATGTGAAGGGAAATGACCTGAGCGCGGTGGAAAAAATACTGAATCTGCCGGGAGCGGCCAGAGCGCCCATAGAAGCGGGAGAAAAGGCCGGAGAAGCCGTCTACAGGCTGAACGGGGAGACGATAGGAACGGTTCCGGTCCTGTTTGCGGAATCGGTTGCAGAGGCTGTATACAAAGATTATGTTTTGAAAGTTCTGGGATATTTTCTTTTATAATGGAAGAAATTATGATATACTTCTGAAAGAAGAGACTCAGAGGCAAAGGAGTAAATAGTGATTCAGATTGTGGCAGGCCTGGCGGCCTTGGTGGTCTTATTTTTTCTTGTTGTTATCATACGGGATGTTAACCGGTTTGTTACGATAGAGTACCATATACCCTGTAAGGGGCTTAAAAGAAGTTATTGTTTTGCAATGCTCTCCGATCTGCACAACAAGCAGTTCGGGGAGCATAACAGCAGGCTGCTGAACGCTGTGGATGGCTGCAGGCCGGACAGCATCCTGGTGGCAGGTGATATGCTGACCTCACAGATGCCCGCAAACTATACGCCGGCGCTGGAGACCATGAAGGCTCTGGCCGGAAAATACCCGGTTTATTATGCTAACGGCAACCATGAATACCGCCTGAAAACAGATACGTATAAATACAAAAATGCCTATGCTGATTATGCCGGACAGCTCAGACGTGCGGGGGTTGTGCTTCTGGAAAACGGGAACGTTCTCCTTCCCGACGCGGGTATCCGGATATTCGGGGCGGAAATAGATATGGATTATTATAAAAAGCTCAGCCGCAGGGAAATGAAGGTTTCTTATCTGAACTCCCTTTTGGGACGTCCTTCCTCAGACGAATACAATATCCTGATCGCGCATAACCCGGATTATTTTAAGGCCTATGCGGCCTGGGGAGCGGATTTGGTGCTGTCGGGCCATGTGCACGGAGGGATCATGCGGCTTCCGGTGCTCGGCGGAGTGCTGTCGCCTTCTCTGCGCCTGTTTCCCAGATATGACGGGGGGCTTTATACGGAGGAAAAAGCTTCTGCGGAAGAAAAAAGCCGTATGATATTGGGAAGAGGGCTGGGAACACACACGCTGCCCGTCCGTGTATTCAATCCGGGAGAATTGATTGTGGTCCGTCTGGATCCGGAAAGAGGAAGCTGATGGCAATTGAGGTAAAGCTGCAGGTATTTGAAGGCCCGCTGGACCTTCTTTTGCATTTAATAGAAAAGAACAAAGTGGATATTTATGATATCCCCATTGCGGAAATTACGGAACAGTATCTTGATTATATACGCCAGATGCAGTCCGAGGATATGAACGTAATGAGTGAATTCCTGCTGATGGCGGCTACGCTGCTGGATATCAAATGCAGGATGCTTCTCCCGAAGGAAGTGAATGAAGAGGGAGAGGAAGAGGATCCCAGGGCCGAGCTGGTCCAGAAGCTGCTGGAGTATAAGGCCTATAAATATATGTCTTATGAATTGAGGGACATGCAGGTGGATGCCCGTAAGAATTTTTACAAGGCTCCCACGATACCGGCGGAGGTGGCAAAATATAAGGCGCCGGTGGATTATGAGGAACTGCTGGCGGACGTTACGCTGACACGCCTTCATCAGATTTTCCAGACCTGTCTTAAGCGGCAGGAGGACAAGGTGGATCCTGTCCGCAGCCATTTCGGCAGGATTGAACGGGATGAGGTCAACATCGATGCCAAGGCCAGTTATGTGGCCGGATACATAAAGAGCCATAAAAGAATGAATTTCAGGGAGCTTCTGGAAGACCAGGGGAGCAGGATGGATGTGATAGTCACTTTTCTGGTGGTGCTGGAGCTTATGAAGACAGGCGCTGTTTTTGTGGAACAGGAATCCATAGAGGATGATATTATTATAACGACCAAAGAGCTTCCGGAAGGGGAGCTGGAATTTCACGGACTGACATCTCTGGGCGAAGGCGGCGGGACAGAGGCGGAAGACGTGGACGGAGAGGAGAAATAGGATGGAGCGCAGACAGCAGGAGGCTGCCATGGAAGCGGTGCTTTTTGCTATGGGGGAATCCGTGGAGATTGGCAAGCTGGCTGAAGTGATAGAGGAAGACGAAGATACTGCAAGGCAGATCATTAACGAAATGAAAGAAAAATGGGAAAAGGAGGGAAGAGGCGTATCCATTGCGGAATTTGAGGATTCCTTCCAGATGTGCACGAGAGGGGATATGTATGAATACCTCATAAAGGTGGCAAGTACTCCCCGTAAGTATGTGCTCACGGATACCCTTCTGGAAACCTTATCCATTATCGCTTATAAGCAGCCTGTAACCAAACTGGATATCGAAAGGATCCGTGGGGTTAACTGTGACCATGCGGTGAACAGGCTGATTGAATTTGAACTGGTCACGGAGCTGGGAAGGATGGATGCGCCAGGAAGGCCCCTGCTTTTTGGGACAACAGAGCAGTTCCTGCGCAGCTTCGGGGTGAAATCACTGGAGGAACTGCCGGAACTGAATGAAATGAAGCTGGAGGAATTTAAGGTGGAGGCCGAGGAAGAAGCCAGCTTGCAGCTGCATTTATAATATTGCTGCTATGTATTTGTACGGCCCGGGCAGTAAATGCGCAGGCCTGTCCCAACTGATATGTTTCCAGGGCCGCCTGAGCGGTCATAGGAAAACAGCCGCGGTGTATGGCGGCTGCAATAAACATGGTGCCCGAAAGAGGCACGCACAAAAGGAGGAGAAGGTATGATAGGTTACATCATTGCCGGAGCAGTCATCATTTTAGTCATTGCTGTTTTATTTTCCGGGTACAAGAAAGCACCCCCGGATACGGCGT
>JAEXCG010000086.1 GCA_023402355.1 Bacillota bacterium | reverse complement strand
ATGCTGGGGCTGGGCGACCTGCTCGACGAGATCGTAAAGCTGCTGCCGGAGGGCAGCACGCAGCAGGACGACGAGGAGGAGCACGTCATTCAGGTGGCCATCGTGGGCCGTCCAAACGTGGGCAAGTCCTCGCTCACCAACCGTTTGCTCGGCCAGAACCGCACGATGGTCTCCGACATTCCCGGCACCACGCGCGACGCGATTGACACCGAGTTTGCCCAGGACGGCACCCGCTATAACATCATCGACACCGCCGGCATTCGGCGCAAGCGCACCATCGAGGATGAGTCCATCGAACGCTACAGCATCGTCCGCTCGCTGACCGCCGTCAGGCGCTGCGACGTGGCGGTCATCGTCGTGGACGCGAACGACGGGGTTACCGAGCAGGACACCAAGATCGCCGGGTACGTTCACGACGAGGGCAAGGCGGCCGTCGTGGTCGTCAACAAGTGGGATGCCGTCGAAAAGGACACCAAGACGCTGGAAAACTACAAAAAGCAGGTGTTGGACGACCTCAAGTTCATGACCTACGCCCCGGTGCTCTTCATCTCCGCGCTCAGCGGCCAGCGCGTCCCCAGGGTGCTGGAGACGGTCAAGATGGTCTACGAGCAGGCCAGCAAGCGCATCACCACAGGCGTGCTCAACGACGTGCTTGCGGATGCGACCACCGCGCTTCAACCGCCCGCCAGCGGCGGGCGGAGGCTCAAAATCTACTACGCGACGCAGCAGGATACCTGCCCCCCTACCTTTGTGCTGTTCATCAACGACGAAGCGCTGATGCATTTCGCGTACGAGCGCTACCTGGAAAACCAGTTCCGCAAGGCTTTTGGGTTCGAGGGCACGCCGATCCGGTTCATCCTGCGGCAGAAGCAAAAGGAGAATTGATATGCTAAAGCTATTGCTGGTTCTCGTCGTCGGTTATCTGCTGGGCAATTTCTCCACCGGCGTGGTGCTCTCCCGCTGCGCGAAGGGCATGGACATTCGGGATTACGGCAGCAAGAGCGCAGGCTCCACGAATATGCTGCGCGTGCTGGGGCGCTCCAGCGCGGCGCTGACCCTGATCGGCGACATGCTCAAAGGCATTCTCGCCGCGCTGCTCGGCGGCTGGCTGCTCGGCGGCAAGTTCGGCGCGCTGCTCGGCGGCATCGCGGCGATCGTGGGCCACGACTTCCCCGTGCTGCTGCACTTTAAGGGCGGAAAGGGCATCGCCACCTCCTTCGGCCTGCTCCTCTACCTCTACCCCATTCAGTCTTTGATCGTGCTGGCGTTCTTCATCCTCGTCGTGGCGCTGACCCACTACGTGTCCGTAGGTTCCATCGCCAGCGCCTGCCTTTATCCCTTTATCATCCCCGCGACCACGCCCTTTGATCTGCGCGTCACGCTGTGCCTCGTGGTGATCTGCCTGCTGGCCGTCTTCTGTCACCGCGCGAACATCCAGCGTCTTTTGGCGGGCAAAGAGAACAAGCTGGACTTTGCCACCCTGAAGGGGAAAAAGCGGAAGTGAGCGCCATTCCCTATCCAACGGCATAAATGAAAGAAGGAAGGCGATCATCTCGCTTTCCTTCTTTTTTAAGACACAGGAGCGTTTGAAGCGAACGCTCCTATGTTTTTGCTTTTTTACCTGTTTACCATGTCGCCGTTGTAAACATAGCCGCAGTTCGGGTCGACGGATACGCTCATGCCGTCCTTGAGCTTGTGCGTCGCCGTCATCGAGCCGTCCAGGATGACCGGAATGTCCAGCGCGCAGCCCACCACGGCCGCGTGGCAGGTCAGGTCGTCGCTCTCCACGATGATCGCTGCGGCCTTGCGGATCATGGGCAGCATGTCGTTGGTGGTCATGGAGGTCACCAGCACGTCGCCGGGTTGAAATCGATTGCCCAGATCGCTCGCCTTGTGCGCGACGCAAACGCGCCCGGATGCGCTCGTGGTGCCGACGCCCTTGCCGCGAAGCAGCACGTCGCCGACCACGTGTACCTTGATGAGGTTCGTGGTGCCGCTGACGCCCGTGGGCACGCCCGCCGTGATGATCGCAATATCGCCGTCGGACAGGAAGCCCGCGTCGCGCACTGCGTCCACCGAGGACTGCACCATGTCGTCCGTGTTGCCCGCGGAGGGCATGTGCACCGGCTGCACGCCCCAGACGACGCCCAACTGATGGTAAGTCTTCTCATTGTCCGTCGTCGCCACCAGATGGCAGGAAGGGCGATACTTTGCGACCAGCCGCGCCGTAAAGCCGCCGCGCGTGGGCGTGATGATCGCCGCCGCGTTCAGGTCCATCGCCATCGTGTAGCAGGCATAGCTGACCGCGTTGGTGAGCGAACGGCCCGTCTCGGAGACGTCGTGAAGCTGCGCCATGCGCTTGAAGCTGAAGCGCTCCTCGACGTAATTGGCGATGCGGCGCATGGCGTTCAGCGCTTCCAGCGGATACTTGCCGGACGCCGTTTCGCCGGAGAGCATGATCGCGTCGGTGCCGTCCATGATGGAATTGGCCACGTCGTTCGCTTCCGCGCGCGTCGGACGGGGGTTGCGCATCATGGAATCCATCATCTGGGTCGCGGTGATGACGGGCTTGCCCGCGATGTTGCACTTGCGCGTAAACGCCTTTTGCAGCACCGGCACCTCCTCCATGTCCACCTCGACGCCCAGATCGCCGCGCGCGATCATGATGCCGTCGGAGACCTTCAGGATCTCGTCGAAATTGTCCACGCCCAGGCGGTTTTCGATCTTGGAGAAGATCTGGATGTTCTCGCCGCCGTTGTCCTCCAGCAGCTTGCGGATGAACATGACGTCGGAGGCATGGCTGATGAACGAAGCGGCGATCAGGTCGATGCCGTTTTCGATGCCGAAGAGGATGTCCTCGCGGTCCTTCTGGCTGATCGCCGGAATCTCCAGATCGACGCCCGGAACGGAGACGCCCTTTTTGCTGCCCAGCACGCCGCCCTCCACGACCCGGCACACGATATCCGTGCCGCCCTCGACGCGGATGACCTCCAGGCCGATCAGGCCGTCGTCGATGAGGATGCGCGTTCCCGCTTTCACATGCGTGCACAGCGCCGGATAGGTCACCGAAACGGACTTTTGATCCCCCTCCACCTCGCGCGAGGTGAGCACGAACGTCTCCCCATCCACGAGCGTCACCTTGTCGTCCTTCAGCACGCCGGTGCGCACTTCGGGCCCCTTGGTGTCGAGCATGATCGCAAGCGGGATGTTCTTTTCCTTGCGCAGACGCTTGATGTTCTCAATGCGGGGGCGCTGTTCGTCGTAGCTGCCGTGCGACATGTTCAGCCGCGCGACGTTCATGCCCGCGTCCATGAGGCTTGAAAGCATCTGTACGTCCTCGCTGGCCGGACCTACGGTGCAGACGATTTTGGTTTTTCGCATAAAAAATTGTTTCCTCCTTCAATCGATGGGAATGCCCCGCGCCTTGGGCGCGGGGTACGGCTTAGCTTTATGATAGCAGCATCCGATCGTTGTTCAGCGCGTCGCCGCTGGCGCGTTCGAACATCACGAGCAGGTCCTCCACGTGCAATCGCTCTTTGGTCCTGCTGTCGATGTCCAAAATGACCTTGCCTTCGTGCATCATGATCGTTCTGTTGCCGTATTGCAGAGCATCCTTCATGTTATGCGTGACCATCATGGCGGTCAGGCCGTATTTTTGAACGATGCGCTGTGTCAAAGTGAGGACGTTCTTGGCCGTCTTGGGGTCGAGCGCCGCCGTGTGCTCGTCGAGCAGCAGCAGCTGCGGCTTGTTGAGCGAGGCCATCAGAAGCGTGAGCGCCTGCCGCTGTCCGCCGGAAAGCAGCCCGACGCGCGACTTGAGACGGTTTTCCAGCCCCAGATCCAGCGACTTCAACGCCTCGCGGTACTGCGCGCGCTCTCCGCTGCGGATGGCCGGCGCCAGCGTGCGGCGCTTGCCGCGGCGCAGCGCGATGGAAAGGTTTTCTTCGATCGTCATGTTCGCGGCGGTGCCCATCATGGGGTCCTGGAACACGCGGCCGATCAGCGCGGCGCGCTTGTATTCGGGCGTCTTCGTGACGGCGTTTTCACCGATGGCGATGTGCCCGCCGTCGACCGTGTAAACGCCCGCCACGGAGTTGAGCAACGTCGATTTTCCGGCGCCGTTGCCGCCGATGATGGTGACGAAATCGCCCGGATCGAGCTGTAAGTCGACGCCCGCCAGCGCGATCTTCTGGTTGATCGTGCCCGCGTTGAACGTCTTTGAAATGCCCGTGATGGACAGCGAAGAGGACGTCCCCTGCTCCGCCTCCTCCACCGGCTGGATCAGCGTATTTTCGCGCTTCTCCGCTTGCGTCTCCTCCGCCCTTGCGCTCTGCGGGGCCGCCTCCTTCTTCCTGCCGAAGACGGGCGCCAGCTTTTCAGAGATGACCGGCAGCGCCAGCGCGATCGCGATGATGACCGCAGAAAGCAGCTTGAAGTCCTCCGGCGGCCAGTTGAGGATCAGCACCACCGATTGAATGATGCGGTAGACGATGGAGCCGAGGATGACCGCGACCAGCTTGCCGAGCAGAGACTTCTGGCGGAAGAGCACCTCGCCGATGATGACCGCCGCGAGGCCGAACACGATGCCGCCCGCGCCCATGTCCAGCGTCGCGACGCAGTTGTTCTGCGCGATGAGCGCGCCCGACAGACCCACCAGGCCGTTGGAAAGCATCAAACACAGCAGCTTCATCGCGTCCGTGTTGACGCCCAGCGCGCGCGACATGCGCTCGTTGTCGCCGGTGGAGCGCATCGTAATGCCGACCTCCGTATTTAAAAACCACCAGAGCAGCGCGATGACGATTGCCACGATGATGCCGCCGTAGAGCAGGATCACCATCTTGTCGGAAAGGCCGAAGGACGGCACCTCGTTGAACAGCGTCAGGCTCGTGCGCTTGCCCGCGACGAACGTGTTGAGGGAGATGTTCGCCTTGGTCATCACGTGCAGGTTGACCGAATATAAACCGATCTGCGTCAAAATACTGGCCAGAAGACCGGGAATTTTCAACTTTGTGTGCATAAGGCCCGTGCAGGCGCCCGCGAGCATGCCCGCGCAGAACGAAAAGAGGGTCGCGATGAAGGGATTCATCCCAAGCGTCGCAAGGCGCGCCAGCACGGCGCCGCCCAGCGCAAAGCTGCCGTCGACCGTAAGGTCCGCAAAATCGAGAATTCTATACGTGAGATATACGCCAAGCGTCATGACGCCCCACAGGAAGCCCAGCGAAACGGCGCTCGGCATCGCCTGCCACAGTCTGGCTAAAAACATGTGCAATCTCCTGTCTTTCAAAACCCGCCAAAGGCGATGGCGAAACGCCACCGCCTTTGCAGGTGTCTTTGGAAACGAAGAGGCGCGCTTACTCGGCCTTGACGATGTTCACCGCCGCATCGATCAACTCCTGCGGGAAGGTGATGCCCACCTCGTCCGCCGTAACCTGGTTGAGGTAGACGTCCGCGTCTCCGAGGCCCTCGATCGGCATTTCGGCAGGGTCCGCGCCGTCCTTCAGAATCCGGACCGCCATCATGCCCGTCTGATAGCCGAGCTTCGTGTAGTTCAGGCCGATGGTCGCGAGGCCGCCCTCGTTGCACATGTTTTCCTCGCCGACGATGACGGGCAGCTTCGCGGGGTTCGCGACGGAGGCGATGACCGCCATGGCCGACGCGCAGATGTTATCCGTGGGGATGTAAAGCGCATCCACCTGTCCGATCAGGGATTCGACCGCCTGCTGCACCTCGCCCACCGCGCTGATGGTCTTGGTGACGACGGCGAGGTTATAGCGCGCAGCTTCCTCTTCCGCCAGCTTGGCCTGAATTTCGGAATTGACCTCGCTGGAGGTGTACAGCACGCCGATCGTTTTCGCGTCCGGCACGAGCTGCATCAGCAGGTCGATCTGCTTGTCCACCGGGTTCATGTCGCTCGTGCCCGAAAGATTCGCGCCGGGCGCTTCGTTGGAAGCGACCAGCCCGGCCGATACGTAATCCGTCACGGCCGTGCCGAGAATCGGCTTGTCGCTCACAGCGGTGAGCAGCGCCTGCACAGCGGGCGTCGCAACGCCCAGCAGCACGTCGTAATCGCCCGCGGCAAACTGCTCCGCCATGAGCTGCAGCGTCGCGTTGTCGCCGGAAGCGTTCTTATAATCGATGGTAACGTTCTCATAGCCGTTTTCCTTCAGCGCCTGCTTAAACCCTTCCGACGCACTGTCCAGCGCCGCATGCTCCACATACTGCAAAATACCGATCTTCACGGAGCCTTCGTCGGCGATAGCGGCCGTCGTGCCCAGCACGAGCATCAGGGAAAGCAGCAAACCTAGGATACGTCTGGCGTTTTTCATGGGGGGATCCTCCTTATTCTACTTGCGACGGATGACCGCCGCCCTACTAGCGGTAGTGTAGCGCATACAGGGGGTTTATGTCAAGCGCAGATTCGCAAGCGCCAAACCTTTCTGTAATTTGAAGCGCCTGTTTTGACGGTTCAAAGCGAAAAACGAATGATTAGGCGGCTAACGCTTGCTGCAAAAGGCCGCTTGCAGTATGATACAACCACCAAGAACGATCCCCCTCAAGGAACCAAGGAAGGATGAGCGATTCCATGCGTACCGTCAAAAAACCGGAAGAAAGAAAAGCGGAAATGGTCGAGGCTGCGGCCAAGCTGTTTACGATGCAGGGTTTTGTAAAGACCTCCGTCGCGGAAATCGTCGCAGCGGTCGACGTCGCCAAAGGTCTCTTCTATTATTATTTTACCACCAAGGACGACATGGTCAAGGCGGTCGCGGAGGGTTGGGCCTCCCACTGCGAGGACGTGATCAGCCGCATCGCCGACGCGCCGCTGACCGGACGCGAAAAGCTTGCGGCCGTGCTGGACAGCGAAATCTGGGGCCGCCTGAAGGAGACGCCCTTCTTTGCCGATCTGTGCCTGCCCCAGCATGCCGCGCTCTACGAGGATGCCGTCTCCCGCATCACCGACCACGCCGCCCCCGCGCTTTGCCGCATCGTCTCGCAGGCCGTGCAGGAAGGCGACGCGGACGTCGAGTACGTCGAATGCAGCGTGCGCGTCCTGCTCTACGGCCTCGCCCATCTCGCCCAGCGCGGCGAGCTGAACCGCCCCGTCAGCGCCTCGCTGATCTCGCGTACGCTCCTGCTTAAGACAACCCTGTGAAAAGGGATGACATAGATTTCCCCCGCACCGCATAGGAAAGACGAAAGCGATCCTAGCACCTGCAAAAGGATCGCTTTCGTCTTTTTTTCTCTTACTCGTCCAATACGGAGGTACAGTGCGGGCAGCGCGTAGCTTCCTTATGGATTTCCGCCTTGCAGTACGGGCAAAGGCGCGGTTCTTCCTTGAGCGGCTCGGCCTTTGCGGGCATGACCCTGGCGATGAGCTTGATCATCAGGAAGATGCACAGCGCGATCAGCAGAAAATCGATGACGTTTTGCAGGAACACGCCGTAATTGAGCGTCCCGACGCCCGCGTCCGCCGCGGCCTGCGCGGAGGCATAGGTGCCGCCGTCCAGCGCGTAGAACGCGCCGCTGATGTCGATGCCGCCGGTAATCATGCCGATCAGCGGCATGAAGATGTCCGCGACCAGCGAGGAGACGATCTGGCCGAACGCGCCGCCGATGATGACGCCGACCGCCATGTCCACGACGTTGCCGCGCCTGGCAAACGCCTTGAAGTCGTTCAAAAACTTTTTCATTTGCGTCTTTCCCTCTTATTCCGTCGTTTTTATTCCGTCTCGCTCACGGTTTGAAAGGGCATCTTTCCCCACGAAAGGACGGATACCTCGAGCGGCACGCCTGTCTTGGCCAGGCGGGCCAGGGTATCCGGCATCAGCCGGTAGAAGATGCGCGCGTAGTCGGACTTGACGTGCATGCGCAGGATGATCGAGTACCTGTCCTGCAATGCGGACAGCTTCTCCTTATGCTGCGCCAGCGTCTCCAACAGGTCGTTCATGGCCGTGTCGACGTCGTTGCTCTCCGTGAGCTCGATCTCGTGGTACCATTCGTCGTGCTCCGCGACGATCCTGGGCAGGCGGTTGATGACCTCGCCCTTGTGTCGCACGTCCGTGCTTTCGAGTCCCAACGCGCCAGAAATCGCCTCAAAGTCGATTTCATCTCCGCTGATGAGCAGGACGAGCTGGCTCTGAGGCTTGCTGAGCGGGTTTTGCCTTTGCGTCATGTGCTTCCCTCCCTTTTTCGTTTTCAACCGCGGGCGCGGCCGTCGTTCAGCCCATCAGGTCGCCGCATCTTCCGCCGCGCCCGCACGGATCGCGGCTTCGACCGCGCTGAAGTCCACCCTGGGCAGTTCGTCAAGCGAAGATATGCAAAAATGCCGAAGAAATTCGTCCGTCGTGCCGTAGAGAATGGGGCGGCCCAGCGTCTCCTTGCGCCCCACCTCGCAGATCAGTCGCTTGTTTACCAGCGACTGCACGGAATAGTCGCACTTGACGCCCCGGATCGCCTCGATTTCGCCGCGCGTCACCGGCTGCTTGTAGGCGATGACCGCCAGCGTCTCCATGACCGCCTGCGAAAGCGTCTGCTTTTGAATGGGCTGCAGGAGCCGCTCGACGTAAGGCGCGTAGTCCGGCCGGGTGCCGAGCTGCACGTGATCCCCAAAACGCAGCAGGCGAATGCCACGCTTTTCGCGGTCAAAGTCCTTTTCCAGCTCGTCCAGCGCCGCCGTCAGCTCCATCGAGGTCACCTCCAGCGCCTTTTCCAGCTCCGCCTGCTCCACGGGCTCGCCGGAGACGAAGAGAATCGCCTCGATCACCTTGCTCAGTTCAACCTGCTCCACTGGGGATCTCCCTCCTGCCCGGCAACAGCAAAATGTCGTCGAATACGTGCGCTTGCTCGATATGCAGCCTGCCCAAGCGCAACAGTTCCAAGAGCGCCATAAAAAGCGTGATGACCTCGTCCCTGCAAGGGCTTTCGCTGAAAAGCTCCGTGAAATACGCGGGGCCTTTTTTGACGCGCTGCGCGATGCGCACCACGCACTCCTCGATGGAATAACTGTCCCGCTCGATCGAGCGCACCGACGGGCCGGGCGCGTTTTTGAGCTCGATGCGGGCCAGAATGCGTTCGATCGCCGCGACCAGCCCCTCCATCGTCAGGCCGTCCAGTTGAAAGGTCGGCGGCGGCAGCGGATACTCCTCCGGCAGCTTTGAAAAGACGGATTGCGCCGCCTTTTCAAAGTCCTTCATCTGCCCCGCGCTCTCCTTGTAAAGCCGATATTCGGTCAGGCGGCGAATGAGCGCCTGCTCGGGCGTCTCCTCGCCCTCCTCCTCCGGCTCCGGCGGGCGCGGCAGCAGCGCGCGGGATTTGATCTCCAGCAGCGTCGCCGCCATTGCGAGAAACTCGCTGGCCGTATCCATGTCCAGCGAGGCGACGTCGCCCATCGCCTCCAGATACTGTTCCGTGATTTCTGAAATGAAGATGTCGCAAATGTCGATCTGCGCGCGGGAAATCAGGTGCAGCAAAAGGTCGAGCGGGCCCTCAAACTGTTTGAGCTGTATGATATAGGCCATGCAATCCTCACATAAAGAAGCGTAAAATGAAGCTCTGAATGCCTGTCGCGGCATAAAAGAGCGCGATGGAGAGCCAGTCCGTCATAAAGGAGATCGCCAGCACGACACCTATGCCGATCTGCGCCTGCCGCTGCGTAATCTGCCAGCGCCCCTTGAGCAAGAGATCGTTCAGTACGTGATAGCCGTCCAGCGGCGGCACGGGCACCAGATTGAACAGCGCGATGTACAGGTTGATCTGCGCGATCTGCATGAGCATGCGCAGGACGGGTAGCGCCCCGGGATGCAGCATGGAGTCCGCGAAAAAAGCGCCGTTTCCTATCATAATTGAATTTGCAATGCCGCTGTTGATGCCCAGAAGTCCTCTTAGGGTATAAATCTGCAGCATCTCCGGCGTCCAGGCGTAATAGCTGACGCCCACGAGCGTCAGCGTGCACGCGAGAAAAATCAACAGATTGACCGAAATACCCGCGATGGAGACCTTCAGGTCGTCCCAGCGTCCATTCCGAAAGTTGTTGGGATTGACGGGCACGGGCTTCGCCCAGCCGAAGCCCAGGAAGAACAGCATGATCGTTCCCACCGGGTCCAGATGGCGCAGGGGGTTCAGCGTCATGCGGTGCATCAGCTTGGCGGTCGGGTCGCCGCAAAGGTAAGCGACAAACGCGTGCCCCCACTCGTGACAGCAAAGCGCAATCAAAACCGCGGGCACGCGATAGAGCGAAAAGTCGAGAAATTTCATCGGGTCGTCGCGCAGCATTTCCAATAAGTCCATCAAATGCCTCCAAGCAGCCTTTTCCGTTCGCTTTATTATACCGCATTCGCACAGATCGCGCAACCAAAGGAGAGGCACATCCTTTGAATCCTACGCCGCCATGACAACGAAAAAGCCGCCTTTCGGCAGCCCTTTCGCATCCTCAGTTTACGCGCCAGTTTTCCAAAATGCGCAGCAGCGCCTCCAGCATGCCCGGCATGCCGATGGATTCCGCCGCCACGGCGGGCGCGGTCGCGACGACCTTATCGCCCCTTCGCACCGTGATTTCGCCGATCGCCTCGCCCTTTTGCACCGGCGCCGTGATCGTCTCCGGCAGGGCGACCTCGATGCTGAGCGCGCTTTCCTCGCCCTTCTTGAGCAGCATCGAAATCTCCTCGCCCGCCAGCACGCCCACATTGTCCTTAAGGCCCATCTTCACGGCGACCTGCATGTCCATGTCGGCGCCTTCGCCCACCACCTTGGACATCTGATAGTTCGCAAAGCCGTAATCCAGCATCTTGCGTGCCTCGTCAAAGCGCACCTGACCGCCCGGCGCGCCCAGGACGACGGCGATCAGCCGCAGGCCTCCGCGCTTGGCCGACGCGGACACGCAATACTTCGCCTCGTTGGTGGAGCCCGTCTTGTACCCGTCGCAGTTCTCATAAAAGCGGATCAGGCGGTTGGTGTTGGTCAGCTCCGTCACGCGCCCGCCCTTGTGGGCGATGGTGTCCATCCAGATCGTGCTGTACTTATAGTAGAGCGGGAAGCGGTCCAACTGGCGGGAAAGCGTGGCGACGTCCCGCGCGGTGGTGTGCTGCCCCTCGACCGGAAGGCCCGTGCAGTTGACGTAGTTCGTGCTTTCAAGGCCCAGTTCCTTGGCGCGCGCGTTCATGCGCTGTACGAAGACCTCCTGCGCGCCCGCGATGTGCTCCGCGAGCGCCACGGCGGCGTCGTTCGCGCTGGCAACGATGGTCGACTTGAGCAGCTCGCCCAGCGCGTAGGGCTGGTTTGCGTCCAGCAGCGCCTGGCTTCCGCCCATCCCCGCGGCGTTTTGGCTGATCATCACCTGGTCGTCCACCGACACGGCCTTTTTCTCGATCGCCTCCAGCGTGAGCAAAATCGTCATGATCTTGGTCACGCTCGCGACCGGGCGCTGTTCGTCCGCGTTCTTTTCAAAGATCACCTGGCCCGTGGAGGCCTCGATCAGGATGGCGGACGGACAGCTCAGTTCGACAGGTACATTTTCTTCCAGCGGCGCGTCCTGCGCCATCGCAGTTCCGGATAAAAGGGTAAACAGCGCGCAAAGCATCAGCGCGGCGAACCTTTTCATGCCCTTCACTATCAAAAACCTCCCGCAGCGTTTGGGAATAGCATCCCCGCTGCGGAAGGCTTTCTATTCATAAGCAGTGTCTACAGCGCGCTGACGATTTCATCCAGCAGCGCGCGGAACGTCCCCTTCACGCGCTCGCCCGTCTCCATCACCTCGGCGTGCGACAGCGGCTTGTCCAAAATGCCCGCCGCCATGTTCGTGATACAGGAGATGCCCAGCACGCGCATGCCGCAGTGCCGCGCGACGATTACCTCCGGCACGGTGGACATGCCGACCGCGTCTGCGCCCAGGGTGCGCAGCATGCGAATCTCCGCAGGCGTCTCATAGCAGGGGCCCGTCATTTGCGCGTATACGCCCTCGCACGCCGTGAAGCCGAGCCGGGCCGCCTTGTCCTTCGCCAGGCGGCGCAGGTCTGGGTCAAAGGCATAGCTCATATCGGGAAAGCGCGGGCCAAACGCGTCCAGATTTTGTCCAAACAGCGGATTTGCGCCCGTCATGTTGATGAAATCCGAAAGGATCATCAGGTCTCCGGGGCGGAACGACGTGTTCACCCCGCCCGCCGCGTTGGTGACGATCAGCGTTTCCACGCCCAGGCTCTTCATCACGCGGACGGGAAGCGTCACCTCCTGAAGCGAATAACCCTCATAGTAATGAAAGCGCCCGCGCATCATGCACACAGATTTGCCATGCAGCTTCCCCGCATACCACAGACCCGCGTGCCCCGATACGGTCGACACCGGAAAACCGGGGATGTCCCGATAGGCGATCGTTTTCGCTCCCTCCAGCGCCTGCGCGTAATCGCCAAGGCCCGTTCCTAGGATAATGCCGACGCTCGCATCGCCGCAAGCCTCTCTCACGACGGCGGCCGCCGCCTCGATCTTTTGCAGTTCTTCCATACGTCCGTACTCCTTTATCTGGTTTCTTTCAGAAACGACGTCCCCGTAAAGGGATTGTCCAGGCCAAAGAAGTCGAGGATCGTCGCGCTGATGTCCGCATAAGTCGCGCGCGTGCCCAGGTCGACGCCCTTGCCGACGCCCTTTTGATAGCAAAGCATCGGCGTATGCTCGCGCGTGTGGTCGGTGCCCGGATGCGTCGGATCGCAGCCGTGGTCCGCCGTAATGATGAGCATGTCGCCCTCGTGCATGCGCGCGTAGATGTCGGGCAGCCTCCGATCGAACGCCTCCAGCGCGTCGGAATACCCCTGCACGTCGTTGCGATGGCCGTAGAGCATGTCGTAGTCCACCAGATTGGTGAACAGCAGCCCGCTGTAATCTTCCTCCATCGAGCGAAGCGTCGCCTCGATGCACGCGGGGTTTCCGCTCGCGTGGTTCGAGCCCGTCAGGCCGCGATGGCAGAAGATATCCTCGATCTTGCCCACGCCGAAGACGGTAAGCCCAGCGGCGGACAGCGCGTCGAGCAGGTTGCGGGGCGGCGGCATGGAAAAGTCGCGGCGGCGGCCCGTGCGCATGAATGCGCCGGGCTTTCCGACGAAGGGCCGCGCGATCACGCGCCCGACGCCGAGGTCGCCCTGCAGCATCTCGCGGGCGATTTCGCAGTACCGGTAGAGCTCCTCCACCGGCACGAGCTCCTCGTGCGCGGCGATCTGAAAGACGCTGTCCGCCGACGTGTAGACGATCAGCTTGGCTGTCTTCATGTGTTCCTCGCCGAGCTCTTCCAGAATGGCCGTTCCGGACGCAGGGATATTGCCGATCGTCCCGCGCCCCGTGCGCGCCTCAAACGCCTCGATAAAGGAGGCGGGAAAGCCCTGGGGGAATGTCGGGAAGGGCCGGTCGAGCTTCACGCCCGCGATTTCCCAGTGGCCGGTCGTCGTGTCCTTGCCCGCGGAAACCTCTCGCATGCGGGCATAGGCGGCGATTGGCGCGTCCTGCGCCTGGCCAAACCCGGCGCCCTCGATGTTGCAAAGCCCCAGTTGGGTCAGGTTCGGAATGCGCGTATGACAGGCATTCACGACATGGCGCAGCGTGTGCGCCCCCGCGTCGCCGTAGTCCGCGGCATCCGGCAAAGCGCCGATGCCGACGCTGTCCAAAACGATCAGAATCGCTTTCTTATGGTCCATATTGCTTCCTCTCCGGCCCGCAAGCTGTGCAGGGCCTTGTCGCTTTCATTCCAGAAGGATTATATCGTATTTTGCGCGTCCGCGCATCCCGCATTTTGGCTTTGCAGCCGCACGCGCTCCGCCAGCATGGCGATCAGCTCGCTGTTCGTCGGTTTGCCGCGCTGGGGGTCCATGGTGTTTCCGAACACCGCATATAGAAGCTGGGGGCTCGCGTGATTGACGGTGCTCTCGATGGCGTGACGAATCGCCCGTTCCACGAGCGTCGGCGTCGTACCGTACTTATGGGCGACCCAGCGGTAGACGCAGCCGTTCAGATTCTTGGAAAGCTCCAGGTTGACCGAGGCGATGGCGGACGAGGTGGCCAGATAGGCGAAGCCCAGCAGCGCGCTGTTCATGCCGATCTGCATGAGCAGCTTCGAGGCCAAATCCGTGCGTTCACCGATGCGCATGAAAGCGATTTTGCTCAAGGGCTGCCTTTCGACGATCTCTTTAAATCCGGGGAGTTCGCGCGCGTATTCCGGTTTCGCCCAGAGCGCGTCCGCTCCCTGATCGAGCAGGGATTCCGCCCGTTCCATCAAAGCGGGGGCCGTCATGGCCGCGACAAAGGGCAGCTTTTCGTTCGTTCCGTCCTTCAAGCGCTGTAAAAACGCCGCGCAGTCGAGCCCCGGAAGGTACGCGTCCATGATGACCGCGTCCGGCAGCCAAGCGTCCGTCATCTCCAGCGCGGTCTGACCGTTCCGCGTCATGCCGATCAGATCCCACTCCGGATCGCGCATGATCTCCGTGCGCAAAAATGCGGAAAGGTTCTGATCGTTTAAAGCGACCAGAACCCGAAAAGGAGCCTGCATGTTTTCTCCCCCCATCTTCCTTCTTGCAAGACGGGTATTCGCCGTGGAACGCGGAAAGTCCTTCCTTATTTTACGCGGCGGTCGCCTGTTTCGATTGCTCCAGCATCCATTCGATGTACATGCCGTATCCCTGGGTCGGGTCGTTCACGTATACGTGCGTGACCGCGCCGATGATGTAGCCGTCCTGCAGGATC
This sequence comes from Bacillota bacterium, assembly GCA_023402355.1. Taxonomy (GTDB): domain Bacteria; phylum Bacillota; class Clostridia; order Christensenellales; family Aristaeellaceae; genus Beduinella. Next base: position 19,377 of record JAEXCG010000086.1, on the reverse strand, counting down.
GGGCTTCCGCTCATGCCCTGTACGATGCCGCCCGTCGTCTCGAGCAGCTCCGGGTCCGTCACGCGCAGAATCATGCCCTTCTGAGAAGCGCTCCCCTGCGAAACGCAGCGGGTAATCTCCACCTCGTATTCCTTGATCGTATCTCCATCCACCGTGGAGAGGATGCTCGCCTTTCCTTCGTGCACGTTGCTCCGAGAGCCGACCGGAAGTCCGTTCGGGTAAAGCGGATTCACGACCGCCTCGTCGCTCTTGCCGTAGATGCCGAACTGGTTATTGAGCAGAATATTTCCGAACGTCTCTCCTTCCTTCAGGAAAGAGCCCTTCAGCTCGCCGGGTTCGCCGCGCTGGCCCTTCAACACGTCCACGATGTGGGCGTGCATGACGTTGCCCTCGCGGACGGTCAAAAATTCTCCGGTGTCCACGTCCGTGATCGCATGGCCGAGCGCGCCGAAGTATCCGCTGTCCGGGTCATAAAACGACAGCGTGCCGACGCCCGCCGTGCTGTCCCGCACCCAAACGCCGAGCCTGTATTTCCCGTCGATCGCATCCACCACCGGCGATACGTTCAGGTGGACCTGCTTGCCTGTGCGCTTCACGACCACCTCGACCGTCGCATTTCCCAGCTTGTTCACGACCTCCGCCAGATGCTCGGCGCTCTGTATTTCCTGCCCGCCGATCGAGCAGATCAGGTCCCCGGGTTTCAGACCCGCTTTTTTTGCGGGGTTCGACGCGCCGCCGGAGAGGTCTGAGGTTCCCACGACCAGAACGCCGCTCGTGTGCAGCGCCACGCCGATCGCCTGACCGCCGGGCACGAGGATCTTTTGATCCTGTACCTGCACGTCGACGTTTTTAAACGGCCAGCTTCCAAACAGCGAAAGCTGCACCTGCGCCTGGCCCGCGTTTACGGCTGCGAGCTCCACGTCAGTTCTCGCCACGTCCGAGAGCGTCTCGTCGCCGGAGGAGAGCACGGCAGCGTCCTGCTGGTTCATGCGCACCTTTAAAGGAAGCCCCCACGCAAGGCGCACCTCCTGTCCTTCCCGAAGCACGAGCGCGTCTGGAAGGCTCGTCAACTGCTGCACCGGCGTCGAATAGTTGACGGCGACGACGAGCAGACTGAGTACGACTCCGAAGATTTTTTTAAGACGTTTTTGATTCATAAAAAACAACCCTTTCCCAAAGCCATTCCATCGCTTCATCACGCCTACGATGCGCAAAAAAACGATGAAATATGCCGGTAAAGGGTTGCCAGGGACGTGCTCGGCGGCGCTCAGCGCTCTTTTTCCTGCTCCTTCTCCGCACTGGGGGCGTTTTCCGCAAGGAGCTGGCTCAGCTCGTGCATAAAGGATTGAATGTCCTTAAACTGGCGGTAAACCGAGGCAAAGCGTATGTAGGAAACCTCGTCGAGCTTGCGAAGGCCCTCCATCGCCATCTCGCCGATCCGCTGCGTCGTCACTTCCTGCTCCATGGAGTTGAGCATCGCCATCTCGATTTCGTTGACAAGCGCTTCGATGTCCGCAATGGCGACAGGGCGCTTTTCGCACGCCTTTACGAGCCCGCGGCGAATCTTGTCGGCGTCAAACGGTTCGCGGCGGCGGTCCTTCTTGATGACCAGCAGCGGCAGCGTCTCAATCTTTTCATAGGTAGTAAAGCGCCGACCGCAGCGTTCGCATTCGCGGCGCCTGCGGATCGCGCCGTCCTCCGTGGGACGGGAATCGACCACGCGGCTGTCCGTGCAGTTGCAAAAGATACATTTCATGAAAGTGCCTTCCTTTCGAAACGCCCGAATTCGTTTGAACTATTATAACCGAATCCCTGCGAATCGTAAAGAAAAATCGTCAGCTCTGCGCGTCGTCCAGGCACACGAGGATCACGTCGTCCCCGATTTTCTGGATGAGCTGCCATGGAATGACCACGCCGCTGCGCTCGCCCTTGATGAGCTGCCACGCGCTGAACGCGCCCGGCACCACGATCGCCTGCACGCGCCCGTCCTGCGGGCAAAACTCCAAATCCATCACCTTGCCCAGCACGCGCCCGTCGGGCACGTTCACGACATCTTTGTTTCTCAGCTCGGACAGGCTCATAAGATTCCCCCTCCCTCGCATACTCTATTGTATGCGGCAGGGCGCAAGCCGGCAGCTTGTCACAGCAAAAAAGGCGGGAATTCCCGCCCGCAAGGTCTACATGTACTTGCGCATGTGCGAAAGCGCCGTCTTTTCCAGGCGCGACACCTGCGCCTGCGAGATGCCGATTTCGCTCGCCACCTCCATCTGCGTGCGCCCATCGAAAAAACGCATCTTGAGGATATGCTTCTCGCGCTCGCTCAGCCGGTGCATGGCCTCGCGGATGGCGATTCCCTCCAGCCAATCCTCGTCGTTTGTCTTTTCGTCCTTGACCTGATCCATGATGTACAGCGCGTCCCCGCCGTCGTTGTAGACGGGCTCAAAGAGCGAAATCGGGTCCTGGATCGCCTCCAGCGCGAGCACCACGTCCTCGCAGGGAAGCTCCATGTGCTTGGCAAGTTCCTGGATCGTGGGCTCCCTGCCGAGCGTGGAGGCCAGCCGGTCCCTCGCGGACAGCGCCTTGTAGGCGATATCGCGCAGCGAGCGGCTAACGCGAATCGGGTTGTTGTCCCGAAGGTAGCGCCTGATCTCGCCGATAATCATCGGCACCGCATACGTCGAAAAACGCACGTTCTGCGTCACATCGAAGTTGTCCAGCGCCTTGATGAGTCCGATGCAGCCGACCTGAAACAGATCGTCTACGTTTTCCCCGCGGTTGTTGAATCGCTGAATGACGCTGAGCACCAGCCGCAGATTGCCGCGGATGAATTCTTCCCGCGCTTTTTGATCTCCCCCGTGCACGAGCGGAAACAGCTCGCGCATCCGCTCGTTTGTCAGCACTGGAAGTGTGGATGTATCCACCCCACAGATTTCTACTTTGTTCGTCGCCATGCATTCTCCCTCCGTCCTTGCCGGATGGGAGCATTATTGCCGCGGCCTGTGCGTTTTATGCGTCAACCCATGCGCACCATGTCCTTTTGCAGCCTGCCCAGAATGCGCTTTTCGAGCCTGGATATGTAGGACTGCGAAATGCCCAGAATGTCCGCGACCTCCTTTTGCGTCTTCTCCTTGCCGCCCTTGAGCCCAAAGCGCAGGTACATGATGTTCTTTTCGCGCGAGGACAGGCGGCTCAGCGCGGAGGCTAATAACTGCTTTTCCACGCTCTCCTCGACGGAGCGGTACACCATATCCCCCTCGGTTCCCAGGATGTCGGAAAGCAGGAGCTCGTTGCCGTCCCAATCCGTGTTCAGCGGCTCGTCGAGCGAAACCTCCAGCTTCGTCCGGTTGTTCCGGCGCAGAAACATGAGTATTTCGTTCTCGATACACCGCGACGCGTAGGTCGCGAGCTTGATTTTCTTGTCCGGGTCGAACGTGTTGACCGCCTTGATGAGCCCGATGGTGCCGATGGAAATCAAGTCCTCGATTCCCACGCCCGTGTTTTCAAACTTCCTGGCAATGTAGACGACCAGACGCAGATTGCGCTCGATCAGCAGGCTCTTTACCTGCGGATCGCGCTGCTTGAGGCGCTGCATGAGCGCCAGCTCCTCCTCGTGCGATAGGGGCGCGGGCAGCGTGTCGCTCCCGCCGATGTATCCCACCGTCGTCTCCGGCACGCGGTTCAGGATCGTCAAAAGCCGGGCCCGAGCCTGCGTCGTAAACCCCCAAATGTCCGTCGTACTGCACTGCATCATCTTTCCATCTACCTCTCTTTCGTTTTCACGAAACGTTTTATATAAGGGAGAGCGGCACGAGCGCCCCCTCCGGCAGAGGGCGCGGGGCGATCGCCATGACGGCCTGCACCTCGCACCAGGCGTCCTTTTGCCTGACCCACACCTTGGGGTGAAAGCACATCACCATCTCCGCGCCGCAGACGCCCGCGAGGGCTATCAGCCTGAATCCGGGCGGAAGGGTCGAAATATCCGCAGGGTCCGCAGATTTGGGCAGCACCCTGCGCACATCCCCCGCGCTTACGACGATCGCCGGAAGACCGGTGACGGCGTCGAGCAGGCGATTGCCGCTGTCCACAAAGCCGTCGAGCTCCGCGCTGTTCCCCAAGTATTCGCAGCGCAGCCGCACCGTCATCGAACCGGAACGCTCGGTGCGCGTGCGCACCAGACGAAAGACGCAATAGAGTGCGACGGGCGTTCCCAAAGCCAGCGCGAGCCCTCTGCTCTTAAGTGCCTGCATGAGCGCATAGCCCGTTCCGCCGAGCAGAAACGTGCAGCCAATCAGGATGCCCGCACACCGCAAAAGCACGCGCACACGCATCTGCGGTGCAATGCAGGCCGCCATCAAAAGGCTGACGGGGAAAAAAAGAACCGTCCTGGCAGGCGGCCACGTGTACGCCAGCAACGCGTACAGCGTACCTGCCCATGCTCCGCAGAGGATTTTTCCAGGGCGGATACGCTTGCAGGAAGCGACGCGTGCGCTCATCAAGAGCGCAAATCCATTCATGAGCAGGTTCAGCAAAACGAACCCTTCCAGCGCAATGCGCATGAGTCACACCTCATTTCGCATGTCCCCATTATAGGCCGCAGGCTGTTCGCGCTTTGTTGAAGGAGCGCGCGAAAAAAGCAGACCTATGGTTTGCCATTCCCGAAATTCCGTCATTTAGACTTCGGTCTGTAGTCGATTCGACCGACTTTGAGTTTGTTTTTATCGTTATTTTGCATTTCCTGTCGGATTATCAAAACAGGGCTTCCCTTTCATTTACGAAAAGGAAGCCCCTGTGATCTCTTCAATTTGAATCGTCCCGCACATTTCCCATCCCGTTTGCTGCGGACACACCGCCTTTCTACAGATCGTCTTTCTCCTCCGATTCATTCGCGCGAATCTGACAGCGCGCCTCCTGTGCATGTGCACACTGTGTCCTCATGCATTCTTCGAGCTGGTCGATGCGCGCGGTGAGCCGCTGAATGTGCTCCTTCACCGGGTCGGGCAGGTGGACGTGATCCAGGTCCGCCCCCTGCGCCTGCGTTCCTTCCTTGCGCACGACGCGTCCCGGATTGCCGACGACCGTGCAGTGAGGCGGCACTTCTTTGAGGACGATCGCCCCCGCGCCGATCTTGCTGCCGCTGCCCACCGTAAAGGGGCCGAGCACCTTTGCGCCCGCCCCGATCGTCACGTCATCTCCAATCGTCGGATGACGTTTGCCCACGTCCTTTCCCGTCCCGCCCAGGGTTACCCCCTGATAGAGCGTCACCCCGTTTCCGATGACCGTCGTCTCGCCGATGACGACGCCGTTTCCATGGTCGATAAAAAACCCTTTCCCGATCTGTGCGCCGGGATGAATCTCGATGCCCGTCTTGTGCCGGGCGTGTTGAGAAATGATTCTCGCCCAGGTCGTATGATGCCTAAGATAAAGCCTGTGCGCGATTCTGTGCCAGAACATCGCGCGCACGGACGGATAGCAAAGCAGTACTTCCCATTTGCTCTTCGCCGCGGGATCCCGCTCCATCACGGCGGCGACGTCCGCCCGAATGTTGTAAAACATGGTCGTTTCCCCCTTTCCTGAGCGAGCTTGTCTGCCGATAAAAAAATCCGCCGTCTCCTAATTCAAGAGACGGCGAACCGCGGTTCCACTCTCATTGGGCATAAAGCCCCGCTCAATCGCCTTAACACGGCGTCATGTCGCAGCCTACAAATGCGCATTGCGCCTTTTTCGGTGCGCAGCTCCCGAATGCACTTCAAACCGTTTTCCTTTAAATGCGCTTTCAGCCGGTGACGCATTCTCTCTTTCAACTCAAACGGCCCTACTTTTTCGTTCATCGCTTTTCCGTCTTATTATATGCGGGCATCGGTGTGCTGTCAAGATTCTTCCCGCCAGGTCTGCTCGGCGCGCCGTATCAAGATTTCCTGAATGTTGCGCTTTTCATCGCCCGGCGCGAGCGGCGCACGGTCGTAGCTGCCGTCGGAGTGCATGTGCCAAGCCTTGGCGTTGTCGCTCAGAGACGAAAAGAGGATGTCTTCGACCTGCGCGGCGATGGCGCGATCCTTTACGGGAAACATCAGTTCCACGCGACGGTCGAGGTTCCGCGTCATCCAGTCCGCGCTGGACAGATATACCTCGACGTTCCCGTCGTTTTCAAAGCGGAAGATGCGGCTGTGTTCGAGGAAGCGGCCGACGATGGAAGAGACCTCTATGTTTTCGCTCGCACCCTTGATACCCGGCCGCAGGCAGCAAATTCCCCGCACCAGCAGACGGATTTTAACGCCCGCGCAGCTCGCGGCATAGAGAGAACGGATGATGTCCGGGTCGAGCAGGGAGTTCATCTTTGCCGTTATGCTCGCGGGTCTGCCCGCCTTGGCGTGCTCGGCCTCGCGGTCGATGAGCTCCGTCAGCTTTTCGCGCAGCAGTCGCGGCGCATAGATCAGCTCATGCATCTGCGGGGTTTCGCTGTAGCCCGTGAGCATGTTGAAAAAAGCTGAAGCGTCCTCCCCGATCTCTTCGTTCGCCGTCATGACAGCCATGTCCGTATACAGACGTGCGGTCACGTCGTTGTAGTTGCCCGTGCCCAAGTGCACATAGCGGCGAATTCCCTCCGCCTCTTTTCGGACGACGAGCGTGATCTTGGAGTGCGTTTTAAGCCCCTTTAAGCCATAAACGACGTGGCATCCGGCGCGCTCGAGCTGCTTGCCCCACTGAATGTTGTTTTCCTCGTCGAAGCGCGCCTTGATTTCCAGCAGCGCCGTCACCTGCTTGCCCGCTTCCGCCGCGTCCGCAAGCGCCCGGACGACGGGCGAATTGCCGCTGACGCGGTACAGCGTTTGCTTGATCGCCATGACCTGCGGATCGCGGGCCGCCGCCTGCACGAATTGTACCACCGGATCGAAGCTGTCGTAAGGGTGGTGCAAGAACACGTCATGCGCCCGAATCGCGTCGAAAAGGGTGCCCCCCTCCGGCAGCAGCTCCGGCGCGACGTGCGCTTTAAACGGCTTGTATTTGAGATGATCAAAGCCCGGCAGGCCATATACCTGCTTCATCAGGAAGTCGAGATTGAGCGGCCCGTCGATGCGGTACACCTCATCGCGGCTGGCCTCCAGCGCGTGGCGCAGGAACCGCACCAGGGCATTGTCCGCGTCATGCGCGATTTCCAGGCGAATGACGGCGCCCCACTTGCGCTTCTTGAGCGATTTCTGGATCGCAAAGAGCAGATCCGCGGCATCCTCCTCGTCGAAGCTCAGGTCGCCGTTGCGCGTAATGCGGTAGGGATGGCAGCAAAGCACGCGCCTTCCGTCGAACAGGCGGCTGATCGAATGCTCAATGATCTCCTCCAGCAGGATAAACGTGCGTTCCGCCTCGCCCCGCAGGCAGGGAAGCTCGACGATGCGCGGCAGCGCGGACGGTACCTGCACGGTCGCAAAATCCGGATCCGCGTGCTCCTTGTCGCGCGAGGCAAGCAAAACGCCGAGGTTCAGGCTCTTGTTCAAGATCAGCGGGAAGGGGCGCGAGCTGTCCACGGCCATAGGGGTCAGCACGGGATAGACTTCATGCTCAAAATAACCTTGAATCCACTCGAGCTGCTCCGACGAGAGCTGTTCGTGCTTCAGGAAGCGGATGCCGCTGCGAAGCAAATCGGGCATCACGCCCTGGCGCAGGATCTGATACTGCTGGGCTACCATCTGCTGCGTCCGTTGCGTGATGAGCGCGATCTGGCGCTTGGGGGTGAACCCGGCGGCGTCGGGCTTTTTATAACCCGCATTGCACTGGTCGCGCAAAGAAGCCACGCGAATCATGAAAAACTCGTCCAGGTTGGAAGAGACGATCGACAGAAATTTCATCCGCTCAAAGACAGGGTTATCGGGGTTCGCCGCCTCCATAAGCACGCGCTGATTGAATTCAAGCCAACTGAGCTCCCGGTTTACGTAATAATCGCTCGCGGCAAATCGGTCTGCGTTGGGGTTATCCATATGAACACCTCATCCGTTGTAATGTACCAATTATAGCATAGAATGCGCGTTTTTCGTAGGTTTTTCATGATTTTTACATTTGGATGCCTTCCGATTTTTCTTTACCGCTTTCCTGAAACGTGCTATAATAACGAGAACGAACCGGAATGGAGGATGGATATGACGAAACAAACGAAAGCTGCTGAGCGCAAAAAAATGGCCGTCCGCATCCTGGCGGGCGTCGTGGCGGTTGGTCTGGTCGTGATGATGGTTCTGCCCTCGCTGCTCAGTTATTAAAGCGATAGAATGGATTTTTATCCCAGGACATTTAAAAAAGTGGCGTGCGCCACTTTTTTGTTTGTATGATGGGCATTTCTTTTTCAGTTAGCGGAATCGTAAAACGACGGTTTTTGTTAAACAAAAAGAGACAGCTTTTCAAACTGTCTCTTTTGCTGGCAGGGGCAGAAGGACTCGAACCCTCAACAAAGGTTTTGGAGACCCACGTGTTACCATTACACCATGCCCCTATATCCTGCGGCTTGCATAGCGCACCCCACAGGATATGGCGGAGAGTTAGGGATTTGAACCCTAGGTGGGGTATAAGCCCACACACGATTTCCAGTCGTGCGCCTTAGACCACTCAGCCAACTCTCCATGACTGCTGCTCAATCAGCGAGACTTATTATAGCAAAATTTGCGGTGTATGTCAACAACAAAATGTAAATTCTCTGGGCATCGACATTTAGCCTCAAGGCCCCGGACGAGGTCCATTTCTTGGCTTGACGCTCCTTCTTTCACATGCTAGAATGCCCATGGCACGATTCTTCGTCATCAACGTACGAAAAGAGGACACGCTCCATGAACAGGCTGCTGACAAGGGATACCGATTACTACCACGATCTATTGAAGCTCGCCATTCCGGTGGCTTTGCAAAACCTGATCACCTTTCTGGTCTCCTTTGCCGACAACCTGATGGTCAACACGCTCGGCGACGGCGCGGTGTCCGGCGTATACATGGGCTCGCAGATTCAGGTGCTCTTGCAGATGTTCACCTCCGGCATCGGCGGCGCCGTCATCATTATCGGCGCACAGTATTGGGGAAAGCGCGATACGCTGAACATTCGCCGCATCGTCGGAATCGGACTGCGCTTTGCCGCGCTCGTCGGCGCGGTGCTCACGGCGGTGTGCGCGCTCTTTCCTACGCAGATCATCCGAGTTTTCACCGCAGACCCGCTCGTCATCGCGGAGGGCGCCGTCTATCTGCGATACGTCTGTTTCTCGTTCGTCTTCTTTTGCATCACGCAGGTGCTTCTCGCCTCCATGCGCTGCGTCGAGACGGCCAACGTCGGAATGTACGTATCCGCCGTCTCGCTCGTCGCAAACATCTGCCTCAACTACGTGCTCATCTTCGGCAAGCTCGGATTTCCGGCTCTGGGCGTCCGGGGCGCGGCCATCGCTACGCTGATCTCCCGCATCGTCGAAACCTGCGTCGCGCTCCTCTACGTCCTGAGGTTCGATAAAAAGCTCGGCTTCTCGCTGTCGGATATCTCAAAGGGAGATCCGGAGCTGAGACGCGACTTCATTCGATACGGAACGCCGCTGGTGCTCGGCGAGATCGTCTGGAGCGTCAACATGATGGCCAACAGCATGATTCTAGGTCATTACGGCGCGAGCGTGATTACCGCCGCAAGCGTCGCCAACACCATGAACACGCTCGCCTACGTGGCGATCAACGGCCTCGCGACGGCGATGGGCATCATTACCGGCAAGACCATCGGCGCCGGCAAAACCGAACTGATGAAGGAATACGCGCGCACCACGCAGGTCATCTTCCTGACGCTTGGCTTCGTCATCGGCGCGCTGGTCGTGTCGATCGCGGGTCCCTTTGTGTCGCTCTACGGCGGCATCAGCGCGGAGGCCGCCGCGCAGTCCATGCTGTTCATCCGGGTGCTCTCCGTCACCCTGATCGGCACCTGCTACCAGATGCCCTGTCTCTTCGGCCTCGTCAAGTCCGGCGGCGACATCAGCTTCGTTTTTAAAAACGACACCATCTTCGTCTTCCTCGTCGTGCTGCCCAGCGCGATCATCGCCTCTTCCTTGGGCGCGGCGCCCTGGATCGTCTTTGCCTGCCTCAAGTGCGACCAGATCCTCAAGTGCTTTGTCGCGGTCGTCAAGGTCAACAAATATAACTGGATGAAGAATTTGACGCGCACCACGGCCGCGTCGTAAGGGGAAATGAGCATGAACAGAGGCGAGGCCGTCTTAGCGGCACGCGAATGGGCAAATCGGGAGGGCACCCGCTTGCCCGGGTTTTGCGGGGCGTATCTATCGGGCTCCGTGCTGGAAACGGCGGACGACACCGTCTGGCCCGATACATCGGACGTCGACGTGGTCGTCGTGCTGCGCTCCCCCTCCGATTCGCCCGGCAAATTCACCTATCAGGGCGTCCTGCTGGAGGTGACCTGCATCGAGCGCTCGGCTTTCGACGCGCTTGAACACATCCTGACGACGCACTACCTCGCCTATGCCCTGCAGGCGGATGGCATCCTCTGCGACCCCGAGGGGTGGCTTGCGCCGCTGCACAGGGCCGTCGCGGAGCAGTTCGCCGCCCCCTGCTGGGTCAGGCGGCGCTGTAATGGCTTCATCGATTCCATTCGCAGAAGCGCTGCCGTCTTCGATCCTTCCGCGCCATACCCGGAACGCGTCAACAGCTGGCTCTTCCCCACCGGCATTTCGACCTTTCCCATCATATCCGCCGGGCTTAAAAACTGCACGGTGAAAAAGCGCTACGTGCAGGCGCGGCGCGTCCTAGCGCAGTATCATATGGAAGATTTCTACCCGCGCCTGCTCTTGCCGCTGACCGGCGACGCCTTTGACGCCGCCTGCCTGCCTATGCATCTGCGCGAGCTCGCCGTCACGTACGACCTCGCCAGTGCTTCCTCCGGCCCCTCCAAAGCGTATCGTTTTCGCGCGGACATCACCCCGCAGGCGCGGAGCATTTCTATCGGCGGCATCGAAGAGCTGCTCGCCTCTCCCTGCCCACAGGACGCCGTCTTCTGGATGGGCGCTACGTTTGCGCGCTGCCAGATCATCCTGCGCCTGGACGACGCGCAGAAAGCAGCCGCGCGGCTGCCCGCTTTCAGGCGTTTCATGGCCGACCTCGGCTTGCGGGACGGCGGGGATTTTGAAAGCCGTTTCGCTTCCTTGCTCGCCTTTCTGCCGCACGTGCAGAAGGTCTGCGAAGCCATCCTACAGACGCGGGCCTGATCGTCAAAGTTATTTCTCTTTGCATGCAGAATCGCGAACAAACGTTTGATGACGCCTTGCTTTTTTCCATCCGGATATGATATACTATTTTCAGCTACTATGTACACAAGGTGGTAACGTCTCATGAAGAAGCCGCGCGGCGACAATCAGGCAAAGATCCTGGCGTTCATTAAAAGCGAAATACAGGAAAAGGGCTATCCCCCGTCCGTTCGGGAAATTTGTGATGCGGTCGGGCTCAAGTCCACCTCCACCGTACACGGCCATTTGCAGCGCCTGCAAAAAAAAGGGCTTATTCATCGCGACGCCATGAAGCCCCGCGCGATGGAGGTTTTGGGAGATCCCTCCTTTAACCGCCAGGAAATGGTGCAGATTCCCGTGGTCGGTCGCGTCACGGCAGGCATCCCGATTCTCGCGCAGGAAAACGTCGAGGATCAGTTTACCTTGCCCGCCGATTTTCTGGGCGACGGCGAGCATTTTGTGCTCCGCGTCCGCGGGGAAAGCATGATCAACGCGGGCATTTTAGATGGCGATTATCTGGTCGTCCGCAAACAGCCCCATGCCAACAACGGCGACATCGTCGTCGCGCTCATCGAGGACGAGGCGACGGTCAAGCGCTACTACAAAGAAAACGGCCATTTTCGTCTTCAGCCGGAGAACGACACGATGGAACCGATCATCGTCGAGGAAATGTCCGTGCTGGGCAAGGTCACGTCTCTCCTGCGCCGCATGTAAGTAAATAGAAGATCGCTGAATGCGCGTTTTTCCGGTTACGTCGGAAAACGCGCATTCATGCCTTTGCAGGCGGGCGATTGTGAGCGCTCACTCATTAGGAGGTAAAATCTGATGGAACCCAAACTGATCTCCCTTGCCGCGCAAGCTGATTTATTGCCCGGCGAGCTTCTCGCGCACCGCAGCCGCAATTATCGGTATCTGATGGAACTGACCACCGACAACCTGCTTTTGTACTACAGGCAGGAAGCGGGTTTGCTGCGGGACTATGCCATAACCGGTTATCACACGGGCTGGGACAGCCCATTTTCAGACCTGCGCGGTCAATTCACAGGTCATTGGCTGAGCGCGGCAGCGCGGATGATCCAAACAACCCACGACGGCGCCCTTGCGCAGAAGGCGAACTACATCGTATCCGAAATCGCTCGCTGCCAGCGGGAAAACGGCGGAGAATGGGGATTCCCAATCCCGGAAAAACACCTGCACTGGTTAAAGCGCGGCAAACAGACCTGGGCTCCGCAATACGTCTGTCACAAATGTATGATGGGGCTGCTCGACATGTACCGGTATGCCGGAAATGAACAGGCGCTTCAGGTCGTCCTGCGCGAGGCGGATTGGTTCGACCGCTTCACGGAGGAGATTTCCCGTGAGACGATGAGCGATATGATGGACTGGGAGGAAACCGGCGGGCTGATGGAGTACTGGGCGGACCTGTACGGCGTCACCCAGGACCCCAGGCACCTGGAGCTGATGCGCCGCTACGAACGCCCGCGCCTGCTCGAGCCCATTCTGCGGGGAGAGGACGTGCTGACAAACATGCACGCCAATACGACGATCCCGGAAATACACGGCGCGGCGCGCGCATATGAAGTCACGGGCGAAGAACGCTATCGCAAGATCGTCGAGAACTATTGGGATCTTGCGGTGACCCGACGCGGTACGTACTGCACAGGCGGACAAACCTGCGGGGAAATCTGGACGCCCATGCAAAAGCTATCCGCGCGGCTGGGCGATAAGAACCAGGAACATTGCGTGGTCTACAACATGATGCGCCTATGCGAGTATCTGCTCCGCTGGACCGGCGAGGCAAAGTACGCCGACTATTGGGAACAAAATCTGTATAACGGCATCCTGTCTCAGGGGCACTGGGAAGACGATTGGATGGACATCCAGTGCGGGCCGAGCAAGCGCGATGAAGGCCTGATTACCTATTATCAAGGGCTGGGCGCCGGCTCGCACAAGCACTGGGGTTCCAAAACGGGCCATTTCTGGTGCTGTCACGATACCCTGGTACAGGCAAACGCCACGCTGCACGAGTGCATGTTTTACCGTAACGACGCCGGTTTTTCGCTCTGTCAATACCAAAGCGCCGTCTGCGAGACCGACTGGAACGGTACGCCCGTGCATTTGAAGGTTCTCCTCGATCCCCAAACCGATCAGAACATTCGGATTCGTCCGATCCAGCGCGAAGTGCCAAACCGTCCCACGAGCGAGAAATTGCAGGTGAGCGTCCGCTGCGACGCGGCGCAGCATTTCTCCCTGCGGCTGCGCAGGCCCTGGTGGGCAAAGGGTGAAATGACGCTGACGAGGAACGGAGACCCTTATCCTTACCTCCTTCGAGGCGACGGCTTTATCCAGATCGACGGCGTTTGGAGCGACGACGTGTTGACGCTGAGCGTACCAAAGGGAATCACCTGCTGGCCCCTGCCGGACGATCCACAAACAGTGGCTTTCTTGGATGGGCCCATCGTGCTCGCCGGTCTATGCGAGGACGAGCGGCTCCTGTATGGCGATATAGACCATCCGGAAACCCTGCTCGCGCCGGACAATGAACGCGAATGGCAGGAATGGACGCATACCTGGCGTTCCTATCGTCAGCCAGTGGGCATCAAATTCAAGCCGCTTTACCGCGTGGGCCGCGAAGGCTACACCGTATACTTTCCCGTGGAACCCCGTGCGCGTCTGCCCCGTCCATAACGCGGAAAAAAGGCATTATCTTCGCTCCCCGATCGATCAAACGCCCTGATTTCCGGAAAGGAAACCAGGGCGTTTTTCGGCGATTGGGCAGGAGGCTTCCCCCTGCGAACGTTTACGATACCCCTTTGATATTGCGTCGCCCGCCGCTTTGTTAGGGCGTCCTCTCGACTCATTGGAGATGTAAGGTATCGACCTTGCGGCCGACGGCCGCAGCCGCATAGGGGCCCTCAAGCACCTTCCGGGCGATCTCCATGACCTCCCCGCGGGTCACGCGCTCGATCTTCTCGACCACGGTGTCGATCTCATTGGCGTATCCCAGCAGCAGCTTGCTGCGCCCGATCGAAGACATGCGGCTCGACGTGCTTTCGAGCCCCAGGATGTAGCCGCCCTTGAGCTGGTCGCGCGCCTGCACAAACTCCTTATCCGTAAAGCCCTTGTCCAGAAAAAGCTTTACCTGATGCTGAATTTCGTCGATTACCGCCTGCGCCTGCTCGATGGACGTACCCGCATAGATCGCGTAGACGCCGCATCCGGGGTAGGAGGTCGGGTAGGTGTACACGGAGTACGCAGCGCCCATCTCCTCGCGAATTTTCTGGAAGAGGCGCGAGGACATGCCGCCGCCCAAAATGTTGTTGAAGACGGACAAGGGGTACGCCTCGTCCGTTCCGAGCGGAATTCCCTGATAGCCGAAGCACAGATGTACCTGCTCGATGTCCTTGTTCTTCGTCTCTACGCGCGCCGCGCAGCCGCCGAACGCGTCCTTTTGCGGCTCATGGACGGGCTCGCGCCAATCTCCGAGAAAGCGCTGAGCCATCTCCTTCAGCCGCTCCAGATCATAGCCGCCCGCGACGGCGAGGACGGTGTTGTCCGGCCTGTAATGCCGGTGATGGAAGGAGAGCAGCTGCTCGCGGGTGACGCTGCGTATGACGCTTTCCGGGCCAAGAATCGGCCTGGCGAGCGCGTGATCTGCAAAGTACGCCGAGCTCAGTAGCTCGTACACGAGATCCTCCGGCGTGTCCTCCGTCATCGCGATCTCTTCCAGAATCACGCCCCGTTCCTTCTCCAGATCCTCCGGATGAAACGCCGCGTGCAGCAGCATGTCGCTGAGCAGATCGAGCGCCTTCTCGAAGTGCTCGTCGATGACCTTTGCGTAATAGCACGTGCACTCCTTGGACGTAAAAGCGTTCATCTGCCCGCCAATCGCATCCATCTCCTCCGCGATCTGCATGGCGCTGCGGCGCTCAGTCCCCTTGAAGAGCATGTGCTCGATAAAGTGCGAAAGGCCGTTTTCCTCCGGCGCCTCCTGCATCGAGCCCGTACCCACCCAAAGCCCGACGCTTACCGAGCGAAAGTGCGGGATCCTTTCTGCGATCACGCGAAGCCCGTTGGGCAGTGTAAACTCGTCGTACATGACCTATACTCCTTTCATCCCTCAGGCGAGGACGATCCCCGCCGGGAGATCCACGCCCGGCGATGCCGCATGCGCGCTGCGGCATGCAGCCGAATGATACCTTCTTTAGCATTTCCCGGCTTGGCGCAAGCATACGAAAAAAAGGATGCGGCCTCGCCGCATCCCTGAAAGTTTTAGTCCTTGAACCCGCCCGAATGCTCGCGGCGCGGCGGGCGGCGGTCTCCAACCGGGCCACGGCGCACAGGCTCGTTATGCTCATACACGATATCGTTGCGGACGAGGTTGATGCGACCCTGCGAGTCGATCTCTGCGACCTTGACTTCGAGCTCATCGCCGACCTTTACGACGTCCTCACACTTCTCCACGCGGCCGTTGGCCAGCTTGGAGATATGCACCATGCCGTCCTTGCCGGGCAGCAGCTCGACGAACACGCCGAAGTTCATGATGCGCACGACCTTGCCGGTGTACACGTCGCCGACCTCGACGTCCTTGGCGATGCCCTCGATGATGCGGCGCGCCTTGGCGGCGGCCTCCTCATCCGGCGTGGAGATGAACACGCGGCCGTCGTCCTCGATGTCGATCTTGACGCCGGTTTCCGCGATGATCTTGTTGATCATCTTTCCGCCCGGCCCGATGACCTCGCGAATCTTTTCGGGGTTGATCGTGAAGCGGATGATCTTGGGCGCGTACCGGGACAGATTCTCGCGCGGCTGCGGCAGCACCTCCAGCATCTTGCCCAGGATGTGCAGCCTGGCTTCCAGCGCCTGCGAGAGCGCCTGTCGAAGAATCGGCTCGTCGATGCCCTTGATCTTGATGTCCATCTGAATCGCGGTGATGCCGTTCATCGTGCCCGCGACCTTGAAGTCCATGTCGCCCAGGAAGTCCTCCAGGCCCTGAATGTCGGTCAGCACCGCCACCTTGCCCGTCTCCGTATCCTTGATGAGACCCATGGCCGCACCGGCGACCGGCGCCTTGATCGGAACGCCGGCGTCCATCAGCGCGAGCGTAGAGCCGCACACGGAGGCCTGAGAGGTCGAGCCGTTGGAAGAAAGCACCTCGCTCACGAGGCGAAGCGCGTATGGGAAGTCCTCCTCAGAGGGAATCACCGGCTCCAGCGCGCGCTCAGCCAGCGCGCCGTGACCGATCTCGCGGCGGCCCGGGCCGCGCAGGCGTCCGGCCTCGCCCGTGGAATACGGCGGGAAATTGTAATGGTGCATGTAGCGCTTGGTGTCCTCGTTGCTGAGGCCGTCCAGCGTCTGCGCGTCGCCCATGGCGCCCAGCGTCGCCACGGTCATGACCTGCGTTTCGCCGCGGGTGAACACGGCGGAGCCGTGCGGGCGCGGCAGCACGCTCGTCTCGCACCAGATCGGGCGCACCTCGCGCAGGTTGCGTCCGTCCGGGCGGACTCCCTGCTCGAGGATCTTCTTGCGCATGATCTCTTTATTCAGATAGTAGAGCGCGTCGTCGATTTCACCGGCGCGGCCCTCAAACTGCTCGGCAAAGTGCGCCTGCACCTCAGCCTTGACCGCGTCCTCGCGATCCTGGCGCTCGTGCCGGTCAAAGCACTCGAATATCCACTCGCACTTTTCGTATGCGTATTCGCGCACCGCGGCCTTCACGTCCTCGCCGGTGGTGACGATCGGGAATTCCGCCTTCGGCTTGCCGATCTCCGCGACGATCTGCTCCTGGAAGGCGACGAGCTGCTTGATGTGCTCGTGCGCAAACAGGATCGCGGAGAGCATGACCTCTTCGCTGACTTCCTTCGCGCCCGCTTCGACCATCATGACGGCGTCCTTCGTGCCGGCGACGACCAGATGCAGGTCGGACTCCGCACGCTGCGCCTCCGTCGGGGAAAGAACCAGTTCGCCGTTCACGCGGCCCACCATGACGGAGCCGGTCGGCCCGCCGAAGGGGATGTCGGAAACCGACAGCGCCGCAGACGAGCCGATCATCGCCGGAATTTCCGGCGGCACATCCGGGTCGACGGACAGCACGGTCGCGACCACCTGCACGTCGTTGCGCATGCCCTTGTTGAAGAGCGGGCGGATCGGACGGTCGATCAGGCGGCTGGTCAGAATCGCCTTTTCCGTCGGGCGCCCTTCACGCTTGATGAAGCCGCCGGGGATCTTGCCCACAGCGTACTGCTTTTCTTCAAAATCCACGCTCAGCGGGAAAAAGTCCATGCCCTCGCGCGGCTTGGCCGAAGCCGTCGCCGCGACCAGGACGACCGTATCCCCGTAGCGCACCAGCACAGAACCGTTCGCCAGGCCGGCGTACTTGCCGAAATCAAGCGACAGCTTGCGCCCGGCCAGCTCTGTTTCAAATACCTTATGCATGAGAGGCCTCCCTATTCTTGATCCGTTTTCTTTCTTCATGTTGAAAAAGCCGTCGTTTGGAGGGGGAACCCCCAAACGAACGGCCCTTCATCTGGGGCATGGCGTGGCTTTCGCCCCACAGATTTACTTGCGCAGATTCAGGCGCGCGATCAGCGCACGGTAGCGCTCGATATCCGTCTGCTTCAGGTACGCCAGCAAACCACGGCGCTGGCCGACCATGAGCAGCAGGCCGCGGCGGGAGTGATGGTCCTTCTTGTGATCCGCCAGATGCTCGTTCAGGTGGTTGATGCGCTCGGTCAGCAGCGCGACCTGAACCTCAGGAGAACCGGTATCCCCCTCATGACGGGCATATTCCTTGATAATCTCGTTCTTGCGTTCCTTGTCCATTTAAAGCACCTCCATTTATCTTTGGGGCATCGCCGCAAGCATGGTAGGACGTCGGAGATTCGACCAACCGCGCATACGGTTCAAAAGACCCGTTGTTTATTTTACCATGTCCAAACCCTTTTGTAAATACACCATTTCTATTTATTTTGCGGCTTCTTGCGCTCCTCGAAGAACTGCACCGTAGCCTCAAGGTCCAGCGCCATCTGCGCTTTGAGCGCGTCCAGCGACGCAAAGCGCTGTTCGGGTCTGCGGTAGCGCCAAAGCTCGACGCGCAGATGCTTTCCGTACAAATCGCCGTCAAAATCGATCAGATACGCCTCAATGCTGGGCGGTCCCCCCGGCGCTGTCGGGTGGGTTCCGATGTTCAGCACCGCCTCATAAGCGTCTCCCTCCATCCATACGCGTGAAAAGTACACGCCCTTGGGGGGAATCGCCTTGTTTTGCGGCCAGGCGAGGTTGGCGGTCGGAAAGCCCAGCTTGCGGCCCAGTTGTTTGCCGCGGACCACTTCGCCGCACAGGCTGTACGGTCTGCCGAGCAGCGCGGTCGCCTCCCCCATGCGTCCCTTTTGCAAAAGCTCGCGGATGCGCGTGGAGGACACCGTCTCCCCCTCCCGGACGACCGCGCCGACGACGTGCGTCTCAAAACCATAGCGGCGTCCCAGCTCCGCAAGCAGATGCGGCGTCCCGGCGCCTTTCAGTCCAAACGTGTAGTTAAAGCCCACCACGATATGGCGCGGATGAAGGGTCTGTGCGAGCGCCTGCACAAACGCTTCCGGCGAAAGCGCCGCAAACGCAGCGTCAAAGGGACGCATGATGAGCGCGTCCGGCCGATACCCGCTGATCGTCGCAATCTTCTCCGCCCGGGTCGTCAGCATCGGCGGCACGCGCTCCGGGGCGATGATCGAAAGCGGGTGATCTGAAAACGTCTGAATGACGCTCTGTAAGTCGTGCAGCGCCGCCAGATGGTTGGCCGCCCGAATGAGCTGCGCATGGCCGATGTGCACTCCGTCGAACATGCCGAGCGCAACGACCGTCTCCGCTCCCTGCCAATGCGTCTCGTGCGTTAAAAGCTTCATGCTATCTCTCCAGTAACATTGCGTCAAACTTAAATTCACGGCCGTCGTAGCGGCCGACCCCGGCGAAATCTCCCGCCAGATACGCGCGAAGCGGCACGCCGGAGGGCAAATCTCCCCGCAGCTGGTGCGCGCGAAGCGCGTTTCCATTTAGGCAGAAGCGCGCCGCTTCCGGCGCGACTTCGACGCGCGGAATGTGCGCCAGCGGCGCGTCCATGGGCAAAAGAAGCGGCTGCAAATCCTCCGCC
>JAEXCG010000084.1 GCA_023402355.1 Bacillota bacterium | reverse complement strand
TTTCAATACCCTCCTGCGATCTTTGGATTTCACGGATAGTTTTTCACGCGACGGCTAAAATATGCGCGTAAAAGAAATGCTTCATTCACGGCCGACGCAGGGAGGGTATATCAATTGTTGCTGATAGAAAACGGGACGCTGCACACCATGGAGGACGGGACGTTTGACGGGGATCTTCTCATAAGGGAGGGCAAAATCGTCAAGATCGCGCCTCATATCGAAGCGCCCGAACAGGCGGAGCGTATCGATGCGCGCGGCCTGCACGTCTTCCCCGGCTTCATCGACGCACACAGCCACATCGGCATATCCGAGGAAAAGGCCGGAAAAGACGGGGACGACTGCAACGAGGGCACCAACCCGCTGACGCCCTGCCTGCGCGCGATCGACGCCATCAACCCCATGGACAGCGCCTTTCACAACGCGCTGGCCGCCGGCATCACCGGCGCCATGGTGGGTCCGGGCAGCGCCAACGCGATCGGCGGCCAGTTCGCCTTCATCAAGACCAGCGGCCGAAGGGTGGACGACATGGTCGTCCTCGCGCCCGCCGCGATTAAGATCGCCTTTGGCGAAAACCCCAAGACGAACTACGGCGTCAACGGCAACATGCCCTCCACCCGCATGGGCATCGCCTCGCTCATCCGGGAAGAGCTCTTCCTCGCCCGGCAATATTTCGATCAAGAGAAAAACGGCTGCGTCCAGAAAGCCTTCGGCATGGAATGTTACCGCCCGCTCTTCGAGGGTAAGATCCCGCTCAAGGCCCACGCGCACCGCACGGACGACATCTTTACCGCCATTCGCATCGCCAAAGAATTCGGCGTCGGGCTGACGCTCGATCATTGCACCGAGGGCCACCTGATCGCGGACGCCGTCGCCGAAAGCGGTTTCCCGGCGATCGTCGGCCCCTCCCTCGCCTCGCGCAGCAAGAACGAGGTGAACAATTCCGACTTTAAGACCGCGGGCGCCTTAGTGAAGGCGGGCGTGCTGGTGGCGCTGACGACGGACCATCCCGTCTCCCGCATCCAGTACCTCCCCCTGTGCGCCGCCCTGGCCGCCAAGGAGGGGCTCGGCGAGGAGGAAGCGCTGCGCGCGATCACCCTCAACGCGGCGCGAATCTGCCGGGTGGATAAGCGGCTGGGAAGCCTGCGGGCCGGCAAGGACGCGGACATCGTCATACTGGACGGAAGTCCGCTGCGCATCGCGACCTGCGTTCAGATGACGCTGATCGACGGGCGGATCGTCTACCAAAAGGATGCCCCGGCGCTCTCCTGACGGGCGGGCGGCGCAGGCCGCGGTTTGTTTCCCTTGACCTGCAAACCGTCTTCGGCCGGATGCAGGGCGCGATCCGCCCGGGCAGCGTGCCGTGCCGGACGCCTCGCATCGGTGATTTGGCATGAATCGAGCGGGGAAGGATATGCCGGCGAAGAGACGCCTGCAAAATGGAAATCTTGGGGGCGCCTTCCCAAAGACCATACAGGAGGGGATGACGGATGCACGGCGAGCAGGAGCACTTGCTGACCCATTGCCAAAGGATCGCACAGGACGACGCGCGATTGCCGGACAGTTGGCGCAGCGGGCAGGCGTTCTATAGGCGAATCGAGCTTACGGACAAGCAGTGGATGGACGAGCTTTTCGCGATGGAGGGGCGGGAATCGCTGGAGTACAACTTTACCAACAGCTTCGTATGGCGGCATCTTTACCGCCTGCGCGCCGCCCGCATGGGGGACAGGCTGCTCATGCTCTCCGACCCGCACAAGCCTGCGTTCCTCTTTCCTCCCGGACGCGGGCCGCTGGAGCCGGTGATCGGCCAGATGGCCGAGGACGCGCGCGCGGCCGGCGTGCGCCTGCGCTTTCATACGGTGCTGCCCCGGGACAAGGCGTGGCTGGAGGAAACGTACCCTGGCCGCTTTTTCTTTGAATCGTATCGGGACGGCGCCGACTACGTCTACGAGACGCAGAGCCTGCGCACGCTCAAGGGCAAAAAACTCTCTCCCAAGCGCAACCACATCAACCGCTTCGTGGAGAACCACCCCGACTGGCGGTACGAACCTCTGACGCCGGAAAACCGGGAGGAGGCGAGGCAAATGAACCTGGTCTGGTGCGCACAGGCCCAAGAACGCCAGATGTCGGACCTGAACGGCGAATTCTGCGCGGTGGATCAGGCGCTCGTTCACTTCGATGCGCTGCGGCTGTCCGGCGGCCTGATTCGAGCCGGCGGCAGGGTTGTCGCCTTTTCCATCGGAGACCCGCTCAACGCCGATACCTTCCTGGTGCACTTTGAAAAGGCCTTTGCCGACGTGCAGGGCGCCTATCCGATGATCAACCAGCAGTTCGTACAACACAACTGCGACGGATACGCCTTTGTGAACCGCGAAGACGATACCGGATTGGAGGGGCTGCGCAAAGCCAAGCTCTCCTACGGCCCGCATCATCTGGTGGAAAAGTACACGGCGGTACTCAAGGAGGCGGATTTGAAGCCATGATCCGGCAGGCGCGCAAAGAGGACCGCGCGCAGGTGAAGGAGCTGTGGACGCAGGCGTTCGGCGACGACGCGGCGGCCGTAGAGCTGTACTTTCGTCTGCGCCACCGGGACGAGGACATGCTGGTATGGGCCGAGCAGGGCAAGGTGGACGGCATGCTCTCGATGCTTCCGCTCTCCCTGAGGGCGTCAGACAGGGCGTACCCCGCGCGGTATATCTACGCCGTGGCGACCGCGCAGGCGCAGCGCGGCCGGGGAATCGCCACCGCGCTGCTCCGGCGCGCGGGCGACGAGATCACCG
>JAEXCG010000064.1 GCA_023402355.1 Bacillota bacterium | reverse complement strand
GATTCTGGTCGTCACCGCGAACTGGCTGAGCAAAAAGGTCACCGACGAGACCATCTATTGACAAGGAGGCGCACCATGCAGCTCACAGCGAAACACGCCCGAAAGCGCTTTACCCCCGGCGACGCCTTCATCTATGGCTTCGTCGGGCTGTTCACCCTGCTTTGCGTCGTACCCTTCTGGTACGTCATCGCCTCGTCCTTTTCCAAAAATCCCGGTTTTCTGATCGACGAATTCACGCTGGACAGCTATAAGTATATCTTTTCCACCAGCACCCTGACGCGCAGCCTGGGCAACACCGCCTACATCACCGTCGTGGGCACCCTGCTCAAGCTCCTGTGCACCAGCCTCATGGCCTACGCCCTTTCCGAGATGATTCCCGGCCGCAAGCTGATTCTGAACCTGGTGATCTTCACCATGCTCTTTAGCGGCGGCATGATCCCCACCTACTTCGTGGTGAAGGGCACGGGGCTGATGAATTCGCTGTGGTCGCTGGTGATTCCGGGCCTGATCAGCCCCTTCAACCTCATCGTCATGAAGAACTTCTACCAGAACATCCCGCCGGATCTCAAGGAGAGCGCCCGAATCGACGGCTGCCACGAGGTCGTCTTGCTGTTCCGGATCATCCTGCCCCTGTCCACCGCGTCCCTCGCGACATTCGGCCTGTTCTACGCGGTGGGCCTTTGGAACACCTACATGTCGGCGCTGCTGTACATTCCCAACAACGCCAAGTGGCCCATTCAGGTGCTGCTGCGGCAGATCGTCTACGTTTCCTCCAGCATCGGCGACGAGGGCACGGTGGAAAGCGAGGTCGCGCTGCTCTCTCAGGGCATCAAAATGGCGGTCATCATCGTCGCCACGTTCCCCATCGTCTGCCTGTACCCCTTCCTGCAAAAGCACTTCGCGAAGGGCATCATGGTGGGCGCCGTCAAGGGCTGAACATCTGCGCGGGCAGCGCGCTTCGCGCATCGTGTAAATTTATCAAGGAGGAGTTCCCATGAAAACATCTACCCCCAAGATCCGCCGCTTCCTCGCGCTGGCCCTGACGGCCTGCCTGCTGCTCTGCGGCGCCTGCGCCGCGGCGGCGGAAGAACCCCTGACGGTCACCATGTACCTGGGCTGCGGCGTGGTCGAATTTCCGCCCGACGGCAACGAGATCGAGAAGATCATCGAGGACTACACCGGCGTGGACATGAAGATCAACGCCTATTCCGGCTCCGTGCTGCACGAGATGATGCCCACGCTGATCGCGGGCGGCGACCTGCCCATGGTGGTCAACGTCGGCGGCAGCCAGCTGAGCAAGAGCTATCTGATCAACGCCATGAAGGCCGATGAGTTCTGGGATGTGACGGATTACATCAGCAGCCTGGAAAACTTTCAGGACATCAATCCCCTGGCGCTGAGCAACTACGCGATCGAGGGGCGCGTTTACGGCCTGCCCCTGGAGCGCGGCCTTTCCCGCGACGCGCTGACCTACCGCTACGACTGGCTGCAGAACCTGGGGCTCGACGAGCCCAAGACCGTGGACGATATGGTGAACATGTGGCTCGCCTTTACCAAGGACGACCCGGACGGCAACGGCGTGAACGACACCTACGGCGTCGTCACCAGCGGCCTGACCTTCCTCAACCAGATCGCCCTGCACCTGGGCGCGCCCAACAACTGGCGCTATGAGGACGGCAAGATGATCCGGATGCAACTGACCGAGGAGTTTGGCGAGGCGCTGGACATCTGCCGTATGCTCTACGCCGAGGGCGCCATTCACCCCGAGTTCGCCATCCGCGAGCGCGCCGATTACGAGGGCGACTTTATCAACGGCAAGGCGGGCAGCTACTATGACGTGAGCACGGGCATCACCGCCTTCACGTCCCGCATCGCCGACCCGAACGCGCAGCTCCACGCCAGCAACCTGTTCGCGAACAGCAAGGGCGAAATCTACACCTCCGCCGGACGCGGCAACAACGGCGTGCTGCTGTTCAGCAAGAAGGCCATCCCGGACAAGGAAACCCTGGACAAGGTCATCAACATCTTCGACCGCCTCGCGGACGAGGAGATGTGCAACCTGCTGGCCCTGGGCGTGGAGGGCGTCAACTACGAGGTCGTGGACGGCGTGGCCCACATGATTCCCGAGAACAACACCTACTGGCAGGAGAAGATCAACAGCCCCTATTCCATCCCGCTGGCCGTGCGCTGGCCCATCCTGCGCACCATGCCCGTGGAGTACGAGTACGGCGACCAGCGCAACCTGGAGATCATCCGGGAAAACGAGCCCTATGCCGTCGCGGACCCGACGCTGGGCCTGATCTCCGACCTGAACAACGACATCGGCAGCGACCTGGACACCCTGCTGAGCGACGCCGCGACGCTGTACATCATGGGCGAGATCGACAAGGACGAGTACAACAACCGCATGGAGCAGTGGAAGCGGCAGGGCGGCGAGGACATCGCCGCGGACTTTGCCCGGCTGTACCAGGAAAAGAACCAGTAACGATGTGACGGGCGGTCGCGGCGGGCAGCCGCGGCCGCCCGCGCGCTTTGCTGCAAGGAGGCATTTTTCATGAGGCCATTGATTCTCTTTCAGGGCGATTCCATCACCGACGTGAGCCGAAACCGCGACAACGACCACTTCGCGGGCCACGGCTACCCCACGCTGGTATCGGCGCGCCTGGGCTGCGACGCGCCGGGGCGATATGCGTTCCTCAACCGCGGCGTCAGCGGCGACCGGGTGGTGGACCTTTACGCGCGGATCAAGCTGGACATCATCAACCTGAAGCCCGCGTATCTGAGCATCCTTATCGGCGTCAACGACGTGTGGCACGAGGTGAGCCGTCAAAACGGCGTGGACGCGGCGAAGTTCCGCAGGGTTTACGACATGCTGCTGTGCGAGGTGCGCGAGGCGCTGCCGGACGTTCGGCTGCTGATCCTGGAACCCTTCGTGCTGCCGGGCACCGCGACCGTGGACACGCAGGAGGCGCCGGACCGCCTCGCGACCTTCCGGCGGGAGGTCGCCCTGCGCGCCGAAGCCGCGCGGGAGGTGGCGGCGGCGCACGGCGCCTGCTTTGTGCCGCTGCAGCGCCGCTTCGATCGGGCGGCGCAGGGGATGGATCCCGCCTACTGGCTGCTGGACGGCGTGCACCCCTCCGCGATGGGGCACGAGCTGATCGCCCGCGCCTGGATGGAGGGCTTTCAAAGCATCCGCCAGGAGGGCGCGCTGTAACGGGCAGGAGGATACCCGAAGACCTGCCGTCCTGCGCTTCAAGGTGCGGCTTTGCGGGGGGACGGGGGAAGCGCCGGCGAAAAATGCCGGCGCTTTTTGCGTTTTGAAGCCTGCGTCCTTTAAAAAATCGGCGGATTTGTCAGGATATGCAGTCTTTTCCATTTTGCGTTCGTTTCTATGGGAAAGGCGCCCATGGAAGGAGAAAGAAAGATGAAAAGGATCGCAAAAAGGCTCTTTGCCGCAGCGCTGGCCGCGCTGCTGGCGCTGCCTGCCGCGGCGCTGGCCGGGACGGCGCAAAAGCCCGCAGAGCACCGGATGCCCGTCGTGTACCTGACGACCGACGAGAAGAACCTATGGGACGAGCAGGCGGGCATGCTCGCCGACGGCCCGAATCTCGACCGCGACCGGGACGAGCTGCCGTGGAAGCAGGCGACCTATTGGCAGCAGAACGCTTATCCCGGATGGGTGGAGTATTACGACGAAGCGGGAGAGCTCCTCTTTTCGCAGGAGATGACCTTTCAGGCGACGGGCGGCTACGCGCTGGACATGCCGCAAAAGTCGCTTGCCGTCTGCGCAAAGGATGGGGAAGCGTTTGAGGCCGCGCTGTTTGCGGATCGCGCGGACAAGGCCTATACTTCCTTCCTGCTCCGAAACGGCGGCTCGGAGGGCAAGTTTACGCGCCTGATGGACGGGCTGCAGGCGCGGTTGGCCGATCAGGCGAACGCCCCGGTGCTCGCGCAGGCGTGGCGTCCGGTGGCGGTCTACCTGAACGGCGAGTACTACGGGCAATACAACCTGCGCGAGAACCCGGATGCCGGGATGATCGCCCGTCGCATGGGCTGGTCGGACGCGGCGGCGATCGACATCCTGAAGGGAAACGGCACCGGCGCGAGCGACGTCTTGCAGGGCTCGAACGAGGAGTACAAGGCGCTGTGCGATTTCGTGCGGGCGCACGACCTGGCCGCGGAGCCGGAGGCGCTTCAGGCGGTGCTGGACCAGGTGGACTTGGACAGCCTGATCGACTACTTCTTTTTGAACATGTTCTTTGGGAACACGGACCCAGGCTCCATCTGCTTTTACCGCAGCGCGCAGGGGGACGGCAAGTGGCGCTACCTCATGCGCGACATGGACTGGGGCCTGTTCAGCTCCACGAGCGGCGGCCCCGCGTACGTGCTGGACGAGGCGGGCATGGGCGCGGCCAAATTTCAGTCCAATCGGATCCTGCGGGCGCTGCTCTCGGTTCCGGACATCCGCACGCGGTTTCTGAAGCGGGGCGGCGAGCTCTTTCAGACGGTGCTGACCACGGAAAACATGACCGCTCTGCTGGACGAGATGGAGGCGCAGATCGAGCCGGAAATGGACGCGCACTTTGCGCGTTGGGCGGACAAGACGCACGAGAAGATCAACTTCGACATGCCCAAGGAAGCGAAGGGCGCGAAGGAGTACTGGCTCTCGCGGGTCGAGCGCGCGCGAAACGTGCTCAAAAAGCGTCCTGCTCTCTTCTGGGACATGGCGCGGGAGGACTTCTCGCTCGACGGCGCGCAGATGGAAAGCTTCTTCGGCCCGCGGCCCAAGACGCCCGCAGACGCGGTCTAAACCTGCGCGCGAGGGTGCCCGAATGCATTTCGGGCGCCTTTTCTTTTGCCGATGAAATAACGTATTCTTGGTAGCGCACGCTGAAAAAAGGATATGAAGGAGTCTCCATTGCTGTGGGATATTTAAGCTTAGAACGAAAAAAGTTAAGCAAAATACACAGGAAAGCGCTGAAAAGGGCTTGACAAAAGCGAGGGCGGCGATTACGATAGGGATAATAAATCGTTTACATCACGATGGGGTGAGGTTGTGGCGGTTACGATCAGCGACGTCGCCAAACGGGCGGGCGTCTCGACGGCGACGGTTTCGCGCGTCATCAACGGCGCGTCGAACGTGGACGGCGGGCTGCGCAGGACCGTGCTGCGCGCGATGGAGGAGATGGGCTACGTGCCCAACTCGATCGCCCAGTCGCTTCGCCACAACCGGTCGCGGACGATCGGCATCACGACCTCCGACCTTTCCATCGCCTTTTTTCCCAACGTGCTCAAGGCGGTGGAGAGCGCGTTTCTGCCGCTGGACTACGCGACGCTTTCCTCGAGCACCTACGACGATCCGAAAAACGAAAAGAAGATTCTGGAGCACATGCTCGCGCGGCGTGTGGATGCGCTGGTCGTGAACTCCACGGGGCAAAACGAGGACCTGCTGCGGGCCGCCGCCGACGCCAGCACCCCGGTCATCCTCTACGACAGGCGCTCGCGGGAGCACCCCTTTCCTTCGGTCTACGTCAACAAGCAAAGGTCGATGGACCTGGCGCTCGATCACCTGCTGGGGCTGGGACACCGCCGCGTGCTGCTGGCCACGGGCCCCAGGATGCTGGCGACCAACTACGACCGCTTTATGGGCATGCAGAAGTACGCGTTCGATCACGACCTGGACCCGGCGCTCTTCACGGCCCGTTTCGGGGACTTCTCCGTTCCGTTCGGCATGGAGGTGATGGCGGAAATCGCCCGCATGCCGCAGCGGCCCACGGCGGTGGTGACGGGCAGCGTGGCGATCACGGCGGGCATCATGATGTTCTGCCGCGACCACGGCCTTTCCATCCCCGGCGACGTCGCCCTGGTTTCCTCGGGCACGTTCAGCTACCCCAGCGTCGTGGAACCGCGTCTGACCTATCTGGACGACTGCGCGCAGCAGATTGCGGTGGGGCTTACGCGCCTGCTCGACCTCGCACTGAGGGGCGAACCGCTCGCGGACGGCGGGCGGATCGAGATCGAACCGGTGCTGCACATCGGGACTTCCTCTGTACAATAAAAGTGTACGTTTTGTGACTTTTCCGGACGGCTGCCTACAGGACGCATTTCGAGCGTCCGGGCGGCCGTCATTTCTTTTTGGCACGCCGGCTCAAAAAGCACACCTTAGCGCGTTTTGAGAAATCGATTACACGGCCGCGCAGGGCGGCCGCCTTCAGCGAAGATTTGCGCCGGGCATACCGGAAGGGGGGAAAAGGGCGAGCGTATCCCGGCCGCGTGCGTATATGAAAAAGAAAGCGAGGGATTTCCATGAAAAGGGCTCTGTCTTTGATGCTTGCGTTGCTGCTCACCCTGGCGCTCGGCGCATACGCGGGCGCGGAGGGGTACGACAAGGGCGGCGTTACGAACGGTACCGGCTATCCCATCACCGAGGAACCGATTACCCTTGACGCCGTATGGAAGTACACGGCGGCGCAGGACATCACCAAGATGACCTCCGTGCTGGACTGGATCGAGCGGGAAACCAATATCCGCCTGAACATCACGACCTACACGGAAGACGACCAGATCGCACTGATGTTCGCCTCCGGCGACTACCCGGACCTGGCGCTTTCCATCGGCTCCAGCGCGCTGCAGCGCTCCAACGCCGTGGACGCGGGCGATCTCGTACCCCTGGACGACCTGATCGATCAGTTTGCGCCCACGTGGAAGCAGTTCCTCTCGGAGCAGCCGCTGACCGACAAGATGACGCGGATCGACGGCGAGCGCTTCACGCTGCCCTGGTGCAACTTTGCGGAGTACGACCGCAAGCTGCGCGACTGCTTCATCATCAACGAAAACTGGGTGAAGGAGCTGGGGCTTGAGATCCCCACGACGCTTGCGGAGTACGAGACCTACCTTGAGGCCGTGAAGGCTCACGCGGGCGAAGGGACGATCCCGCAAAACGCGATTCCCCTGTACTTCATGTTCGGCAACTGGGTCGGCGGCGAGTTCAACATCTATTCCCAGTTCGGCGTCTACACCAGCAACGACAACTTCCTCATCGTGGAGGACGGCAAGGTGAAGTACCAGGCGATCAACCCCGACATCAAGGAACCCCTCAAGTGGATGCAGCGGATGTATCGCAAGGGCCTGATCGGCGCGGAGTGCTTCACGGACGACTGGGCGACCTACCTGACCCGCCGCCAGTCCGACCCGCACACGCTGGGCTCGCACTTCAGCTACAGCATCTACGTGGACGGGCTGACCTGCTTTGGCCCGCTGGACAGCGGCAACGGCAAGACGGCGCTGCTCAACTCCCAGTCGAACACCCCGAACAACCAGCACGCCTTCATGATGTTCTCGAACAACGAGTATCCGGTGGCGACGATGCGCCTGTGCGAGTTCGTGGTGGAAAACCCGGTCAACATGACCAACACGACCGTGGGCCTGGAGGGCGAGATGTGGTCGTACGACGCGGACGGGAAACGCGCCCAGACCAAGATGGCCTACACCGAGGAAACCAAGGCCGAAAGCGGCTTTTGGAACCAGTTCGTCGGCATTCTCGCGGACGAGTACTACGAGAACCTGGCGATCACCGATTACGTCGACGGCGCGGTGCGCGCGCGGGAGTACTTCGAGAAGTACGACGGCAAGACCGTGCCCCAGGAAATGAACTACGTGGGCGCGACGCTTGACACCGACAGCGAGGCGCTGATCAGCGAGTACTACACGGACATCGCCAACTGCCGCAAGGAGACGTTCGCCCGCTGGATCACCACGGACGCGGACATCGACGCGGAGTGGGACGCCTTCGTGGCGCAGACCGAAAAGTACAAGGTAAACGAATGGCTTGCGCTCAAGCAGCAGGCCTACGACAAGCTGCACTGATGCGGACGCGGCGGGCCGGAGCCCCCGGCCCGCCCATTTGAAACGGAACGTTGAGTGAGGGGTTTGCAGTGGTCAAGACAAATCGCACTTTGGCATCCTCCCATCCCCTTGGCAAGCGCATCCTGCGGCACTGGGAGCTGTACCTGTTCCTGCTGCCGGCGGTGATCTACCTGCTGATCATGCACTACGGCCCCATGTACGGCGTGGTCATCGCCTTTCAGGACTACAAGCCCCGCAAGGGGATCGCCGGCAGCGACTGGGTGGGACTCAAGCACTTTGTCCGCCTGTTCGGCATGGCGAACTTCGTAACCTATCTGAAAAACACGCTGGTCATCAGCTTTTATTCGCTGCTCGCGGGCTTTCCGCTGCCGATCCTGCTCGCGCTCTCCCTGAACAGCTGCAGGCACGCGCGGCTCAAGAAGATCGTGCAGACCTCGAGCTACGCGCCGCACTTCATCTCCATGGTCGTCATCGTCTCAATGATCAACGTGTTCTTTTCGCCCACGACCGGCGTGGTGGCGGGTATCCTTCGGCGCATGGGGCTGCTGGAGGGAACGCTGCGCGTGCTCATGAGCCCGGACGCCTTCCCCCACCTGTACGTCTGGAGCGGCGTGTGGCAGGAGCTGGGCTGGGGCAGCATCATCTACATCGGCGCGCTCAGCGGCGTGGACGAGTCGCTGCACGAGGCGGCGCTGATCGACGGGGCCAACAAGTGGCAGCGCATCGTGAACATCGACTTCCCGCTGATCGTGCCCACCATCGTCGTCATGCTGATCCTGCGCTCGGGCAGCATCATGAGCGTCGGCTTTGAAAAGGCGTTCCTGATGCAGAACAGCCTCAACCTCAGCGCCTCGGAGGTCATCAGCACCTACACGTACAAGGTGGGCATCAAGGAGGGGCAGTACAGCTTCTCGGCCGCCGTGGGCCTGTTCAACTCGGTCGTCAACTTCGCGATGGTCATGATCGTCAACCAGATCTCGCGCAGGGTCGGCGATACGTCGCTTTGGTAGGAGGCATGCGGCTTATG
>JAEXCG010000033.1 GCA_023402355.1 Bacillota bacterium | reverse complement strand
CTTGGCTGGTGACGGCCCGGGAGAGTAGGTCGCTGCCGGATTCCATTTTCCTCAGTAGCTCAATGGCAGAGCATTCGGCTGTTAACCGAAGGGTTGTAGGTTCGAGCCCTACCTGGGGAGCCAGAATTGGGACGTACGCTTGTACGTTCCTTTTTTGTCATAAAAAAACCTGTCTTGTATGCTGCGGAAGGTTCAGGATATCGTCATGTATCCGTCGCAGTATTGGCATTCACGGCGATAGGACTGCCGTGCAGTATTACTTCGTTTTACAGAATGCATCCATTACATCCTCTGGCCGCTGATAAGCAGAAGCTTGTCGGCGGCCTTTTGTATACGAACCACTCGCCGGGCGAGTGATTCGAATGCAATAAAAGAAGAGCGGTCTGTCAACTGGGCAACGAAAAAGCAGGGAGAACATTCAGATGAGCCTGAATGACATCAATCGTTTATCTTATACGAAGTGGAATGCTGTACGAATAATTCGGAGAATTGAAATACAAATGTAAGAGCAGGGAATTTTGATGTCGGGGACATTACGCGGACACGAACGGAAAGAATACGAACCGAATTGCAGCGTACATAAAGAACCAGCTGAAGGAAGATCAACTCGGCGAGCAATTGACGATGAGTCAGATGGACTCGTTTACGATCGGCAAGTAACAGCCTAACGTGGCTGGAAGACTGTATTAACGCGTTTGATGCGTATGCAAGCACCGGAAGGCTTGGCCCGCGTATGAAATACCATCCGCTTCAAGGGGGCATGATTATTATTATGCGGCGCGTATGGAGTTCACATTCGGGGCTAAATTACCCGTCCTTTTTTGATAAATGAAAAATCTGTTCATTAGAGAACCTGTACGTTAAATCAAGCCTGTTTCAACTGGAGGTACGCCGGAGACGTAAGCGTTTTTTATCAACCGTAGATGAGCCTGTTTTCTCTTAAATTGCCGTAAGCTTTCGCGTTCACAGCATCTGCCACTTTACCTGCACCTACGTGGGAAGCCTTAAAACACGAAAGCAATGTAGACGGCTGTTTTCAATCAAAATGCTTTAGCAGTATACAAAAAAAGTCCCGATTCTTTCGATCGGAACTTGCACGTTGGTGTACCTGACAGGAGTCGAACCTGCGGCCTTCAGAGTCGGAGTCTGACGCTCTATCCAGCTGAGCTACAGGTACAAATGAACGCCGATATAGTATAGCACACTCAGGTGAGTTTGGCTAGTCTTATTTCATATTTTGGGATCGAAGCGCACGAAGGTTTCCCAAATGGGGCAATTTGTGATATACTACAACATATAATGCGCGATTTGTGGATTCATGAGTCCAAGTGGCCGGTGTGGCTAGGCAAAAAGAGGTGCGACATGACAAAAAAGCTTTGGAGAGCGGGAATCGCGGCCTTCCTCTCCATCACATTTGGACTCTTGTTCTTGACTTCAAACAGTCCGCTATATCGGACGTATGGCGGCGACAGCTCAATCTTTGTGACGCTTGGCCGCGCGCTGCTCAGCGGAAAAGTACCTTATGTCGATATTTTTGATCACAAGGGGCCGATGATTTTTTTCATCAATGCCTTTCCGCAGCTCTTTTCCCGCACGGTAACCGCGGTTTGGGTGCAGGAAGTCGTTCTGCTCTTTTTTTCGCTGCTGCTCATCGCGCGGATGACCGGCAGGATGGAGCTTCGGTTTGCACTGCCCGCCCAGCTCGTCTATCTCGCCTTTTTTGGCCTGTTGATCGATGGCGGAAATTATACCGAGGAATACTGCAACTTTTTTACGTTGTTGGGCCTTTCCACCTGTGTTGATTATACGTTTGCCAAGCGCGACAGCGCTTCCTGGGTTTATGGACTGGTGCTGGGTTTGTCCTTCTCTCTGTGCTTTATGACGCGCGTGAACAACGCGCTGGGGGTGTCGGCGCTGACCGTCGTGTTTGCGCTTGCCCTCGGCTGGCAGGGCGATGGCAAAGGGCTCGCGCGCAATGCGCTCTCCTTTCTCATTGGCTGCGTGCTCGTCTTTGGGCCGATTCTTCTTTATCTGGGGCTGCATGACGCGCTGGATGCTTTCTATTACGCTGCGTTTGAACACAACCTGCTTTACGCGGGAGTGGAGGATTACAGCCGCAAGCGCATGCTGCTATCTGACCCTTACGGCGATCATGCGATGATCTGTGCGGGCCTTTGCGCGTTGGGCGCGGTCTGCGCGGCTTTAACAGACCCCAAAAATCGATCGCTGCGCGTGCTTTGCATCGCGTTTGTCGGCTTTGCCGCCGCTTCCGCGGGCAGCGCATTCATATCGCACAAGGGCTACTTGCACTATCTGTTGCCCGGTGCGCTTTCCGCCGTGATGGGAGCGATGCTGCTGGAGCGCGCGTTTGAAAAGGAGTCGCGGCGGGCGGGCGGCCTTGCAGCGGCTGCGCTGTGTGCCTATGCGCTGTCCATAGGTCTTCCCGCGCAAAAGAGCGCCGCGCGTGCCGCGGAGGAAGCGGAATGGACCAGCGAGGGCTTTGAGGAACAGAGCCTGGAGCTGCTGTCACACGTGCCGGTGGACGAACGGGACGACATTCTCGGCTACCGCGTGGAGCACAAGTGGTATGTCGTCACGGATGTGGTGCCGGCCAGGCGTATCTTCTTCATGCAGGAAATTCTGGGGCAGGCGAATCCCGCCATCATGGATGAGGTCGTGGAGATGATGCGCACGGACCCGCCCAAATGGCTGGTGATGTTTTATAACAGGGCTTTCTCGCCGCCATATGACGCGCGCGTGGTGGAAATCATCGAAGCCAGGTACGAACAGGTAGCTACGAACGATTACAACCAGCTTCTGCGGCTCAAAGACGACTAAGGAGCGTTCGCGCTCTTTGAAGAAGACAGGGCGGCTTTGCGCTCTGTTTTGAGAAAGGGATCCGTCGGGGATCGTGGCGAAGCGCATTACGATGACGAGCATTCGAGGGATGGCCTTGGGCATCCGCGAGAAAAAGGTGTGTTTATGAAAAAACTGTCCGATTATACGCTGCGGGCTTTCGCGGCCATGCTGCTGATGGCGGCGATGTTGACGGCGATGACGCTGCCCTGCGCGGCGGAGACGGAGGAAACCGTCCTGCGCGTGGCGTTTCCGCACGTGGAGGGTTTCAGCGCCAGAGGGATGGATGGCCAGCCCTTCGGCTTGACCGTCGACTATCTCAACGAGATCGCCAAATACACGGGCTGGAAATACGATTACATCGATACCGACGGCGAATCGATGATCGATCAGTTTCTTGCGGGCGAGTTCGATCTGATGGGCGGAACCTATTATGCCGAGGGCTACGAAGCGTATTTCGCGTATCCCGAGTATAACTGCGGCTACATCAAGGGCATTCTGCTGTCGCGCCAGGACGACGAGCGCATCAAAAGCCACGAGCTTAATTCGCTGAACGGCATGACGATCGGCGTTTACGACCGCGCCGTCGAGAATGTACGCCGCATGAAGGAATATCTGTCGATCAACGGGCTCGACTGTCCCATCCATTATTACACGGCCGACGACCTGTCGAGCGAAGGGAACCTCTACTGCTTTCTCGAAAACGGCGACGTCGATTTACTGCTGGGTAGCGGCGTCGATGCCGAGGGACAGTTTAATATCGCCGCTACGTTCGACTCGCAGGCGCATTACATCGTGACGACGCCGGGCAATACCGAGGTCTTAAACCGCCTCAACGAGGCGCTCGAAAGAATCTACGAGGCGGATCCCAATTTTGCCAAGAGAATTTATGACGACAATTTTCCGGACATCAGCACCGGCCATATCCGAATGAACGATCAGGAGCGCGCGTATGTCGCCCAAAAAGGGAACGTGACGGTCGCCGTCCCCCTGGAATGGCATCCGCTGTACTGCCTCAACAACAAGGACTCGCATGAGGGGATCGTGCCCGACATGCTGAGGGAGGTATCGGCGTATTCCGGACTGACCTTCAGCTATGTCTATTGCGACAGCTATGCCGAAACCCTGTCTGCCGTCGAACGGGGCGAGGCGGACATCGTCGGCTTTTTCATCGGAACGGATGAGAACGCGCAGGAAAAAGGATTGGCCCGGACGGCGCCCTACGTGGAAATGGACTCCATCCTGGTGAGAAACAAGGAATCCAGCTACCCCGCGGCCGGGTTGACCGGCGGCGTGCTGGAAGGGCGGGAAATGCCCAGCAGCATCATGGCGGAGACGGTGCGGTACTACGCGGACGACGTGGACGCGCTGTCGGATGTGAACCGGGGAAAGGTCGACTTTTTCTATGGGATTTCCTCGCATCTGGAGCACACCATTCAGACGCAGAACTATACGAATCTGGTGCAGGTAAGCCTGGTGAACGACAGTTTGGGCATTTGCTTCGCGATGCCCAGCCCCGTGCAACCGGAGCTCTTTTCGATCCTCAACAAGGCCGTCAACAACCTGTCGGAGGAGCAGAAGACCACCATCAGCAATCGCAATATCATCTCCATCGGCGATCCGCAGATGAGCCTGACGAGCATCGTCTACGCAAACCCCGGTCTGGCCATCTCCGTCGTGACGGCATTTCTCGTGATGATTCTCCTGACGGTCCTCCTCATTTCCCGTTCTCGCCTGCGCAGCGCTCGGATGCGCATAGAACTGGACAAGGCGGAAGCGGACAGCCGCGCCAAGAGCGACTTCCTCTCGCGCATGAGCCATGAAATCAGGACGCCCATGAACGCCATCGTCGGCCTTACGGACCTCACGGAAGCGATAGAGGGGCTGCCGCCCAAGGCACGGGAGAATCTGCAAAAGATCAAGACATCCTCTCAGTACATGCTCAACCTGATCAGCGATATATTGGACATGAGCCGCATTGAAAACGGCAAGATGGAGATGACCTGCGAGCCCTTTTCGATGAATGCTACGCTTGACAACATCGAAAGCATGATGACGGCCGAGGCGGAGCGCAAGCACCTGCATTTCGTTTTAAAGGCGGAGATCGAAAACGACGCGCTGATCGGAGACGCCCTCCGCCTGCGCCAGGTCATCGTCAACTTGCTTTCCAACGCGTTCAAGTTTACGCCGAGCGGGGGAGAGGTAACGCTGCGCGTTGAGGAGGAGTCCTCCACGAGCCAGACGGTCACGTACTCGGTCCGCGTGGCGGACAACGGGATCGGCATTGCCGCAGAGGATCAGAGGCGCATCTTTCAAAGCTTTGAACAGGTAGGCCCCAACATCACCAAGAGCCAGGGCACCGGCTTGGGGTTGGCGATCAGCCGCAGCATCGTCAGCGCGATGGGGGGCGAGCTGAAGATCAGCAGCGAGCCGGGGAAGGGGAGCGTATTCTCCTTTACGCTGACGATGACCAAGGGAAAGCCGGAAGACCTGACGGTCAAGCCCGGAGACGAGGAATTGGACAAACTCTCCGGCGTGCACATCCTGATGGCGGAGGACAACGACCTCAATGCGGCGATTACGACGGAGCTGCTGGAGATTCGGGGGGCAAAGGTCACCCGCGCGGAAAACGGGCGGGCAGCGTTGGAGCTGTATAAGCAGCACGCGCCGGGCACGTTTCAGGTCGTCCTAATGGACGTTTTGATGCCGGAAATGAACGGGCTGGAGGCGACGCGCGCCATTCGAGCCCTGCCCCGCGCGGACGCGCAGTCGATCCCCATCATCGCCATGACGGCGAACGCCTTCAGGGAGGACGAGGAGCAGGCGATGGAGGCGGGCATGAACGCCTTTATTCCCAAGCCCATCGACCTGGATCGGCTGGATCGCACGCTGGCCGATTTCATAGGCCAGGGGACCGGCGATTAAGGGAAAAAGCGGATTGCAGCAAAAGGCGCCGAGGCATCTTCGGGAAGATGTCTCGGCGCCTTTTGCTGCATCGCGGCCGCGGCGCGCGGTTCACGGACGGCATTAAAAAAGGGACGTACAAACGTACGTCCCGATTCTGGCTCCCCAGGTAGGGCTCGAACCTACAACCCTTCGGTTAACAGCCGAATGCTCTGCCATTGAGCTACTGAGGAAAATGGAATCCGGCAGCGACCTACTCTCCCGGGCCGTCACCAGCCAAG
>JAEXCG010000012.1 GCA_023402355.1 Bacillota bacterium | reverse complement strand
TTTTCCATAAGGCTTGCCTGGTATCGCCTGTTATAGCGTTTCTCAAGATTCCTGATCTGTCTGCACGGATATTCAGGGCATTGAAAACAGTAGGATAATCCTTTTCCTTTGACGCAGTCTTTTATGTCACAGGCCCTGCAGTGTTCCGGCTTTCCCAAGTCACTTTCCAGGCAGCCTGCGCATGGTTTTCTGTGGTAACAGTGCCTGTAACAGACCATGCAGTTCATTCCGCATGGAGCAAACATGACCGGGCGGATGCCTTCCTCAGGCATTTTCATAAGCCGCTCCCCTCCCCTCCATGGAAATCCTATGCCTCCTGCTGTACATCCCTCTTCCTGACGGTCGGGTAATTCTCAATGATATCCCTGTATCTGAAGCAGCCTTCCCCATGATCGTTGATGACCCCGCAGGCCTGCAGATGGGAGTACACGGTGATTGAACCCATATACTTGAATCCCCGCTTCTTTAAATCCCTGCTCACCTCATCCGACAGCTTGTTGCTTGCCGGGATCCGGCCCTTCTGATGCCCCGCATACAGGATGGTCTTTCCCTTGGAAAAAGACCATATATACCGGCTGAAGGAGCCGTATTCCTCCCTGATTTCCCGGAAACGCCGGGCGTTATGGATGACGGCCTCCACTTTTCGCCTGGAACGGATCATTCCTTCCGCCGCAAGGATACGCTCCACGTCCCTATCCCCGTAAGCAGCCACCTTATCATAGTCAAACCCGTCAAAACACTGACGGAAGATTTCCCGTTTCTGAATCATCATGTTCCAGTTCAGGCCGCACTGCATGACCTCCATCATGAGAAATTCAAATTGCCTGTAATCATCATGGAGGGGGATGCCCCACTCCTCATCGTGGTATCTGGTCATTTTTTCATTGCAAAGGCACCATGGACAGCGTTCCATACAATCTTCCCCCTCTGGTTTATGGTTTATCTCCGGTCTGGTTTTATGTACACAACTACCCTTTCATTATATCGTCATACCTGCAATAATACAAGAAAACAGCGCATTAAAAGACAGCGGAAAGAAAGGCAGGGCGCCTTCCTCCAATCAGCTCCCTGCCTCTGCTCTTTTTAACCATCTGAATCCATGACCGTCCACCTTTACAGCGGACGCCCGCAGCATTTCCCCGGTCATCATATCCTGGTACATGCCGTCTGTCTCATCAATCCAGGCAATCTTCCCATAGTCATGAAAATTAAAGATACCTACCAGCTTTCCCTGTTCCCGTTCCCGCACCAGGCACAGCACGGAATCATCCCAGGTTTCCCTGACAGAGAACCTTGCGTCTGCA
This sequence comes from Bacillota bacterium, assembly GCA_023402355.1. Lineage (GTDB taxonomy): Bacteria > Bacillota > Clostridia > Christensenellales > Aristaeellaceae > Beduinella. The sequence continues at coordinate 1,782 of JAEXCG010000012.1, read as the reverse complement.
CCAAAGAGTTCCTCGCCCCTGCGCAGTTCCTCCAGCTGTTTTAACCCGGAAAATATCCGTCCCTGCACGGAATTTCCGTCTTTTATGTATCCTGTCAGTTCCCACCGGAATTTTCCCCTGTGGATATAGCGGGAATCAGCGGCTTTCTCAGGATCCTCCTTGTACGTGTAGTCATTTACCTGCCCTATCTCATCCCCGCTGTAAAGAACAGGTATCCCGGACAGGAAGAAGAGGAATCCATGGAGGCACAGGATACGTCCGATTCCATGCTCCATGCCTTCATCGTCCATTTCAAAACCAGCCTTTTCCACTCCGCACATAGAAGCCGTTGTTCCGCAGAACCGCGCATCGCCTGTGACAGGATCTTCGTTGTACAGTTCGCCCCGGCTGAAGCTTTCCGGTATCTTTCCTGTGAAGAAGTCATTGAGGTATTTCTTATGTGGCACCTGCTTCATGCCCCAGGATTCCAGAAGCGGATAGTCCAGCCCCCAGCCAATATCGTCATGGCACCGGAGATAATTGAGGAAGGAACAGGTGTCCGGCAGCCTGCTGATGGTTTCCATCTGGCGTTTTAAAAGCCTGGCGTCCCTGGCGGCAACCGAATGCCACAGGGTGGCCATGGTGGTTACATTGTAAAGCATATGGCACTCAGGTTTTTCCACCGTGCCAAAGTACGGCGCCACCTTTTCCGGCTCCATGACCACTTCTCCCAGAAGCAGTACGCCGGGGCACACAATCTCCCCAATCATACGCATCATGCGCACAATGGTGTGGACCTGGGGAAGGTTCCGGCAGTCTGTTCCCAGTTCTTTCCAGATATATGGCACCGCATCTATCCGTATGACATCCATCCCGCAGTTGGCCAGGTACAGGAAATTATACATCATCTCGTTAAACACCACGGGATTCCTGTAATTCAGATCCCACTGATAGGGATAAAAGCTGGTCATCACGTAGCTGCCTGTTTCCGGAAGGTAGGTGAAGTTGCCCGGCGCCGTGGCGGGGAATACCTGGGGTACGGTCTGTTCGTATTGCCTGGGGATGTCATAGGAGTCATAGAAAAAGTACCGTTCCCTGTACTCCTTTTCGCCTGCCCTGGCCCGCTTTGCCCATTCATGTTCCTCGGACGTGTGGTTCATCACAAAATCCAGGCACAGGCTGATTCCCCGTTTATGGCACTCATCTGCCAGCGCCATCAAATCGTCCATGGTTCCAAGGTCATCCCTTACCTTCCTGAAATCCGACACCGCATATCCTCCGTCTGAACGGCCCCTGGGGGTGTCCAGCAAAGGCATCAGATGGAGATAATTGACATTACAGTCTTCTATGTAATCCAGCTTCTCCTTCACGCCTGTTAACGTGCCTGCAAACTGGTCCGTGTACATCATCATGCCAAGCATGCTGCTTTTCCTGAACCATCCCGGATTCTTCTCCCGCTCCATGTCCAGCCGTTTAAGGCTGTCCCTGCGCTCCTGGCAGAACTGCTTCATTCCCCTGCACAGCCCTTCAAACATCTGCTGATTGTCGTAAAGCTCCATATAAAGCCATTTCAGTTCATCCAGATGGCGCTCCAGGCGTTTCTGGAAAGGGATGATTTTTAATCCGGCTTTTCCTGCTATGGGTCTGTCTGCTGCATGTTTGTCTGCTGTGTTTTTATCTGCCGCATGCCGGCCTGTTATGCTTTTATCCGCCGCATGCCGGCCTGTTATGTTTTTATCCGCCGCATGACGGCCTGTTATGCTTTTATCCGCCGCATGACGGCCTGTTATGCTTTTATCCGCC
>JAEXCG010000195.1 GCA_023402355.1 Bacillota bacterium | reverse complement strand
CCCCCCCCCCCGAGCCCGACGCCAACGGCGGCGCCCACGCGGGCGCCGACGCCGACCCCGACGCCTGAGCCGACGCTTACCCCGACGCCCGCCCCCACGCCGCGGCCGCGCAAGACGATTCTGCTCGTCAACCGCGACAACCGGCTGGACAAGTCGTTCGTGCCGGAAAACCTCGTGAAGCTGACGGACGCGGTGCCGAGCGGCCTCATCAAAATCAAGGGAAAGGACATCAAAGGCGACCGGGAAGCCGTCGACGCGCTCATCACCATGATCCAGGACGCGGTGGACGAGGGCATCGGCAACTGGCAGGTGAGCGCGGGCTACCGCACGTACGACTACCAGCAGTCGCTGGTGGACGATCAGGTCTACATCTACCGCACGAAGAACGGCCTTTCCAAGGAAAAGGCGCTGCAGGCGACCTATCAGACCGTCGCGCCCGCGGGCGCGAGCGAGCACCAGACGGGCCTCGCGTTCGACATCACGGTGCCGGGCGTCTCGTTCAAGGGGACGAAACAGCAAAAGTGGCTGCACGAGAACTGCTACGCCTATGGCTTCGTCGTGCGGTATAAGGAAGAAAAGGAAAAGATTACGGGTTATCTGGCCGAGGCCTGGCACATTCGCTACGTGGGTGTGGAAGTCGCCACGATCATGGAATACAATGACTGGTGTCTGGAAGAATACATAGAGCATGTGGGCAACGTGCTCTAGGCGCAGGCACAGGATAAAATGCTTGACTTTTTGTAAACGCGGCGTTAACCTATACAGGGCTTTAATCCCTTTATTTATTGTGAGGTGAGAAACGTGGACGATCATGGTCATGATGCGGGCGTTCCCCGAAGTATCGGGGTGCCGCCGATGACGGGGAAAGTGCGCGCTTCTCGCCCTTTTGCGCGCTGATCCCGCGACCCCGGCAGCCCGTCCGGAGATGCCTCGCGTCCTGTCCTCATGTCCGAATGCCCTTCGGCCCATGAATCAGAACGAGAGGAGCGATCTATATGGAAGATAAGGAAATCCTGCTGGAATTGATGCGGCTCGTGCAGGCGGGCAAGATGCAGGAATTCAAGGCGCGCGTGGTGGAAATCCCCCCGGTCGACATCGCGGAGGCGATGGAGGAGCAGGAGGGGGATCTCGTGGTTCGCCTTTTTCGCCTGCTGCCCAAGGACATTTCCTCGGACGTGTTCTCCTACATGTCCGCGGAGCAGCAGCAGGTCATCGTGGAGTCCATGTCGGGACTGGAAGTTCGCCACCTGATGGACGAGATGTTCATGGACGATACGGTGGACTTTCTGGAGGAAATGCCCGCTGGCGTCGTCAAAAAGGTGCTGCAAAACGCGGACGAACAGACGCGCAGCCTCATCAATCAACTGCTGCGTTACCCGGAAAACAGCGCCGGCAGCCTGATGACGACGGAGTACGTCGATCTGCACGACTACTTCACCGTGCGCAAGGCGATGGACCACATCCGCCGCACGGGCGTGGACAAGGAGACCGTGTACACCTGCTACGTCATCGACCAGCAGCGCAAGCTGATGGGCACGGTGTCGCTGCGCAAGCTGATCGTCGCGCCGGAGACGCAGACGATCCGCGAGATCATGGAGCAAAACCCGGTCTTCGCGCACACCACCGACGACCAGGAGGCAGTGGCGGAGGACTTCCGCCGCTACGACCTGATGTCCATCCCGGTGTGCGACACCGAGGAACGGCTCGTCGGCATCATCACGGTCGACGACATCGTGGACGTCATCCAGGAAGAAAACACCGAGGACTTTGAGAAGATGGCCGCCATGACGCCGTCCGATCAGGAGTACCTCAAGTCCAGCGTGTGGACGCTGGCCAAGAACCGCGTGCCGTGGCTGCTGCTGCTCATGATTTCGGCGACGTTCACGGGCTCCATCATCTCGCATTTCGAGAGCGTGCTCGCGGGCATGGTGATTTTGACCTCGTTTATTCCCATGCTGATGGATACGGGCGGAAACTCCGGCTCGCAAACCTCGGTCATGGTCATCCGCAACATGGCGCTGGGCGAGGTGGAGACGAGCGACGTGTGGCGCGTTCTGTGGAAGGAGCTGCGCGTGGCGCTCATCTGCGGCGCGATTCTTTCCGCCGTGAACTTCGTGCGCATGATGATCTTCGTGCGCGCGGGCATCATGGTCGCGGTGACGGTGAGCCTTTCGATGTTCTGCACGGTCGTCATCGCGAAGGCCGTCGGCTGCCTGCTGCCCATGGGCGCGAAGAAGCTGGGGCTCGACCCGGCGATCATGGCCTCGCCGATGATCACCACCATCGTGGACGCCTGCTCGCTGGGAATTTACTTCACCATGGCGACGGTGCTGCTGGGCGTATGACGCCCCCATTTCTGCGCATGCTTCGGGGATCGCCTTGCGATTCCCCGATTTGCATTTCATTTTAAATTCGCCGCGCTGACGCGACCGCGTTGCGCGCGCAAGGAGTCAGTTGCATGTTTACACGAAGAGACACATTTCTGCCCTTTTGCATTCCGGACGTGACCGACGCGGAGGTGGACAGCGCATCCCGCACCATTCGCTCGGGCTGGTGGGCGAAGGGCCCGCAGACGATCGAGTTCGAGAAGCGGTTTGCGCAGTACGTCGGCGCGAAGCACGCGATCGCCGTGAACTCCTGCACGGCGGCGCTGCATCTGGCGCTGCTCGCAAACGACATCGGGCCGGGAGACGAGGTTATCACCACGCCCATGACGTTCGCCTCGACGGCGAGCACCATCGTGCATACGGGCGCGACGCCGGTGTTCGCGGATATCGACGAGGAGACGGGCTGCATCGACCCCGCCGAAATCGAGAAAAAGATCACGAAGCGCACGCGGGCGCTCGTTCCGGTGCACTATTCGGGCGTTGCCTGCGACCTTGACGCCATTCGTGCCCTCGCGAAGGCGCACGGGCTGTTCTTGAGCGAGGACGCCGCGCACGCGGTGGAGACGAAGTACCACGGCGAGCCGATCGGCCGCCACCCGATGGGCGCGGTTTCGTTCAGCTTTTACGCGACGAAGAACCTCGCGACCGGCGAGGGCGGCATGCTGGTGACGGACGACGACGCCATCGCCGAGCGCGCGGGCGTGTTTTCCTGCCACGGCATGAGCCGTAACGCGTGGAACCGCTATGGCAAGGGCGGTTCCTACCGCTACGACATCGCGGAGTTCGGCTTCAAGTACAACATGTTCGACATTCAGGCGGCGCTGGGGCTCGTGCAGCTTGAGCGCATGCCGCAGATGCAGCGCGAGCGGATGAAGGCGGTCGCCGTCTACGAGCAGGCCTTCGCCGGGCGCGAGGAGCTGCTGCTGCAAAGGACGCCGGAGCAGACGGAGCACAGCCGCCACCTGTACGTGCTGCGCATCCGTCCCGAGACGCTGACCATCGACCGCGACCGCTTTATCGAGGAGCTGTCGGAGCGCAACGTGGGCACGAGCGTGCACTTCATCCCCGTGCACCTGATGAGCGCCTACAAAAAGCGCTTTGGATTTAACGCGGGCGATTTCCCCAGGGCGGAGCGCTTCTTCGAGACGGAAGTCTCTCTGCCGATGTATTCGCGCCTCACGGAGGCGGACGCCGCGTACGTCGCGGACGCGGTGCTGGACATCGTCAAAAAGTACAGACGCTGACGGAAGGTTTACAGGGGCTGCCTCGCAGGGGCGGCCCTTTCATGAAGGAGGAAACGCTGTGAAAATCCTCATCATCCGCCATGGAGAGCCCGACTACGAGCGCGACAGCCTTACTCCAAAGGGGTTTCGCGAGGCGGAGCTTTTAAGCGAGCGCCTTTGCCGCATGGACATTCGGGATTTTTACGTGTCGCCTCTGGGGCGCGCGCAGGCGACGGCCAGGCCAACGCTTGCGCGGCTGGGCCGGGAGGCGGAGGTGCTGCCCTGGCTGCGTGAATTTCACGGCCGGGTCGTCAACCCCAAGACGGGCGAGCCGAACATCCCCTGGAACCTGATGCCCCAATACTGGACGAAGCAGCCCGAGCTCTTCAGCCTGGATACCTGGGCCGATCAGGGGCTCATGCGCACCGGCGACGCGGGCGAGGTATACGCGCAGGCCGCGCGCGGGCTGGACGAACTGCTCGCGCGATACGGCTTTGAGCGGCGGGGCTTGATCTATGCCTGCGCCGCCAACACGACGGACACCATCGCGCTCTTCTGCCACTTTGCGCTGGGCATGGCGCTCGTTTCGCACCTGACGGGCATTTCGCCCGTCCTTCTGTGGCAGGGCATGTTTTTGCCCACGAGCTCCGTGACGACGCTCGTGAGCGAGGAACGCAAAAAGGGCGAGGCCGTCTTCCGGTGCATGCAGCTGGGCGACACCTCGCACCTGTACGCGGGCGGCGAGGACGTTTCGCGCGCGGGGCTCTACGGCGAGGTGCACGACGGGCTGCCGGGCGAGATATTGCAGAGCACGGGTAAATCATGAATAATAAACCAGCGCCGCGGCTTCCGTTCGGGAGCCGCGGCGCTGGTGCGTCAGGCATGAGAAAGCACCTTTCCGTAATCCGAAAGGTCAGGCTCGCCGTGCAAAGCGACGTATTCTGCGCCCAGATAACAGGCAAATGAGGTGATCGACTGAAAGCCAAGCGAACGGTAATAGGCGACGTCCGAACGAAGTACGTCGCTTTGCAGCTTGTAGGGCTTGGGCGGAAGCTTCCACCCGGAAAGCAGGGAGTTGTCCAGCCAATACTCGAGAACCTGCGCGCCCTGTCGGCCAAAGCTTTGCAGCAGCGCGGGCAGCGGAGCGCATTCGTGCTGGTTTTCAGCACATCGTGGGTCGTTCAGCGAAGCATCCAACCGTCGTTTGATCGGCGCGTATTCTAAAAATACGCCTGGTGCCGGCTGCACGCTTTTTGGAGGACGAAGCGCGTCCAGATAAGCGATATAGGCGAGGCTTGCTTTCGGATCGACGCTGCGAATGCCGTCAAGCATGGCGTGAACGCATAGAAGTTGTTGATCGGATGGGGTCAGATCGCGACAGTGAGGGCAATGGCAGCTCGACTGGGTCACATCGTCAAGCCAGAAGTAATATCGATGCGAAGCGGAGGGAAGCAACGCGGCAAGACGGGCGGCGCTTTCGGCGAGAGATTCGAGCGCCTGCCTTGAAGAGGCACAGAGGTTAAAATCCGGCGTGCGCTCCCCCTTTTCATTCATACGAAAAAGATCGGGGTGTGACGCAAAGAGCGAGCGGGGAAGCAGATAGGACACCGCATGCATCTCGTATTCGATAGTAAGCCCCATCGTCTGCGCCTGATCGAGCAGGCGCTGCATTCGCTGTGTGCGCAGATCTTCTAGCATCATGGCAAGGTTGGATGCGGCGTCGGGCCCACCCGGTGGGTGCAGCCCTAAAACGTTGAGCTGAAGGACCTGCGCTTGTTTCAGCCAGGATTCCGATAGCTCGTGTGGATGAATAATGACGCCCCTTCTTTGAATCATATCGGCACCTTCTTTGAATTTTGCTTTTATCATAGCAAAAATATGCATAAATTTCAATAAAAATATGGCATAAGCTCTATGAGATGAACAGAATAAATGAAGATAAAAAACGTGGAGAGGTCGGGACTTTGCCTGATGAATCGAACAGCCTTGTTGTTTGATTAAAGAAAAGTGGTGTGCTATACTAAAAAATAACATGGATGGTACGGGAGGAAAAAGTATGGACAGGCAGGATACGGGCTACTTGAATAAAGTCATGGAGCTGGACCTTTCGGATATACCGAAAGCCGCCAAAATACACAAGGCGCTGGCGTCTGAACTGCGACTTCAAATTCTGCGCGTCGGGTTGAGCGGCGGATACTGTGTGGGCGAAATCGCGGAAATGCTGCACATCCCGGCTTCGACGGCGGCATTGAACGTCCGGGTATTGGAAGAGGCGGGGCTGATTATCACAGAGCAAAGGCCCGGAACGCGTGGGATGGCGAAGGTGTGCAATAAGTTGATCGACAGCGTGCACACCGAACTCATGGATCCGCTGAGCGTGGAGCAGATACAGGATCAATATGCCAATTATTCGCTCCCGATCGGCAGCTATTGCGATTGCAAGCCCTACGAATACTGCGGCATGCTGAACGAGACGGGAACGATCGGCAAGATCAACCACGCGCAAAGCTTTTTTGAACCCTCGCGCCTTTCGGCTCAGTTAATCTGGTTTCGATATGGATACCTGGAATACCGTATTTCTACATTAGAGCTTATGGGCATGGAGCCTACGTCGCTTCGCGTCAGCTTTGAGGCTTGCTCTGAGGTGGCAAATTACAACATGGACTGGCCAAGCGACATCTACGTCAGCGTCAACGGCTGCGAGCTGGGCGTATGGACATCGCCGGGCGACCTGGGAGACCGGCGTGGCCTGCTGACACCACAGTGGTGGAGCCTGGGCGCTACGCAGTACGGACTTCTCAAAACGTGGGTGGTTACGAAAGAGGGTACTTCGCTTGACGGAGCGCCGAACGGGCAGCATACAATTGACGATTTGCATCTTTCAGACAAAGATTATTTTACGCTTCGTATTGGCATTCACAAGACCGCCCAGAACGTGGGCGGAATCAATTTGTTCGGTCGGGCATTTGGCGATCATCCGCAGGATATCGACGTGCAGGTTGGATATCGCCTAAAAAGGATACGACGCGATGAATAAAACATTTTTGCTGTTTGCAAAAAAGATGTGTCAACATAAACAAACATAAAATATGTTATTAAAAGCGATGCTGATGGACGAAGAGACAAATAATCGCGCAAAATAAACAAATATTCTATTTAAAACGTTGACATTCTCATGAGGTGATGCTATAATGGCCTCAATAAGGAACAACGTTTCTGTTTATTTTGCGAATAAGAAGCCTGTGGCTCGTTGCGCGGATTTAAGAGAATAGCGGCCGCTGCGCGCTTTGCTGAAAAGGATGCTTCGCAAAATAAGAGGACGTCAGCAATTTTACAAGGAGGCCCATTATGCTCAAGAAGATGTTTGCCGCGTTGCTCGCACTCTCTCTGCTGATGACGTCCGCTGTGGGCATCGCAGAGGCGACCGAGGAGGTCGTCAAAGATTTTGGCGGAATTACTTTGACGGTATGGAAGCCTCTGTGGTGGACGAGCGTCGTCACATCGGATGATGAAAACGAATGCTGGAAGGAAATCGAGAAGAAGTTTAACGTTAAGTTCGAGTTCATTCAACCCTCCGTCGGGTCGGAGAAGGAACAGTTTAACCTGCTGATGGCTGGCGGCGACCTGCCGGACATCCTCTTTACCGATTGGTCCGGCACGGATTTGTACACCGGCGGTCTGGATAAGTACGTCGAAGAGGGCGTTCTCGTAGATTTAAAGGATCATCCGGAGTGGATGCCCAACTACCTTCACTGTATCGATGCCTACGTGACGCCGGAGGAGCAAAAGGAATTTTATACGGATTCCGGCTATATGACGCAGTTCTACGCGATCTCCCCCTACGAGGAGTACTCCTGCAACGGTTTATTGCTCCGTCAAGACTGGCTTGACGAACTGGGCCTTGCACAGCCGACGACGCTGGATGAGCTGGAAGGCATCCTGACGCAGTTCAGGGAGGTCAAGGGCGCCGACTACCCGATGATGTTCCCCAACGACGGCATCGACGATGAGTCCGGTTACCTCCTGTCCGCTTACGGCATCGGGCCGAGCTTTTATCAAGATCACGGCGTCGTGAAGTACGGCCCTTCAGAGCCGGCGTTCAAGGATTATCTGCTCAAGATGGCCGACTGGTATCAAAAAGGCCTGATCGACGTGGACTTTGTCTCCAGAGACCAGGAAACCTATCGCCGGATTCTGACTACGAGCGAAACCGGCGCCGTCATCGACAGCCCGGACAACGTGTACACCTATATGAAGGATGTCGGCATGATGACCGGCGGTACATACCCAATGCAAAAGAAAGGCGAGACCGCGCACTATCGCTATAAAATGTATCAGTGTCGTCCGCCATACTGCGCGGCGATTACCACGGAATGCAAGAACCTGGAAGCGGCTATGACGATTCTGGATTATGGCTACTGCGAACCGGGCTGGATGATGTACAACTACGGCATCGAGGGGCTGACCTATAACATGGTAGACGGCGTCGCGGTCTATACGGACGTCATTCTCAACAACCCGGATTATCCCTCTTTGCTGGACAGCTTTGCCCGGTATAAGTGGCATATCGGACCGTTCCTGCGCTTCGAGCACGAGGCCGACGCGGCGATCACCCAGGAGAACATGGGCACGCGCAAGGCTTGGACGGAAAACGCGCAATCCGACCAGGTGATGCCGCTCATTACCCTGACGTCGAGCGAAGGCGCTGAATACGCTTCGATTATGACGCAGGTGAAGACCTATCAGGACGCGGCGGTCGTCAACTTTATCATGGGCAACAAGAGCATCGAAGACGAGTTTGACGCGTACATCGGGGATCTGAAAAAGCTGAACATCGATCGTGCCGTCGAAATCAAGCAGGCCGCCCTGGACCGTTACAACGCACGCTGAGTTCCTGTCGCGGCGGCTGCGGGCTCGACCCCGCGGCCGCCGTTTTCGTTTCGTTACCCCATGATGTGAGGTGGTCATATGG
>JAEXCG010000167.1 GCA_023402355.1 Bacillota bacterium | reverse complement strand
CAGGCCCTTGACGGCCACGTCGTTCAGACCGAGGTTGAGGATGGTATCCATCATGCCAGGCATGGAAGCACGGGCACCGGAGCGGACGGATACGAGGAAGGGGTTGTCCAGATCGCCAAACTTCTTGCCGCAGATTTCCTCCGTCGTGGCAAGCGCCTCGTAGATCTGCGCTACGATGTCGTCGCCGATGGTCTTGTTGTCCTGGTAGTAGCGCGTGCAGGCTTCCGTCGTCACGGTGAAGCCCTGCGGCACCGGCAGGCCCAGAGACGTCATTTCAGCGAGGTTGGCGCCCTTGCCGCCCAGCAGGTTGCGCATGCTGGCGTTTCCCTCTTTGAACAGGTATACGTACTTCGTCATGCCTAGTCCTCCTTGTTCAAAAGAACATTAGTAAGAAGCGGCGCAAAGAAAATGTGCCGCTACCTTGCAACAGAAATAATAAGCCACGACATGGCTCACATAGGAATTATACTATAAACACCCGAAAATAGCAAGTAAAAACAGGCAGCCCATTGGGGGTTTTTCAATTTCTCGCCAGCGTCGGCCCCTTATTGGCAAATTTCTTTCGCGCGGCGCGCACAATCGCGTCGGCTTCCTGCGCGTGCGCGGGCGAACTGCGGATGATTCGCCAGGCCTCCTGGGTCTCCTTCAGCAGCGCCGTCTCTCCGCAGAGCATCAGCGCGGGCATCTGAGGTTCCCCGTGCTGGCGCGTGCCAAAGAACTCGCCCGCTCCCCGAAGCTCCAAGTCGCGCCTGGCCACCTCGAAGCCGTCGTTCGTCCCGGTGAGCGTTCGCAGGCGGTCGTTGGGCTCCGCAAGGAGGAAACACCAGCTCTCCTTTTCCCCGCGCCCCACGCGCCCGCGGAGCTGATGCAATTGCGCAAGACCGAAACGCTCCGCGTTCTCCACGACCATGATCGTGGCGTTGGGCACGTTGACGCCGACCTCGATGACGGTCGTCGCGACGAGCACGTCGATTTTCCCATCGGCAAACGCGCGCAGAACGCCGTCTTTGTCCGCGCTGCGCATCCTGCCGTGGACGAGCCCGAGGCGAAGGCCTTGCAGCGGACCGTCCTTCAGGGATTCATAGAGCTTGGATGCGCTCACAAACTCTTCCCCGTCGGCTGATTCTTCCACCAGCGGACAGACAATATACACCTGCGCGCCGACCTGCACTTCTTTTTTGATAAACTCGTAGAGTCCCGCGCGCTTTTCTTCGCCGACGATCCGCGTCTTGACCGCCTTGCGTCCCGGCGGCAGCTCGTCCACGATCGAGATGTCGAGGTCGCCGTACAGCACGAGCGCCAGCGTGCGCGGAATCGGCGTCGCGGACATCACCAGCACGTTGGGCGACTCGCCCTTGAGCGAAAGCCGCGTGCGCTGACGTACCCCGAACCGGTGCTGCTCGTCGGTAATGACAAGACCGAGCCTTGCGTATTCCACGCCGTCAGAAATCAGCGCGTGCGTGCCGATCACCACGTCCCAGGAACCTTCGCGGATGGCCGTATACGCCTCCCTGCGCTGCGCCGCGCTCATCTTGCCGGTGAGCAGTCCGCAACGAATGCCCAGGGGCTCCAGCATCTGCTCTGCAGATCGCATGTGCTGGCTTGCGAGCACCTCCGTAGGCGCCATCAGCGCGCCCTGAAACCCGTGCTTTGCGGCGGCGTACAGCGCCGCGAAGGCGATCGCTGTCTTGCCGCAGCCCACGTCGCCCTGCACCATGCGCGCCATGGCCTGAGGAGCCGCCATGTCCGCAAGAACCTCTTCCAGCACATGCGTCTGCGCGCGGGTCGGGGTAAAGGGCTGCGCCCGCCAGAATGCGTCCGCGTCCCCCATGTCGCTTTCGATTTGAACGCCGAGCGGCTTGTCCGCCGTGATGCCCGTGAGCGCCGCCTGAAAGTACAAAAGTTCTTCAAAGGCGAGCCTTCGCTTGGCGACGGCGAGGGACGCGGCGTCCTCCGGGAAATGCGTCTGCCGTAGCGCATACGCGCGGTCGCACAGCGCGTGCCTTTCCCGAAGCGAAACGGGCATGTCGTCGGCGCAGTCATACGCTTCCAGCATCCGCGCCACGGCGTCCCTGATCAGCTTTTGCGGCACCCCAGGAATCTGCGCGTACACGGGGGTGATGCGCCTTTCCTGTTCCAGTGTGGGGTTCATCGCAAAAAGGCCCGTCTTTCGGCGCACGATGCGCGCATACATCAAAACCTCCTGCCCCTCGTGCATCTGCTGCTTCATCCAGGGCTGGTTAAACCACATGCAGCGCAGGACGCCGCTGTCGTCCCTGACCTTCGCGCTCACCCAGACCATGCCGTGCGCGCGGTGCAAATGAACCGCGCCGTCGATCCACCCCGCGAAGGCGCACTGCATGCCGTCCGACAGCGCGGCGATAGGGGTCGGCGCGGTGGTATCGCGGTATCCGGACGGCAGCTGTTCGAGCAGCTGCTCGGGCGAATCGATTTCCCGCGCCGAAAGCGCCTTTAAGCGCGCCGGCCCAAAGCCCTTGAAGTCCTTCCAAGCGAAAGCCTGCATCGTTTCCTCCAGGAAAGGGCCGCCTGAAATCAGGCGGCCCTTGTTTAGGTGTTCTTTTATTCAGCCGAGAAGAGATAGTAATACAGGGGCTGGCCGCCGTATTGAATCTCCACGTCGCGATCGCCGTACATCCCGGCGATTTCGTCCGTCAGCGCCTGCGCGTCCTCGGGCTTGGTGTCTTCTCCGTAGTAAACGGTGATCAATTCGTCCTCGTCGGTCACGAGAATCTTCATGAGCTCCAGCGCCACGTCGTGTACGTCGCTGCCCACGACCTGAATCTTCCCGTTGTAGATGCCGATGATGTCGCCTTCCCGGATTTCCTTGTCTTCAAAGGTGGAATCGCGCACGGCGAACGTAATCTGGCCCGTCTTGACGCGGTTGGCGGCCTCCGTCATGTTCGCCGCGTTCCCCTCCGGATCCAGATCCGGCTGGAAGGCGACGACCGCCCCGATGCCCATCGCGACGTTCTTGGTCGGAATGACGATGACGTTTTTATCGGAAAGCTCCGCCGCCTGCGTCGCCGCCAGGATGACGTTGGAGTTGTTGGGCAGCACGAAAACCGTCTTGGCGTTCACGGCGTCCACCGCCCCCAGGATGTCTTCGATGCTCGGGTTCATCGTCTGTCCGCCCTCGACGATATGGTCTACCGACAGGTCCTTGAAGATCTGCGAGAAGCCCTCGCCGAGCGAAACGGCGACCATGCCGTAGTCGCTTTGCGGCTGCTCCTCCTTCGCTTCGCGCGCCTGACGCGCCTGACGCTCCTTGCGCTCCTCGGCCATGTTGTCGATTTTCAGGTTGATGAGATCGCCCATGGCGCAGGCATATTGCAGCGCCTTGCCCGGCTCGTTCGTGTGCACGTGCACCTTGACCATCGAAAAGTCGCCCACGACGACCACGCAGTCGCCGATGCGCGCCAGACGGCGGCGGAAGGTGTTGATGTCGTTTTCCGTGACGGTTTCCGGCATGTCCTGAATGATGAATTCCGTGCAATACTTGAACGTGATCTCTTCAAGCGCGTCGTGGTCGTCCTCGAAGTCCAGCGTCGCGGCCTCTCCGACTTCCATGTTCGTGTCGTCGATGTGTTCGCCGTTCAGCGTCGCCCTGTATCCCGTGAAGACCGTAAGCAGGCCCTGTCCGCCGGAATCGACGACGCCCGCCTGCTTGAGCGCGGGCAGCATGTCCGGCGTCTTCTTCAAAATGGCCTCGCCGCTTTGAACGACCACGTCCATCAGCGCGTGCATGTCGTCCGGGTTCTTGCGAACCTGACGCAGCGCCTCCTCCGCGATGACGCGGATGACCGTGAGGATCGTTCCCTCCTTGGGCTTCATGATGGCCTTGTAGGCCGTATCCGCGCCGCTCTTGAGCGCTTGTGCGAACAGCACCGGCGTGATGATCGCCGCGCCGTCGAGCCCGCGCGCAAAGCCTCTGAAAATCTGCGATAAAATGACGCCCGAGTTGCCGCGGGCGCCCTTGAGCGCACCCTTCGACGCGGCCTCGGCTACCTTCGCCACATTTGCCTCGTCCAGGGCCGAAAGTTCTTTGACCATGGACTTCATCGTCAAGGACATGTTTGTGCCGGTGTCGCCGTCCGGAACGGGAAACACGTTCAGCGCGTCAATCGCTTCACGGTTGCGCTCCAGCAGGCTGGCGCCGGCCAAAACCATTTCTTTGAACAACAAACCATCGATGGTTTCCTGTGACAAGTTTTCCGCCTCCAGTTCGTATCAAAGGCCGCTCAGACGCGAATGCCTTCAACCGTGATATTGATGCACCGCACCTTGGCGCCGGTCATGCTCTCCATCTTGTAGCGCACGGTTTCCGTGATCGCGTTGCAGACCTCCGCAATCGAGATGCCGTACTCCACGATGATGAACAGGTCTACGTCGATGACATTTTCCTCGACGCGAATCTGCACGCCCTTCGTCAGGTTTTCGCGCCCAAGCCATTCCACGAACCCATCTTTGGCACGTTTTGATGACATCGCGACGATGCCGTAGCATTCCAGGGCAGCATAGCCCGCCACCTTCAGCATGACATCCTCGCTGATTGAAATCGTACCCAGATCATTTTTGATCTTACATTCCATGAGAAACCCTCCTTGCACAAGGGTCAAACGGACCCGGTCTCATTGGATCAACTTACAGTATACAGGATTTATCCCAAAGGCGCAAGAATATTCCTTTAAAAATATAATATGGTCATGCTGCCCGGGCTTATTCAGGGATTGTGAGATGTTTTTTTCTTCGAGTTTTAAAAAGTACTTGTCAAAATCCCGAAAAGATGATAGAATAATTCTGTTATATGACTGTTTCCGCTCCAGAAGGAGGTGTGACTTATGGGAAAGTTTTGTGAGGTTTGCGCCAAGGGCGTCATGTCCGGCAACAACGTCAGCCACTCCAATCGCAAGACCCGTCGTAGCTGGGCGCCGAACACGCAGCGCGTCCGCGTGGTTGTCGATGGAAGCGTCTGCCACATGAACGTGTGCACGCGTTGCCTGCGCAGCGGCAAAGTCCAGCGCGCGCTGTAATCTCTCTTGAGCGATTAAAAACGTGATCCATGCTGTGGATCACGTTTTTTTCGTCTCCGCTTAGCGTGCGAAGAGGCGCAGGAAACCCCGCAAAAAACGAGGCGCGCGCAGGCAAACCATCCGAATGCGCATGAGCTTTTCCCCCTTTCAATGCTTCACAGACCGCTCTTTCCTCCGTTCCCTTCGCGCTTTTCAGGGAGTACGGATTAAAAAATACCCCAGCAGGATCAGCGCCGCGCCGAAGAGCGCGATCCAGATTTGAAAGGGAATGCACAGGAAGATGAGAAAAAGTCCGATCAGCATCAGAAAAATTCCAATCAGCGCCTGGCTGCGCCGTGGATTGCCGCCGCAAGGCGGCGAAAAGCCGCGTGTTCCCCTGCATCTGCCCATGGCCATCACCCCCGCTTTTACCACACTCTATGCGGGAGAAGACCAAAATGATGCGAAACACGCGGCTTTTTTCGTTGGCATTCCGGCTTACTTGATTTGAATGAAGAGTACGTCGCCCGCGTCCACCTCGACGCGAATGGTGGAGCTCTCGAAAAGATTGCTGACGCCGATCGGGTAATCGCTGGTCATCGCATAGTCGTGAAGCGGGTAATGCGCGCCTTCCAGCGAAGCCACGTGCGCCGCTCCCAGCGATAGCAGCGAAAAGGTCCGGCCTTTCTCCCCCGCGATCTCCCGGCAGCCGCGCAGCAGCTCGATATGCTGTCCGTCTTCTTCAATGCAGGCAAAGACACCGCGGTTCGCGGCGCGCACGAGCAGCATGCAGTTGGCCAGCGCGTGGTCGATCCTTCCGCCCAGCGCGCCGGTCAGCGTGATTTGCTTCGCGCCGCGCTCGATGGCGTAATCGAGCACCGCCACGCCGTCCGTATCGTCCTTCTCGCAGGGAAGCCGCAGCACCTTTCCGTCATCGGAAGCAAAGCGACGCAGCGTCTGCTCTGGCACGCTGTCCATATCCCCGACGACCGCGTCGGGGCGTATGCCGTCCGCGAGCGCCGCCTCCAGCCCGGAATCTGCGCATAAGATGAGCGATGCGTTCTCCGCCAGCGCCCGCAAAAGGCCGGGAGAGGGCATCTGTCCCCCCAGTACGATCAGCGCATTCATCTTTCGGCGCCCTCGCTCGCGGCGCGGAGCATCGACATGATGTTGCCCGGGTTTGCGCTGTTAAAGAGCGCCGTGCCCATCACCAGGACCCGCGCGCCCGCCTGAACCGCCTGCATGGCGTTGTCCATCGTAATGCCGCCGTCCACCTCGATCAAAGCGTCGCCGTTCACGCCGTTCAGCATCCGAGCGACCGTTTTGACCTTTTCAAGCGTTTCCGGAATGAGCTTTTGACCGCCGAATCCCGGCTCCACCGTCATGACGAGCACGAGGTCTATCTTTGATAGGCAGCCCTCCAGCACGGCGGGATCGGTCGCGGGCTTGAGCGAAACGCCGGCTTTCATGCCGGCGGCGTGGATGCGGTCCAACGTCTGGCTCAAATCCTTCACCGCCTCCGCATGGATCGTTAGATAGTCGGCGCCCGCCTTGGCGAAGGCGTCGATGTAGCGGTCCGGATCGACGATCATGAGGTGCACATCCAGCGGCAGGTTGCTCTGCATGTCCACCGCGGAGACGATTGCGGGGCCAAAGCTGATGTTGGGCACGAACAGGCCGTCCATGATGTCCAGGTGCAGCCAGTCGGCGCCGGCCTGTTCCATCCGGTCGATATCCTTGCCCATGTTCATGTAATCGCAGGCCAGAATAGATGGCGAAAACTTAATCATACCGATTCCTCCACAGTTCGCGCAGCTCACCGAGCAGCGTGCAGTACCGCTCCCAGCGTTCCGTCGATATTTTTTCCTGCCGCACCGCGTCGCGCACGGCGCATCCGGGCTCGCGGTCGTGCAGGCAGGGCGCAAAGCGGCATTCGCCCTCGTACGGTTCAAATTCCGGATAGTACGCCGCCAGCTCCTCCGGCTCAAAGCCCTCCTCAAACCCTAGGAGGCTGAAGCCCGGCGTATCCATCACCTGAAAATCCCCGGCAAAGATGAGCTCCGCGTGGCGCGTCGTATGCCGCCCGCGATCGGTCTTGCGGCTGACATCCCCCGTGGGGAGCGACAGGTTCAGCAGGGCGTTCAGCAGCGAGCTCTTTCCCACGGCCGACTGCCCGGCGAAGCACACGGTCTTGCCCGCAAGATACGCTTTCAGCGCGTCAAGCCCGCGCTTTTCATGGGCGCTCACGGTAAAGACGGGGACCCGCGCGCGCTCATAGGCCGCACGGCAGGCTTCGTCCAGATCGGCCTCCAGATCGCATTTATTTACGCAAAGCAGCGGCTGAATGCCGACGCGGCGCGCGCAGACGATCATCCGGTCGATGAGCAGCAGGTCCGGCTGCGGCACCGGCGCGACCACCAGCGCCAGAACGTCGACGTTGGCCACAGGCGGCCGCACGCAGCTGGTCGCCCGTGGCAGGATCTCCTCCAGCCAGCCGTGTATCTCGCCGCTGCCGGGGCTGAAGGCCACCCGATCGCCCACCATCGGCGTCATGTGCTGCCTGCGCAGCTTACCGCGCGCCCTGAGCACAAATTCCTTTTCGCTTTCGTCCTCTCGAACCGTATACAGGCCGCCGATCCCGCGGACAATGCGTCCCGTCATGCAGGCAGTCCCTTCCCTTTCGTCGTCCGGCTTCTGATCGCCGCTTGGGTCGTCATTGCAATGTGACCTCCGTCTCGCTTACGAACTGGTCGTCGATGTACAGACGATACGCCATGCGTCCGGCATACTCGCTGCGCAGCGTGATGGAAAAGGCGTTCTCTCCGGCCTGCGTCAGCATAGCCGCATACTGGTCCCGCTCCGTGCCGCCGGGCTCGACCAGCGCCACGCGCACATGCGCGCCGTTTTGGGGCACCGTCACGGTGATTGCGACCGTGGCGCTGTACTTCCGCTTGTCGAGCTGACCTACGATCAGGTCGACCTCCGTATCCGGGAACACGCGCTCGAACTTGCTCGGGTTCTGTGAGAGCACCGCGCCGTCCTGTTTCGCGTTGTCCACCGGCTGCGTCGTCACGTTGCCGAGGGGCAGGCCGAGGTTTTGCAGCTCCGCCTCGCTCTCCTCCAGCCGCTTTCCGGAGAGATCGGGGATGATGACCAGGCCGCCGCTGACGCGCAGGTCGACCACTGCGTCCTTGTCCACGACCTTTCCTGCGGGCGGTTCCTGCGAAAAGACCGTCCCCGCCATGGCCTCTGAAATCTCCACCGTGACGTCGCCGAGCGTCAGCCCCGCCTGACCGACCGCATACTCGGCGTCCTCCGCCGTCAGGCCGAAAAGGTCCGGCACCGTAAGCGTGTTGGTGCCGTTGCTGACCGTGATGTAGACGGCGTCGCCGCGCAGCAGGCTTTCGCCGCTCCCGGGCGTCTGTTCCAGCACGACACCCACCGGGTTTTCGCTGTACCTGCGGGAGACGATCGGCGTCACGCCGGCGCGGTCGAGTATCTTGACGGCCGATTCCTCGTCCAGCCCCATCAGATCCGGCATCGTGACATGGCGAACGGTCCGATCGTAGATGATAAACCCCGTGTACGCGAGCCCGGAGAGCAGCGTCAGGCTCAAAAGGCAGGTGAGCGTGATGGTCAGCGCCTTGCGCTTTCGCAGGCTCTGACGGATCTGGCGCTGCATCTGATGGTGCCGGCGCGTCTGCGCGCCCGGTTCCGAGGCGGGCCGCATGTTTACAAAGCCGCCCTCGGGATGGCGCATCGCCCGCCGCAAATCCCGCGCCATCGCGTCCGCCGACTGGTAGCGCTGATCGGCCTGCTTGCACAGCGCCTTGTTCAGCACCTGCTCCAGCGCCGGGGAGACGTTCGCCTCCTGCGAAACGGGCTTGGGAAGCTCCGTCAGGTGCTTCATCGCGACGCTGACCGGCGTATCCCCTTCAAAGGGTACGTGGCCCGTCAGCATCTCGTAGAGCATCACCCCGACGGAATACAGGTCACTCGTCTCCGAAACGGGCAGACCCTTCGCCTGTTCGGGCGAGAAGTAGTGGACGGAGCCCATCACGTTTCCGTCCGCGATGGTCATCGTCGCGGAATCGGTCATCTTGGCGATGCCGAAATCGCCTACCTTGATGCGCCCGTCCTCGTCCAGCATCATGTTCTGCGGCTTGATATCCCGATGAATGACGTGCTGCTCGTGCGCGTGCCCGAGCGCGGCCAGAATTTGCAGCGTCAGGTGAACCGCCCACTCGGGGCGCAGCTTGCCGTGTTCCTTGATGAGCTCCTTGAGCGTCTTGCCACTCACGTACTCCATGACCAGAAAATGCGTATCCCCATCGGAGCCGAGGTCCAGCATGTTGACGATGTTCGGGTGCGAGGACGTCTTCGCGTAGACCTGCGCCTCGCGGTCAAAACGCCGCAGGAACTCCTCGTCGCTGCTGTATTCCTCGCGCAGCACCTTGACCGCCACGATCCGGTGGGTCCGCAGGTCCTCCGCGCGGTATACGATCGCCATGCCGCCTTTGCCGATGAGCGAGTCGATCCGATAGCGTCCGGCCAGCACGCAGCCGATCATGCATCCACCTCCTCGTCGTCCAGCGCGAGGATGAACGTGATGTTGTCCGTGCCGCCCGCCTCCAGCGCCAGATGCAGCAGTTCATCCGCGGCCTGGTCCGGCGGAAGGGTGCTCAGAATTTCCTGCATCTTCTGGTCCGGCAGCATGTTGCTGAGTCCGTCCGTGCACAGCAGCCAAATATCCCCCTTATGACGCTCGTGCTCGCGCAGATCGACCTCCACGCTCGGCGCGCTGCCCAGCGCGCGCGTGATGACGTTTCGATACGGATGCTTTCGCGCTTCCTCCGGCGTCAGCAGCCCGCTTCGCATGAGCTCCGCCACGACCGAATGGTCGTCCGTCACCTGCTGCAGAACGCCGTCCCGCAGCAGGTACGCGCGGCTGTCGCCCACATGCGCCAGCAGCATCGAAGCCCTCGTCTTCCAAAGCGCGGTCATGGTCGTGCCCATGCCCCGGCAGTTTTCCTCGCCCTTCGACACGTCCGCGATGCGCCGGTTCGCCTCTTCAAACGCGAGACGCATCAGCTTGAGGTCCGGTTTGTGCGTCCGAAGGCGCTGTTTCAGGGTATCGATCGCCATATAGCTGGCTACTTCGCCCGCCTTATGGCCGCCCATGCCGTCGGCGACGGCCAGCAGCGATTGCGCGGCCCCCACATAGGCCGTATCCTCATTCTGCTTGCGCACGCGTCCCACGTCGCTTCTTACGATGGATTTCACGATCAATCCCCCCAAACTTCCGTCATTCGTTTTCCGTTTCCTGAATGTACTTCCTGCGGAGCTGGCCGCAGGCGCCCTCGATGTCGTCGCCCATCTCGCGCCGGCGCGTCACCGAAATGTGCCGCTCCTCCAGCGCCGCCTTGAAGGCGGCTACCTCCCGTTCGTTCACGCCCCTGAGCCCGCGTTCCGGCACGCTGTTGAGCGGAATGAGGTTGACGTGGCACTGCATGCCGCGCAGCAGGTTCGAGAGCTCGTGCGCCTGCCCCGGCGCAGCGTTCACGCCGCTGATGAGCGCGTATTCAAAGATCACCCGCCGTCCGGTCTTTTCGATGTAGTTCTTGCACGCGCCGATGAGTTCTCCGATGCTGTAACGGTTGGCGACCGGCATGATCTTTCGCCTCACCTCGTCGTTTGGCGCGTGCAGGGAGACCGACAGCGTCACAGGCAGGTCCTCGTCCGCAAAGGCGTACATCTGCGGCACAAGGCCGCAGGTGGAAAGCGATACGTTCCGAAGGCCGATGTTCACGCCGTCCGGCTCGCGCAAAAGACGCAGAAAGCGCGTCGTGTTCTCGTAGTTGTCCAGCGGTTCGCCGCTGCCCATGAGCACGATGTTGTGCACGCGCTCCTCACCGCCGAGCACGCGGTTGGCGCAGACCACCTGCCCCAGCATTTCGCCGGCGCTCAGGTTGCGCACGCATCCGTCCAGCGTGGACGCGCAGAACGCGCATCCCATTTTGCAGCCCACCTGCGTGGAAAGGCAAAGCGTGTTGCCGTGCTTGTAGCGCATGAGCACCCCCTCGATGACGTTTCCGTCCAGGAGGCGGTAGAGCAGCTTCAGGGTGCCGTCCAGCTTGGACTCGATCGTCTCCAACACGGAGACGGTGTTTTCGGACGCCTCCTCGCGCAGGCGCGTGCGCAGGGCCTGCGGGAGGTTGAGCATCTGTTCAAACGGCGTCCCCTGATGGAGCCAGGCGAAGAGCTGCTTTTTGCGGAACGCGGGCTGCCCCCAGGAGGCGAGCAGCTCCCCGATTTCCGCCTGTGACATGTTTAAAAGTTCCAGCAAGCTCATCCCTCCGATTTGTGCATCCGGGCGATGAAGAAGCCGTCCATGCCGTCGCGGTGCGCGAGGAGCTGAATCGTTCCGTTCTCTTCCTGCGGACGCAGGGCCTCCGGCAGCAGTTCCCCGAGCGGCTCCAAATGAAACGCAGGATGCGCCTTCAAAAACGCATTGACCTGCTCGATATTTTCCTCCGGCAAGATGGAGCAGGTCGAATAGACCAGCGTTCCGCCTGGACGGACGTATTGGCAGCAGGTTTCCAGCAGCTTTTGCTGGGTGCTTACGAGCGCCTCTACGCTCTCAGGCGTCTGGCGGTACTTGATGTCGGGCTTTGAAAGCATGACGCCTGTGCCGGAGCAGGGCGCGTCCAGCAGCACGCCGTCCATCGTCAGGACGAGGTCTTCCCTTAGCTGCGAGGCGTCCCGCTGCGCCGCGCGCACGTTGTCCAGGTGCAGCCGCTGCGCCATGGCGCGAATCAGGGCTACCCGATGCTCGTGCAGGTCCCAGGCGTAGACGCGGCCCGTCCCGTGCATCGCTTCGCTGAGCAGCGCGGTCTTTCCACCCGGCGCGGCGCAGGCGTCCAGCAGGGACTGGCCCGGCCTTGCGCACAGCGCGTTCGCCGCGAGCATGGAGCTCTCGCTTTGAATTGAGAACAGGCCGCTCTTGTATTCGGGCCGCGCCGTCATGTCGCCCGGCTGCTTTACGCGGTACGCGCCCGGCACAAGCCCGCGCTCAAACTGAATGCCGTTTTGACGAAGAAATCGCTCAAAGGCCTCAGCCGTCGTCCGCTCCAGATTGGGCCGCAGGGTCATCTCGTGCTCGTCCTGGCGATATTTCGCTATCGCGAGGGCCGTCTGCGGGCCGTAAGCGTCGAGCAGCCGCTGCGCGAGGAACACCGGCAGGCTGAACATCACAGAGAGGTAGCGCGCGGGCTCCTCGCCGGGCTTGGGGTAGACGACGCGGTCCTTTTCGCGCAGCATCGTGCGCAGCACGCCGTTTACCAGGCCCGTATAGTTCTCGCCCGCCCGGACGCGCGTGAGCTTGACCGCTTCGTCCACCGCGGCCATGTCCGGCACGCGGTCGAGAAAGAAGAGCTGATAGGCCGCCATGCGCAGGATCTCGCGCACCATCGGGTCGAGCTCCTTGCGCTCCAGATAGCTGTCGATCATGTAATCCAGACGGATTTTGTTCTCCAGCGTGCCGTAAACCAGCTCCGTCACGAGGCGCTTGTCGCGGTCCGAAAGGAAGATGGGGCCCTGCAGGTGATGACTCAGCGCCAGGGACGCGTATGCGTCCTGCAAAGACACCTCCAGCAGCACGTCCAGCGCGACGCGCCGGGCGCTCTGCGAGACGAAGTTGCTCTCGCGGCGCACGGGCCTGGGCGGCGTGTCCTTGCGGATGGGCGCGCCCTTTCGCGGGGCGGGCTTCAAAGCGCCCGGTACAGGTTTACGCCCGTAAGGCGGGCGGCGGGTTTCATTCGTCATAATCTGAGCCCTTTCCAAGGCGCGTCCCCACTAGGATCGCATGGCCTCGCAGATAATCTTTCGCGTTCATTCGCTTGCTGCCCGGCGCCTGAATCTCTGTAAGTTCCAGGCTTCCTTCGCCCGTCGCGACGACAAGCCCCTGCTTGGGGTCGGACAGGATCACTTCGCCGGGGACCGCGCTCGCTTTCTCCTGGGACGCTTCGGCCTTCCAAATCTTGAGCACGCCCCCGTCCATCTCCGTCCAGGCGCCCGGCCAGGGGTTGACGCCGCGCACGAGGTTTGCGACGCGCGCCGCGCTCGCCGTCCAGTCGATTCGGCCCGTTTCCTTTTTGAGCATCGGATAGTAGGACGCCTTCTCCGGGTCCTGCGCTTCGCGCGGGCAGTTTCCCGCCTCGATCGCCTGAAGCGTCTCCAGCAGCAGCTTGGCCCCCATGACGGAAAGCCGCTCCGTCAGCTCGCCCGCCGTCTCCTGCGGGCCGATCGGCGTCTTCACGCGCAGCAGCATGTCGCCCGTGTCCATGCCCTTGTCCGTGAGCATGGTCGTGATGCCCGTCTCCCGCTCGCCGTTGATGAGGCACCAGTTGATCGGCGCGGACCCGCGATATGCGGGCAGCAGCGACGCGTGCACGTTGATCGTGCCGATCCGGGGAATGTCCAGCAGCTCCTGCGAGAGAATCTGGCCGAAGGCGGCCGTAACCCAGGCGTCCGGCGCAAGGCCGCGCATGGCCTCGACGCCCTCCGGGCGGCGGATGCGCTCAAACTGAAAGACCGGAATCCCCTTTAGGAGCGCGTATTCCTTGACGGGGCAGGGCTGTAACCTGCCGCTGCGGCCCTTGGGCCGGTCCGGCTGGCAGACGACGCCCACGACGTCGTAGCGGCCGGATTCGACCAGCGCGCGCAGGCTCGGCACCGCAAAGTCCGGCGTGCCCATGAAAACGATTCGCATCAAGATTCCTCTTCCTCCGTCTCCGTGTCGAATACCTCTTCGTGCATGATGTCCACGTACAGCCGGCCGTCCAGGTGGTCGGTCTCGTGGCAGATGCAGCGGGCGAGCCAGTCCTCTCCCGTAATCTCAATCGGGGCTCCGTTGCGATCCTGCGCCCGCACGACGACCTTCTGTGGCCGCACGACGTAGCCCTGCCTGCCGGGAATGGAGAGGCATCCCTCCACGCCGTCCACTTCGCCCTCGCGGGATACGATCTCCGGATTGACCATCTCGATCAGGCCGTCGCCCACGTCCATGACCACCACGCGCTTGAGCACCGCGACCTGAGGCGCCGCCAGCCCGCAGCCGTTGTTCTTGTACATGGTTTCCGCCATGTCGTCGAGCAGCGTGTGCAGCCGCTCGTCAAAGCGCTCCACCCTGCGGCTCTTCTTGCGCAGCATTTCGTCCTCGATGTATACGATCTTTCTTAAAGCCATCTTTCATTCATCTCCTCTTGATTAAACCATGCTGGATGGGTTGATTTCCAGAAAAACCTGCGCGCCCGGCCATTCGACGCGCGAAAGCTCCGTCATCTTTTCGACGATAGGGTCGCTCGCAGGCAAGTCGATCAGCTTCACGACGACCTGCCAGCGGTATTTTTTCCGAATCATGCGAACCGGCGGTTCCATGCTGCGCAGCGAGATGAGCTGACGCGCGAGCTGCGCATGCCTTTGCATGTAGGCGTTCATCTGCTCCGTCAGCGCCTGCGCGGTGCGGATCAGAGGCGGCTGCTCCGCCGCCTCGACGAGCAAGCGGCAGATTTGCGTGAACGGCGGAAAAAGCTGCTGCCTGCGCCTTCGCATCTCCTGCTCGTAAAAGGCCCGAAAGTCCTGTCTCGCCGCGTTTTGGATGCTGTAGTGATCGGGGGTATACGTCTGCACGAACACCTCCCCGGGGCTGCTCGCGCGGCCTGCGCGGCCCGCCACCTGCGTGATGAGCTGAAACGTGCGCTCGCTCGCTCGGTAGTCCGGCAGGCCCAGCATCGCGTCCGCGGCGATGACGCCCACCAGCGTCACGTTCGGGAAATCCAGCCCCTTGGCGATCATCTGCGTGCCGATGAGCACGCGCGCCTCCTGCCGCCTGAAGCGGCTTAGGATCTCGTGGTGGGCATCGCGGGTGCGGGTGGTGTCGTTGTCCATGCGCAGCAGCGGCACGTTCGGAAAATACCGCTGCATTTCCTGCTCCACCTTCTGCGTGCCCGTTCCGAAGTAACGGATGTAATGGCTCTGGCAGGAGGGGCAGACCGTGGGCGGCTTCTCCTGATGTCCGCAGTAGTGGCACTGCATCGTCTCGCCGTCCTGATGATAGGTCATGCTCACGTCGCAGTTCGGGCACTTGACGATATAGCCGCAGCTGCGGCAGGAGACGAACGTCGAATAGCCGCGCCGGTTGACGAAGAGAATCGCCTGGTGCCCCTCTTCCAGGCAGCGCTTGAGTCCCTCCATCAGCGCGCCGCTGAAGATGGTGTGATTTCCCTTTTCCAGCTCCTCCCGCATGTCCACGAGGTGCACCTCGGGCAGCGGACGGTTGTTCACGCGCGTCGGCAGTTCCAGCAGCGTCAGGTCGCCCCGCTGGGCGAGCGCAAAGGAACGCATGCTCGGCGTCGCGCTCGCAAGCAGCAGCGTCGCGCCCTCGTTTTCGCAGCGCAGGCGCGCGACCTCGCGCGCGTCGTAGCGCGGCGAGTTGTCGGCGATGTAGCTTTGCTCGTGCTCCTCGTCCACGATCACGACGCCCAGGTTTTCGAGCGGCGCGAAGATCGCGGATCGGGCCCCGATGACCACGCGCGCGTCGCCCCTGCGGATGCGCCGCCATTCGTCAAACCGCTGCCCTGCTGAAAGGCGCGAATGGAGCACCGCCGCGCCCTGCCCAAAGCGCGCCTTGAACCAATCGACCATCTGCGGCGTTAAGGCGATTTCCGGCACGAGGACGATCGCCGTCTTTCCGCGCGAGAGGGCGTCCTTGACCGCGCGGATGTAGACCTCCGTCTTCCCGCTCCCCGTCACGCCGTAGAGCAGGAAGCGGCCCGTTCCCGCGCGCAGCGCAGGCAGCAACTCTTCCAGCACAGCGCACTGCGACGGCGTGAGCTCGGGCTCCGGGCCGCAGACGTCGGGCTTTGAGTAAACGGGGCTTCGCAAGACCTCGCGCCGCCCCAGCACGATCATCCGCTTTTTTGAAAGCGCGTTGACCGCGGCCCTGCAATCCGGGATTTGGGCGCGAAGGGCATCCATCGTCATCGCGCGGCCCTGGGCCTTTGCAAGCGCCGCAAGCACCTGCGCCTGCTTGGGCGCGCGCTTCAGGGACGCGACGACCTGCAAAAGCGCCCCCTCGTCCACGGAAAGAGAGACCGTTTCTTCTTCCTTGGGTTTTACCCGCTCTCCGCGCATCTGGGCGGGGATCATCAGGCGAATCGTCTCCGCGAGCGGGCAATGCGCCTGGCGCGAAAGCTCCACCGCCAGGCGCATCATGTGCGGCAGGAGGGCCGGATAATCCTCCAGAGGCCGAATGACGCACTTGCACGGGATGTCGGAGTGCTCCGTCAGCCGGACGACATATCCTTCTATTTTTCGCGGGCCGAAGGGAATCAGCACGCGCATGCCCGCTTCAAGCCGCATGTCCTCCGGCACGCGGTATGTAAACACCTTGTCGACGTTCTCATGTACGATGTCGACGATCACCTCGCAAAATGCCATCCGGATTCCCTCCTTTCCCGCTTATTGTCGGTTTTTGCAAAACAGCACACAACTGCATCGTATCATTATAGCGTTTTCCGCGCAAAATCTCAAGCATTGCCGGATAATGGACAGGGCAACAGCATTTGAAATCAGCCCAAAAGGATAGAGAGAAAGGTGGCGGGGTCGAGAGCAGCACGGAAACGTTTTTTCTGGAGGCTGACGCGCTTGCCCATGTCAGTACTTCTGCACAGGACAA
>JAEXCG010000156.1 GCA_023402355.1 Bacillota bacterium | reverse complement strand
CGCTGGTGCGCTATCGCCAGCGGCCCGGCAGCATCATGAAGTCCTTTACGAAGAGCGCCGCCTGGTGCGATGCGTACTTCACGATCTGCGAGCGGCTGGACGCGCTCGCGGACGGCCTGCCCCCGACCGAGGGGCAGCGCATGCTAAGGCGGCGCATCGGCCAGATCGCGCTTTCCGTCGCCAAGAACATCCCCGCCTACAGTCTTGAGGGCGATGTAAAGGCGCAGGCGATTTCCTTTTTGAACCTGCACTACGCGACGCTGGGCGAATACGCGCTTAAAAGCGGCGACAAGCAGGTGCGCCGCCAGGGCATGCTGCTCCTGTTCAGCCGCCGTCTCTTCCTGCGCCTCTACACGCGTCTGAGCGGGCGCTGAACTGCAAAAGATCAAAAATTCTTTTAGAAAGAAGGCCGCCCCGTGCTTCAAAACTTCCTCTTCAGCCTGAACGTCTCTCTGCCGATCTTCCTCCTGCTGGCCCTGGGCTGGGTCATCAAGCGCTCCGGGATGCTGGACGACTCCTTCTTTTCCAGCGCGAGCACGCTCGTCTTCAACGTGGCGCTGCCCGCAAAGCTGTTTTACGACACGGCGACCAGCGATTTTTCGCAGTTCAGCCCGACGTTCATCCTCGTGTGCATGCTGGGTACCACGGTCTTCTTCCTGTTTTCCTGGGCCATGGGCGCGCTGCTGCTCAAAAAGCACCCCGAAAAGGTGGGCGCGTTCGCGCACGGCGCCTTCCGCGGCAACTACGTGTACATCGGCTTTGCCCTGCTGCAGAACATCTTGGGCACCAGCGTCATTCCCCTCTCGGCGACGCTCGCCAGCGCGTTCGTGCTGCCGCTATACAACGTGTACGCCGTCATCCTGCTCACCGTGACGGGGCGCACGGGCAAGAAGATCGACGTGAAGAACATTTTGCTGCAAATCGTAAAGAACCCCATGATCCTGGGCATCGTTTGCGGCTTCCCCTTCGCGCTTTTGCACGTGGAACTCCCCTTCGCGATCACCAAGTCGCTGGGCTACATGGGCAACCTGTGTACGCCGCTGGCGCTGCTGGTCATCGGCGCCAGCATCCAGTTCTCCGAAATCGCGCACGACATCTGGCCCATCCTCGGCGCCTGCGCCAACAAGCTGGTGCTGCAGCCGGTGGTCATGGTCGCCGTCGGCCTGCTGCTGGGGCTTTCCAACGAACAACTGCTCGTGCTTTTCATCCTCTTTGGCGTGCCCGCCGCGGCCAACGTGTACATCGTCACCCGCAAGATGGGCGGCGACGCGGACCTGGCCTCCGGCATCATCGTCGTCTCGGTGCTGCTCTCCCTGCTCACGATGACGGCGGGCATCTTCGCCCTTCGCACGATGGGCATCGTGTGACGCAAAAGACAGCGCGCCCCGGCAAATTGCTTTGCCGGGGCGGTTTTGTGCTCACACATTTTTCAGGTCGTGCACCATGATGTATTCCTGCTCGTTCTCGCAGACGACGCGAAACCCCACGTCCCTGTACATCCGCAGGGCGTAGTTGTCCTTTTGCACCGCGAGCGACGCGCGGGCGTAGCCCGCCGCCTGCAGGCGCGCAAGCATCGCCCGCATCAGCGCCGTGCCGATGCCCGCCCCGCGAAAGTCCGGCAGCACGGAGATCGCAAATTCCGGCGTCTCCCCGTCCACGCTGCCGTAGCCTTCGATGTTCCGCACCCAGACCGCGCCCACCACCGCGTCGCCCGCCTGCGCCACCAGGCAGCAATCGTCCTTTTTCCGTCCGAAATCCTCGATGTAAACGCGCAGCGCGGGCTCCTGAACGACCTCACGCGGCAGGCGCGGCTCTCCCGACCTCTGAAAGATCGCTTCGTACAGAAAATCCTTTAGCATCGGGGTTTCCTCCGGGCGCATCCGCCGAATTTGATACCGCATGCACGCCTCCGATCACGGTTCATTTCTTTACAGGAAATCTCGTTTTAAGGCACGCCCTCCTTTTACATTTCTTCCCGCAAGAACGCGTAAAAGTCCAGCTCCGCCCGCTTATCCGCATCCGATATGCCGCCCACCGTCGCGGCGTAGAAGACGAACTCCTCCTCGCCGTCCAGCGAAAGCATTTCGTTTACGAAGGGGGTTTCCACCGCGGCGATCGCGCAGGCGCCCAGCCCCAGCGCGGTTGCGGCGATGTACAGGTTCTGCGTGATGTGCCCCGCGTCGATCAGCGCCACGCGGTGAGCGTGGATGCCGTAGCGCCACTCCGCGCGGTAGGCCACCATGCTGTAATAGAAGACCACGGCCGCCTTCGCGCCCCAGCGCTGGCCGCAGAGGGACTGCGTCAGCGTTTCTTCCTCGTCCCCGGGGATGGGGCCCATGTACTCCAACGCGTGCTCCAGCGGCAGGTAATGGTAAAGCCCCGGCGCGAGCCCATCGACGAGCCGCACGGCCATGTAGCACTCGAACTCGTGGCGCGCGCCGCCGCAGGCCACGGTGCGCAGCGTCGCGTAGTTGTTGCCGCGAATGCCCTTCACGCCCTGCTGCGCCCACAGCAGAAAGGATAGCTGCAGCAGCGTCAGCTCCTCCCCCGTGTAGACGCGATGGCTCGCGCGCGCGGCGAGGACGCGCAGCAGGTCGTCCTCGTGTTCCAGATCCCCGAACGTGCGCGGAAGCGCCGTCTTTTTCCCGCCCATCGCCGCCTTTGCGAGCGGCGGCTGCGGCAGGCGTCGCTGCTGGTCGGACACGAAATCGTCGTCCGGCGGCATCTTCATGAATTTACGCCCCGTTTGAATCAGTTCGCGGATTTTTTCCTCGTCCATACGCTCATCCTCCTATGACTTCCTGTATCATCGCTTCCAGCGCATCCCCGTCCACCAACTCGATGCCGTTGCGCTGCGCGTAGTCGATCGCCGTGCGCGTAAACTTGCTGGTCGTCACGAAGATCGCCCCGTGCGCCTGCGCGTCGATCATCGCGCCCTGCAGCTTTTGTATCTTTTCCCTTCCCACGTGCAGTCCCGGGCTGTACAGCTTGACCTCCACCACGTAGAGCTTGCCGCCGCGCTTCATCTCGATGTCCCGCCCGCAATCGCCCGTTTGCTGCGTCACGTGCACGCGGTATCCCCTGCGGCGATAGACCTCCGCGACGTAGCGTTCAAAATCCGTGGGCCGTCTGCCGTAGCGGCGCAGCAGCACGTCCACGTCGTCGCGCGCCGTGATGCGCTCGCGCCGGGGCCAGGTCAGGATCAGCGCGCCCACGAGCAGCGCCGCGACGACGCAGGGCAGCAGCCAGTTAAACCGTAAGAACAGCGCTACGGACACCGCCGCGCTGACGATTGCAAGGAGTATGCGAATCATGACTTCTTTACTGCTTCCTTCAGCCGCCGCACAGCGCCCACGGGCAAGTGCAGCGCGCGCCGAAGCGCCCGCTCCGCTCGGCCCGGCGGCGCGAGCAGCGCCTCCACCCGCGCGCGGCTGAACCCTTCTTTTTCAAATGTTTTGAAGAACTTTCCCCGCTTTGGATGCGGCTTGTACGAGCGAACCAGCGGCGGGCAGAACGGCACGTTGCGCGCCGGGTCCGTCGCCCGGCAGATCACGTCCTGCCCGAGCGCCGCAAAGGCCCGCTTGCCCTTTTCGGTGTTCGTGAACACCAGCGAAAGCCCGCGGTCGTCGTCCATGTCGGGCACGATCACCTGCGCGCCCCACATGTCGCCCAGGGTGACGTCGCCCGGCCGGCGCTCGCCCACGTAGGGGCAGTCGTGGCACGAGGGGCGAAGGTACAGGTCGCTCAGGAATCCCCGCATGAAGATGTCCTCCGTCTGTCCCGCCGCGTACTCCGATCCGTCCGCGAAGGTCGCGACGACCGAAAAATCCTTCCAGCCCCTGCGCTTGTCCCGAAAGACGTAGCGCGTCACCTTCGCGCCGCGCTCCGCCTCCAGCATTCCGACGTAGGCGGAGAATACCGCGGGCGAGGGCGTTCCGTGGCAGACGATGTCCACCGTCAGCAAGTTTTCGCGGTCGCCGCCCAGCGCCGCGTACAGGCCGGCGATCTGGCAGGGCGTCCCCGAAAAGAGCACCGGCATGCCCGCGTCGAGCAGCCGCGCCGCCTGATGATAGGCGTCGTCCACGTCGCTTTGCACGTACTTGGAGCCGCGAAGGAGGCCGAGCGCCGTCTCGTCCATCACGCCGACGTGGCTGACGCGCAGCTCCTCGTCCATCGCCGCGCCGAACACCACGCCGCCGCGTCGAAGCACATCCCGCGCGAGCAGCGTAAAGACGCCGCCGCTGGAGCTCGCCTCGCGCACGGCCTCGTCGCCCGTACGCGCCGCGTAGGCGGGGTGCGCGCCGCGCGCCTGCGCCTTGGCGGCGGGGCATCTGCGCTCGCACAATCCGCAGTCCACGCAGCCTTTGGGGTCGATGACCGGGTACAGGAAGCCCTCGGCGTTCGGCCGCATCTCGATCGCATTGTGCGGGCAGAGGGCCGCGCACGCGCCGCAGCCGCAGCAGCGCTTCATGTCCTTGAGCACAGCGCTTCTCATGCGCGCACCCTCCTTATCAGTTTGCGAACCGTCTCTTTTTCTCCCGCGTTCATGCCGATGCAGTAGATCAGCGGCACGTAGCAGACGCAGATCAGCAGGATCCGCACAAACAGCGTGCCCCAGCCGCCGATGGGCATGAGGAACGTCAGCGCGCCCACGCCGCCCAGCAACAGCAGCGCGGGCAGGATGCCCTTAAGCGTCTCCCTAAAGAAGCGCGGGATGTTCAGCCCGATCATCCTGTAGTAGTACCAGTTGATGATGCCCACGTTGCCGATCAAAAGCGAGAGCACCGTGCCCAGGGCCGCGCCGACCGGCCCGTAGAGCTTCGCCAGCACGATGGAAACCGCCACGTTCAGCGCCGCCACGCAGACCAGCACCACGGACCGGAACGCGTGCCGGTTCATCGCCTGCACGATGGAAATGCCGGTGTTTTGAAACAGCGGAATCGTGAGCGCCAGAATCAGCATCGTCGCGATCGCGTAGGATTGGTCCACGTCCGCGCCCATGGCGTCCCCCACCCAGCAGGCGAGAAACTGATGCCCCACGGAGACGAAGCCCACCACCAGCAGGCCGATAATCATGAGCTGGATGCGCCCGATGCGGATCATCATGTCGGTAAGCTCCTCCATCGACGCCCCGCGCACCACCATCTGCGTCGCCTTGGGCAAAAACAGCCCCGAAAGCGAGCTGGAAAACTGCATGAAGTATTCGGCGATCATCGTGCCGATGGTGGTGATCGTCACCGTCGTGGTCGTATAGAGGATGCCGATGATCGTGGAGTCCACCTTCCAGTACATCTGTTCCATCAGCATGTTGAGGAAAATGAACGCGGAATAGGTGGTGATCTCCCGCAGCAGGGGCTTGTCGAAGTCGAAGAAGCGGATGCGCACCTTGAGCTTTACGAAGGCGTAGCCGAACTGGATGAGCGTGAACAGGACGTTGAGCGCCGTGTCCAGGATCACCATGTGCAGCACGTTGGCCCCCAGCGGCAGCATGACGAGCAGGATGATCGCGCGCAGCACGACGCGCACGATGGAAAGCGTGCGCATCAGCACGAAGCGCTCGAACCCGGCCAGCACGCCGGGAAAGACGTTCATCACCAGCGAAAGCGTCATGTTGAACACGAGCAGCAGGAACATGGGCTTGGCGAGCGCCATGTTCTCCGGCGTGAAGTTGGGAAAGATGCTGGGCAAAAACGCGTAGCACACGCCGCCCGCTGCCAGCACCACCGCGCCGATCGCCAGGTACAGCGACATCGCCATGCCCAGGAAGCCTTGCATCTTGCGCTGCTTTCCCTCGGCGCGGTACTTCGCCACGTATCGGATGATGGCGTTGCCCAGGCCGAAATCCATCACGCTGATGTAGGAGACGAAGTTGCCGATCACCTGATAGAGCCCCGCCTGGTCGCGCCCCAGCACCTCCATGATGTACGGGGTGAAGAAGAGGCTGATGGCGATATTGAGCGCGATGAGCGCGTAGGAAAGCACCGCGCCCAGCCGGTATTGCTTGTTTTCGTTCATTCGTTTATCTCCTGCCGCGTGCCTCGCCGCCCGCCGCGGCGCCAAGGAGCGCTAAAATCATGTCTTCCCTGCAGGCGGTATACGCCGGCAGCCGCTTTTGAAGCGCCAGGCGCTCCTCCTCCGCCCGCTTTTCCAGCGCGTCGTAAGCGCCGAGCAGCTGCGCGGCGCTTTTTAACTCCTGCACCGGCAGCAGATGCCCCGCCTCCCCGCCGTACAGGTCGCGCGCAATGCCCCGGGCCTTGACCGAGTAGCCGATCGTCAGCGTCGGCACCGCGCTCGAATAGGCCGCGATGGTCGCATGCGTGCGCGCGCCGACGAACAGGCGCATGCGCGCGATATAGCCCTTGATCTGGCAGGCGTTCAGCCCGTCCGGCAACAAAAAGACGCGCGACTCCTGCGCAAAGCTCGCCTTGAGCCTTGCCAGCGCCTGCCGGTCGTCGTCGTGCGCCCAGAGGACGTGCGGCACCAGGCAGACGGCGCTGTCCGTGGTGTCCAGCATCCTTTGCACCAGCGCGCGAAAGGATTCAAAGACCGCGTCCGCGTTCGCGGCGCATTTCAAAATCAACGGGCTGACGTTTACGCCCACCGTGTCGCCCGCCTTCCAGCCCTGCGGCAGGGGCAGCTCCTCCTTTTGCAGGAAGAAGGCCGGGTCTACGCCCAGCACCGCGTCAAGGCCCGCCGCGCGCATCGCCTCATAGGTGATGGATTCCCGGCAGACGATCACGCGGTAAAGGCGAAGGTCCTCCAGCAGCTCCCCCGTCAGCAGCTCGGGTTCCACCGAGCAGCCCCACAGCGCCGTGGGCGTGCCCTGCGCCTGCAGCCGCCGGTTCACCGCGAGCAACAGCTCCGGCCGCCCGTAGCAGTAGGTATCGCCGCCGACGGAGACGCACAGGTCCGCCCGTTTTGCCGCGCGCAGGAAGGGCATGTTGTTGCGGGCGATCTGCTCCTCGCGCGGCGCGCCCATGCGCGAGCGCACCGCGTTGACCGCCCGATCCCAGCTAAGGGGCTTTACGCCGTGCGCGATGACGCGCTCGACGTCCGGCAGGCCCAGCGCGCGGTCGCTCTGCGCCTCCAGCGAACACAGGGTAATCCGCGTCCGCGGCTCGCGCGCTTTAAGAAGCGCCGATGTCGCGCGCACGATCGCCTCGCAGCCGTGGTTCCGGCAGCCGCCGTGGTTGTAAAAGATGACGCGCGTTTCCATCACTGACGCTCCTTTTCCTTCGTCTTTTGCAGCAAGTGGCGCAGGACGTACCAGGCGGGGAAGACGTGCAGCCGAATGCGCCGATAGGTCCGCCGGTTCCGGCCCTTCAGCTTATCCGGGTCGATCCCCTGCAGCGCGAGCGCGCGCACCTCCCGCCCGAAGGCCAGGGCCGCGCTGCGCACGCCGTGCTCCTTCTCGTGCGTCCACATCGCGCTCATGACGAACGCGTGAAAGAATTGCTCCTTGAGCCCCACGTCCAGCAGCGCCTTGCCGAGACCCGCCAACATCGGCTGGTGCTGGCGGCAGTAATCCTTCGCCGCCTCGGACATGGCGGAGCGCTCGTGCACGCGGTAGGTGTAGAGCAGCTCCCCCACATGGGCGATGCGCTTTGCGCGCGCGTACAGCCGCACGTTCAGCACCGCGTCCTCGCCGATGCGGATGCCCGGGTCGAGCCTGCACGCGGCGTCGTCGAAGAGCGCGCGCCGGTACAGCTTGTTCCACAGGTTGTTGTAGATGGGGTGCATCGAGACGATCTTTCCCACCACCGCCATCGGCTCCGATTCCGTGGCGCCGAGCCGCACCTCGCGCTGCGTGCCGTCGTCCCAGAGCACCCGATGGTCTGCGGAGACGATGTCCGCGTCCTGATCGACCGCAATTTGAAGCAGCCGGGAAAGCGCCCCTTTTTCCAGCATGTCGTCCGCATCCAGAAAGGCGATGTAGCGCCCGCGCGCCATGTCGATGGCGATGTTGCGCGCGCGCGACACGCCGCCGTTTTCCAGGTGCAGCACGCGGGTGCGGCGGTCCTCCTCCGCGAACTCGTCGAGCATCGCGTCGCTGCCGTCCGTGGAGCCGTCGTCCACGAAGATGAACTCCGCGCGCGAAAGCGCCTGCCCCTGCAGGCTGCTCAAACAGGCGGGCAGGTAGCGGCCCGCGTTATAACAGGGAATGATGACGCTTAAATCGTACATGCTGACTCCTTTGTTTTATGGAATGAAGAACGTCAGCGCCGGCAGATAGCGCGCTGCGAAATAATACATCTTTTCCTTGCCGGAAAGGCCGCCCGGGGATACGCCCGCGCAGACGGCGCGCGACGCCTCGCGGCCGAACGACAGCGCTGCCTGCGCCCGCCCGCGGTCGCGGCGAAGCTGGCGCAGGTAAGCGTCCAGGTGCGCGCGAAAGTGCGCCGTCTCCAGCCCATGGCGGGCGAGAAAACAGGCGATCCCCGCGAGCATGTCCGCCTGCGCCGCAAAGTGACCTCCTCGGATGGAGCCCATCGCCCCGTCGCCCCGAAGCAGGTAGGTGTACACGCTGCGCGGCACGACGTTCCAGCCGCGCGCCGCGCAGAACGCCTCCAGGTTGAACAGCACGTCCTCGCCGATGCGCACGTCCGGCGGCGCCTTGACGTCCGCGTCAATGAGAAAGGAACGCCGGTACAGCCGCGCGCACATCGAGGGCAGCGCGCTGTCGCCGCGAAGCAGGCTGTCGATCGCCTCTCTTTGCCCGCCCGGCGCGGGGTCAAACCGCTGCGTGCGGCCGTCCTCGTAGACCACCGTGTAGCTGCCCAGCACCATGTCCGCGCCGTCGTCCCCCCTCGCCAGCAGGTCCGGCAGGGCGTCTTCCTCCAGCTTGTCGTCGCAGTCCAGAAAGGAAACCCACTCGCCGCGCGCAGATTCAACGCCCGCGTTTCGCGCGCGAGAGACGCCGCCGTTTTCCTGGTGCAGCGCGCGCACGCGCGCGTCCCGGCGCTCCCAGGCGCGCATTTGTGAAAGCGTCGCGTCGGTGGAACCGTCGTCCACGAGCAGCAACTCGAGCGACGCCTCCTGCGACAGCGCGCTCTTCACCGCCCGGTCCAGCCGTGAGCCTGCCGCGTTGTAGCAGGGCACGATCACGCTCACGTCGATTTTACCGTCCATGCAGCCACCTCCACATCGCGAGGCTCTTCCTTCGTAAAACCTGACAGGGAAAGATCAGCACGTAGGCCGCCGGGTACGCGCCGGTCCGCACGAGGGTGTACACGCATTCCGTGCCCGCGCGGTCCCCGATCTTCATCGCGTCCATGTGCAGCAGCGGGCGCAGGTCGCGGTTGAAGCGGCGCAGCACGCCGGAAAACCCGCTTTCTTTGTAAAGCCTGAGCACCATGCTGTTAACGACCGGCACGAAATACTTTTCCAGCCTGCCGTGCGCTTCGAGCAGGCGCTGAAGCGCCTCAAAAAAGGGCTTTTGACGCTCAAATTCGCCCAGCCCCACGCTGCGCATGGCGG
The DNA here is from genome assembly GCA_023402355.1 of Bacillota bacterium. Classification (GTDB taxonomy): domain Bacteria; phylum Bacillota; class Clostridia; order Christensenellales; family Aristaeellaceae; genus Beduinella. The sequence goes on along the minus strand of JAEXCG010000156.1, from coordinate 39,251 downwards.
ACCCTCCGTGCACGCGGTACAGGTACGTCACCTCGTCCACGTACACGAACTTCTTCGCCGCCGCAAACGCCTGCAGGTTGAACAGCGCGTCTTCCCCGATGCGCACGTCCTCGCTCAGGCGGATGTTTGCGCGCCTGAGCATCTCTGTTCTGTGCAGCTTGTTGCACATGATGTTGTACACGCTGTCGCCCTCGATCAGGCGGCGCGTGACCGTCTCGCGGTCGCGGCAGGTATCCCGCCCGCGAATGTACGCCTCCGGGCGAAAGCGCGTGCGCGCGCCGTTCTCGTCAAACTCCTCGTGCGAGCCCACGATCACCTCGACGTCCGGGCTCGCCGCCGCGAGCAACGTTTCAAAAGCCCCCTCCGGCAGCAGGTCGTCCGCGTCCACGAACGCGACCCACTCCCCCCGCGCGCGGTCGAGCGCGAAATTGCGCGCGCGCGACACGCCGCCGTTCTGCGCAAGCGCATAGGCCCGAACGCGCGGGTCGGCCTTCAGCCGCTCGATGACCTCCGGGGTCTCGTCCTTTGAGCCGTCGTCCACGAGCAGAATTTCCAGCTCCGTGCGCTGATCGAGGATGGATTCGACGCACGCGCGCAGGTACCGCGCGCTGTTATAGCAGGGCACGACGACGCTGATCATGCCTTCCCCTCCCCGCGCGCGACGAGCGACGCGGCCCCTTCCACGTCGCCGCGCAGCCAGCGCGACGCGAACAGCCGCGCGCGCACCTGCGTGCGTAGCCCCTTGCCCGTGTGCAGCGTGTACTGCAAAAGGGGCCCCACGCCCCGAAGCGCGCGCAGCAGATGCACGATCTCCGGGTCGCTCAATGCCTCCCGCATGGCGGCGTGCGCGTCCGAAAGCGAGGGGTCCTGCGAAATGCCCTTGGTGATGAGCTTGTCGTAGCACAGCACCGGCAGCACGTCCGCAAGCGTCCCGTCCAGCCCGCACGCGCGCGCGTAGGCGCTAAGGCGCGAGGACAGCGCGATCAGCCTGCGGGCAAGCCTCGGCTTGGGCCGCTCCATGATGCTGCCGGGCCGCTGGCGGTAATAGAGGTAGGGCTCCTTGAGCACGGCCAGGCGATTCGTGTGAAAGAGCAGCATCGCGCTCATCAGCGTGTCCTCGGCGAATACCTCGTCGTTGGGCGCGAAGCGCAGGTTGTTTTCCTCCACCACGCTGCGCCGGTACAGCCGCGCCCAAGCCTCCTGTCCGTGCGCGTAGGGCATCCAGTACCTATAAAAGTAGGCCGGAAGCCCCAGGGTTTTCAGATCGACGACCTCGTCCTTCAGGGGCAGGTAGGCGTCCTCCACGTGGTCTTCAAAGGCGCGGCGGTAGTTAAAGTGCACCTGCTCCGCGCCGGTCTCTCTCGCCGCGCGCAGCGCATCCTCCACGAGGGTCGGCGCGATCCAGTCGTCCGCGTCCACGAAGAGCAGAAATTCTCCCGCCGCCTCGTCCATGCCCGCGTTGCGCGCGGAGGAAAGCCCGCCGTTTTCCTTGCGTATCACCCGAAAGCGCGGGTCCGCCTTGGCCCAGCGCGCCATCACCGCGGGGCTGCCGTCCCGCGTTCCGTCGTTTACCATGATGACCTCAAAATCGCCGCAGGTCTGCCCCGCGATGGAGGAAAGGCAATCCTCCAGATACGCCTCCACGTCGTACACCGGCACGATGACGCTCACGCTCGGCACGCGCGTTCCCCCTTCCCTCGTGGGCATGTCGCCCTGTATCATCGTTCCATTATACCATATTTCCCGCCACGCGGGTAGAGCCCAAACGCGCGCGCGGTTTGACTGGCGCAATTTCCCTCGGTCCCTCAAATTCCGTTGCATATTCGCCCCCCTGCTGATACAATACAGGTAACGCATGAGCGCAGATGAAGGAGGTACTTTTATGCGGGAATACGAAGACCCCAGCCAGCTTTCGCGCGGCAGGCTCGCGAGCGGCGCGACGCTCTTCCCCTATCCCGACCGGGCGCAGGCGCTGCGCGGCACCGGCAGATTGCAGAAGACCTATAAGCTGCTGAACGGCACGTGGGATTTCTGCCTTTATCCCTCGCCCGACGCGGTGGACGTGGACTTCATGCTGCCGGAGGCCGACCTCGCGGAGGAATGGGCCGCGCTGAGCGTGCCCTCGAACTGGCAGATGTACGGCTGCGGCGCGCCGCAGTACACCAACGTCCGCTATCCCATCCCCTACGACCCGCCCTTCGTGCCGGACGACAACCCGACCGGCTGCTACCGGCGGACATTCACCCTCAGCGAGGAGTGGTGCAAAGACCGCACGCTGATCACATTCGACGGCGTGGATAGCTGCTACTTCGTCTACGTCAACGGCCGGGAGGCCGGCATGTCCAAGGTGCCGCACATGCCCGCGACGTTCGACCTCACCGCGCTGGTTTCGCCGGGCGAAAACCTGCTCGCGGTCAAGGTCTACCAGTGGTCGGACGGCACCTATCTGGAGGATCAGGACTGCTGGCGGCTTTCCGGCATCTTCCGCGACGTGTACCTGGAAAACGCGCCGCGCCTTCGCATGGCGGATGTGCGCGCGACCGGCGATCTGGTGAACGGCTTTCAGGACGGCGCGCTGCACGTCGAGGTGGACGTGGAGGGCGCGGGCGCGCATACGCTGGGCTACGAGCTGCTGCTGGGCGAAAAAACCGTCGCCTCCGGCGAGGCCGCCCCGTCGTTCGACGTCGCCGTCCCCGGCGCGCAGGGCTGGACGGCGGAAACCCCGACGCTTTACACCCTGCTCGTCACGCTCTTCGCGCAGGGAGAGCCCGTGCAGGTGCAGCGCGTGGATACGGGCTTTAAGCACGTCGAGGTCAGCGAAAAGGGCCTCTTCGTCAACGGCCGTTCCGTCAAGCTGCGCGGCGTCAACCGCCACGACACGCACGCGGAGCTGGGCCACGTCTCCCCCATCGACGACATGATCCGCGACGTGGAGACGATGAAGCGGCTCAACGTCAACTGCGTGCGCACCAGCCATTACCCCAACGACCCGCGCTGGCTCGACCTGTGCGACCGCTACGGCCTGTACGTCGTGGACGAGGCGGACCTGGAGTGCCACGGCGTTCAGCCCGCGACCGGCGACTTCAACGCCATCGCGGAGGACCCCGCGTGGCGCGAAGCGTTCGTCGACCGCGCGGTGCGCATGGTGCGCCGCGACCGCAACCACCCCTCCATCCTCTTCTGGTCGCTGGGCAACGAATCCGGCTACGGTCAAAATCACGCGGCGATGAAGGAAGCGATTCTCGCGCTGGATACGTCGCGCCCCGTCCACTACGAGGGCGACCACGGCCTCGCCACGACGGACATCGAGAGCGAGATGTACACCGCCATCCCCCGGCTGATCGAAAAGGGGCAGAACCGCGCGCGCGTCAAGAAGCCCTTCTACCTGTGCGAATACGCGCACGCCATGGGCAACGGGCCCGGAAACCTGAAGGACTACTGGGACGTCATCGACCGCTACCCGCGCCTCATCGGCGGGTGCGTCTGGGAATGGGTCGATCACGGCATGCTCGTGGACGTAAAGGACGGCAAGCCCTGCTACGCCTACGGCGGCGACTTCGGCGATCAGCCCAACGACGGATGCTTCTGCGTGGACGCGCTGCTCTACCCCGACCGCACGCCCCACACCGGCGCGCTGGAGATGAAGCAGGTCTACGCGCCCGTGCGCGCGGTGTGGGCGGACGAAAAGGAGGGCGTCGTGCGCATCGAAAACCGCTACGCCTTCAGAACGCTCGACCATCTGAGCGCGCATTGCCGCCTCCTGGAGGACGGCGCGCCCGTCTGGCAGGGGACGCTTTCGCTGAGGGGCATTCGCCCCGGCACCAGCCGCCGCGTGCGGCTCGACCTGCCGGAGCGTCGCGAGGGCCATGAGTCCATCGTGGAAATCGTCTTTGCGCAGGCGCAGGACGAGCTGTGGGCCCCCGCCGGCTACGAGGTCGGCGTCTCCCAGCTTCTGCCCGAGCCCATGGAGGTCACCTCCGAGGTGACCCTCGCCTACGACCGCCCGCTTCGCGTCTCAAAGGACGGTCTCATCACCACCGTATCCGGCGAGGACTTCAGCTATGCCTTCGACGCGCACGCGGGCGGCCTTTGCTCCTTCGTGTCGGAGGGCACGGAGATGCTGCTCTCGCCGCTACGCGTGAACCTGTGGCGCGCGCCGACGGACAACGACCTGGGCTTTAAGAACGCCGCGGGCGCCTGGCAAAAGGAAGGGCTAGACCGGCTGCTCACCCGCGTGGAGCGCTTTGAGGTGAGCGACCCCGGCAGCGCCGTGTTCGTGGAAACCTCGCTCGTGCTCGCGGGCAAGTCGCTCCGCCCGGTCGTTCGGGCGCTGGTGAACTACACCATCCTGCCCGACGGCAAGATGATCGTGGAAACCACGTTCGAGCCGCTGCGCGATCTGCCCTACCTGCCGCGCCTGGGCCTGCAGATGACCCTGCCGCGCGATCTGAACCGCGCCGGCTGGTATGGCCGCGGCCCGCACGAGAGCTACCCCGACAAGAAGGAAAGCGCGCGCTTTGGCATCTGGCGCAGCGCGGTCGCGGACCTGCACGAGCCGTACGTGCGCCCGCAGGAGAACGGCGCGCACCAGGATACCCGCTGGGTATCCCTGACGGACGACGTGGGCCAGGGCCTGCTGGTCAGCGGCGACGGCTTCTCCTTCACCGCGCACCATTACACCGACGAGGCGCTGACTGCGGCCGAGCACGACTGCGAGCTCGAGGAGGACGATCTCACCGTCCTCTCGCTGGACGCGCGCATGGGCCCGCTCGGCTCCAACTCCTGCGGACCGGAGCCGCTGGAAGCGGACCGCCTGCATCTCACGGAGCCGCTCTCCTTCACGCTGCTGATGCAGCCGTACAACCGCCAGCTCGGCGACGAAAACGCAATTCTGGAGTCCTAAATCATGCAAAACATCCTGATCTTAGGCGGTGGGGCCAGCGGCCTCACCGCCGCCGTCTCGGCGGCGCGCGCGGGCGCGCGGGTGACGCTGCTGGAGCGCGGCGAACGCGTGGGGCGAAAGCTCCTCTCCACCGGCAACGGCCGCTGCAACCTGACGAACACGCGCCTTTCCCCGGAAGATTACAACGGCGACGGCGAACTGCTGCGCGCCGTGCTGGGCGCCGTCCCCCTTCGGGAGGTGCTCGCCTTCTTTTCCTCCCTCGGCCTCATGACCCGCACGGAGGACGAGGGCCGGGTCTACCCCCGCAGCGGGCAGGCCGCCTCCGTGCTCGACGTGCTGCGCCGCGCCGTCTTAAACCTCGGCGTGGACGTGCGCACCGGCGTTCGGGCGGACGCCGTCATCCCCTCCCGCAAGGGCGGCTTTACCGTCTCCTCGACGGACGGCCAGCACTTCCACGCGGACCGCGTCGTCTGCGCCTGCGGCGGAAAGGCCGCGCCAAACCTCGGCACGGACGGCAGCGCCTACGCGCTGCTCTCAAGCCTCGGCCACAGCGTGACGCCCCTGTTTCCCGCGCTCACGCAGCTTCGCTGCCGCCACCCGGCGCTGCGCAGCCTCAAGGGCATCCGGGCGCAGGCGGACGCCGTCCTGCTCGCAGACGGAACCCCCGTCGCGCAGGAGGGCGGCGAATGCCTCTTCACGGACTACGGGCTTTCCGGCTACCCCATCTTTCAGCTCTCCGGCCTCGCCGCGCGCCTGATGGGGGAGGGGCGGGACGTCCGCGTTCGCCTCAACCTCCTGCCCGAATTGCCCGTGGAGGCCCGCGCGCTCTTTCTCGGCGGCCGCCTCGCCTCCTGGGGGGAGGATGCGGCCTCCACCCTCTTCACCGGCGTGCTGCACCGCCGCCTGGGCGAAGCCGTGCTCGCGCAGGCCGCCATCCCCCCGGACGCGGCCTGCTCCGCGCTTTCCGAGGCGCAGCGCCTCGCCCTGCTGCGCGCGCTGTTTGCGATGGAGTTTCCCGTCTGCGGCCTGCAAGGCTTTGAAAGCGCACAGGTCACCGCGGGCGGCGTCCCGGCGGACGAAATCAAGCCCGATTCGCTCGAATCCCGCCTGATAGACGGCCTGTACATCACCGGGGAGACGCTCGACGTGGACGGGCGCTGCGGCGGCTACAACCTGCACTTCGCGTGGGCGACCGGCCTGATCGCCGGACGCGCGGCCGCAAGGCAATCCTGAATATCACTGCCGAAAGGAAATTCGCAATGATCCGAATCGCCAACGTCAAGGTACCGCTGGACTACACCGAGGACGCGCTGCTGAAAGCCGCCACGAAAAAGCTGTCCGTCGCGCAGGGCGTCGTCGCCTCCGTCCGCGTCAGCAAAAAGAGCGTGGATGCGCGGGACAAGCGCGACGTGCACTTCGTCCTCTCGCTCGACGTCTCGCTCCGCGAAGGCGAACAGAAGGTCCTGTCCCGCCTGCCGCCGGGCGTACAGGCCGCGCTTTTGCAGCCTGCGGCGGCCTTTCAGCCTGCGCGCCTCAAGGGCGTGCCTCGCCATCGGCCCGTCGTCGTGGGCACGGGCCCCGCGGGGCTCTTCGCCGCCCTGACGCTCGCGCAGGCGGGCGCGTGCCCGCTCGTGCTCGAACGGGGCGAGGACGTGGAGGCGCGCACGCGGCGCGTGCAGGCGTTCTTTGACGGCGGCGCATTTTCCGCGCGCTGCAACGTGCAGTTCGGCGAGGGCGGCGCGGGTACGTTCTCGGACGGTAAGCTCACCACCGGCGTCAAGGACCCGCGCTGCCGCACGGTGCTGGAGACGTTTGCGGCCCACGGCGCGCCGGAAGAAATCCTCTATCAGCAAAAGCCGCACATCGGCACGGACCATCTGGCCGTGGTCGTGCGGCGCATGCGTGAGCACATCGTCCGCCTCGGCGGCGAGGTGCGCTTTTCCGCGCGCCTGTGCGCGCTGCACGTGGAGGGCGGGCGCGTGACCGGCGTCGCCTATGAGGCGGAGGACGGCCTGCACGAGGTCGAGACGGACAGCGTCGTGCTCGCCATCGGCCACAGCGCGCGCGACACGTTCGAGATGCTCTGCGACATGGGCGTCCCGATGCAGCAGAAGCCCTTCTCCCTCGGCGCGCGCATCGAGCACCCGCAATCGCTCGTCGACCGCGCGCAGTACGGCGCCTTCGCCGGTCACCCCGCGCTCGGGGCCGCGGACTACAAGCTGGCCGTGCACCTGCCCTCCGGCCGCGACGTCTACACGTTCTGCATGTGTCCCGGCGGCGTGGTCGTCGCCGCGGCGAGCGAGGAGGGCGGCCTCGTCACCAACGGCATGAGCGCCTTTGCGCGCGACGGCGAAAACGCGAACAGCGCGCTGCTGGTGGGCGTATCGCCCGCGGACTTTCCCTCCGAGCACCCGCTCGCGGGCATGCATTTGCAAAGGGAGTGGGAACGCCGCGCGTTCGCCGCGGGCGGCGGGAATTACCGCGCGCCCGCCCAGCGGGTGGGCGACTTCCTCGCGGGGCGCGCAAGCCGCGCGCTCGGCAGCGTCCGGGCGACCTATCGCCCCGGCGTCGCGCCCGGCGCGCTCGACGAATGCCTGCCCGCTTTCGTCACGCAGGCGATGCGCGAGGCCATCCCCCTGCTCGACCGCCGCCTGCGCGGCTTCGCCCTGCCGGACGCGGTGCTGACCGGCCCTGAGACGCGCTCCTCTTCGCCCGTACGCATCCTGCGCGGGGAGGACGGCCAGTCCACCGGCCTGCACGGGCTCTTTCCCGCCGGCGAGGGCGCGGGCTACGCCGGGGGCATCACCTCCGCGGGCGTGGACGGCATCCGCGTCGCGGAAAAGGTGCTTGCAGCGTACGGCGGCTAATGCGCGCAAAAATAACGACCTGCGAGGCATCGCGCTCTCGCAGGTCGTTTTGTGTTATCTGTCTCTCTTCTGCCCCAGGTAGATGAGGCCGACCGCCTCCGGTCCCGTGTTGGAACAAATCGCCGCGCCGAGCTGGAACACGCCGACCGGCGGATAGCCGACGGCCTTTTCGCAGGCCGCCGCATACGCCTCGCTGTAGCGGTCGTTCGTCACGGCGACGATGTACGGGCTGCCCTCCGCGATGCGCGCCTTCATCTGCGACGCCATGTTCGTGGCGACCGACTTTTCCCCGCGCACCTTCTTGACGACCTGGGAAACGCCGTCGATGAGCGTGAAAATCGGGTGCAGCCCCAGCAGCTCGCCCGCGATGGCCGCCGCCGCGGAAATGCGCCCGGACTTACGAATGATCTTGAGCGTGTAGGCGGTCAGCAGAATTTCCATGCGGGAGAAAGCGTCCTCCAGCTTGTCCACGACCTCCTGCATGGGCGTGCCCGCGCGCAGCGCCTGAGCCGCCTGGACGACGGGATAACCGTAGGCCATGGAATAGCAGTGGCTGTCCACGATGAAGATCTGCATCCCGCTCTGTGGGCGCTCCTCGCGGAACTGTTCCGCCGCCTGATGGGCGGACGCGTTCGTCGCGGAGCCCGTGCCGTTGATGCTGACGTACAGCACCTGCTCCACGCCCGCGTCGTCGTACGCCTTGAACCTTTCCTGGAATTCATAGGCCGTCACCTGAGAGGTCGTCGGCATGCCCTCGGCGCTACGCAGCATCTCGCAGTATTCGAGCGGGGTAAAATCCACGCGCTCCGTATAGGCGTTGCCGCCCAGCGCAATCTTAAAGTTCATGATATCGATGTCGTATTCTTTTCGCATCTCCTCCGGCAGGTCGCAGGCTGAATCAGTCAAAACTGCGATCTTGGGCATGTAATCATCCTTTCTTCCGTTCGGGTTGTCCAAGGTTTGAATAAGTCCAAATAAATAAAAAATAGATAACCTTCCCCATTTTACACCCAAGCGCATGATTTTGCAATCTTCCGCTCCACTTGATATATGCGCCCCCTCATCTCCTTATGATTCGGTTTGCAAAAAAAGAGGAAATACGCTATACTCTAAGGCGATGAATTACGTAAGGTAGGGGGACTTCTCATGGAGTGGATGGAACAACTGGAATTTTACTTTAACGCCGGCATAACGCTTACGATTCACCTGCTCGAGCTGATGGGCGTCATCATCATCATCATCGGCGCGGTGCGCGACTTCTTCTGCTTCTTTGCCGGCCGCGGCTCCAACATCCGTCTGGACCTCGCGCAGTCCATGGCGCTCGGCCTCGAGTTCAAGCTCGGCGGCGAAATTCTGCGCACGGTCATCGCGCGCGACTGGAACGAAATCCTCATCGTCGGCGCCATCATCGCCCTGCGCAGCGCGCTGAACTTCCTGATCCACTGGGAAATCCGCCACATCCAGCATGACGACGAAATTTTGCACGACACCGTGCTGCACGACACGCCCAAGGACGCCGCCAAGGAATAAAGTCCGCCGCCGGAAAAGAAAATATACTCTTTGGGGAAAAGGGAAAAATCCGCACAAACGTCCAGTTTATGCGGATTTTTTGTTTTGCCTTGCCGGATGCGCGCGGCGCGTCACCGCTCTGCCCGGGCTTCGCTCGGCTTTTCCAGGAGGCGAAAGACCGCCGCTTCGTCCGCGCAGGCGTCGTAATCGCCGGTCAGCTTGCCCGGCTCGTGATAGCGGACCCCATGGCGCGCTCCCCGCGCCAGACAGCCGATCAGCTCCCGCTCGCCCCGTTCCCGGGCAAAGCGGCAAAAGGCGCGCACCCGCATCTTTGCCAGCATCGGCTCCCCGCAGGGGAAGTCTTGACACGCCCAGCAACCGTCTAGGCCCCGGGAAAGGCAGCAGACGCGAATCGCGCAGAGCGCCCCGCCCTTGCATCCCTCGGCCCTGCAGCCTCTGCAGGCGGCATTCTCGTCGCATAAAAAGCAGCAAAGGCCGCAGAAGGCCATGCCCTTTTGAACGTCCGTGCCGTAGGCAAAGTAGTCGTCATAGCCCCTGAACGCCCCCATTTTCCGATAACCGCAGGCAAGCAGGGCCGCGCGGCGCTCCTCTGCCGCGGGCACGGCCTTCGTCAGCAGCCTGCACGCGTCAAAGTCGTCCAGAAAGCGCGCCTTGGCCAGCTCCAGAATCTCCGCGATCACGTCCCGCCGCTCGTAATCCCGCCGAAGGTCGATGCGTAGCACACCGCTTTCCCCGCCGAAGACCTCGACCGTGCCGACGGCTTCGTCCGTTCGACGGTCCAGCACGGTCAGGCGCACGTAGGCGCCGCGCTCGCACTCCGCCATCCAAAACGCGATGCACGCCTCCATCTCTTCCTGCGTCTGATAGAAAAAATCGCTCGTGCAGTTGTCCGCGTTCATAAGATCGACCGCCTGTCTGTCGCCGTAGCAGGCCAGCAGCGCGGGCGCGTCCTCAAGGCGCACCCTGCGCAATCGCAGCCGGGGCGTCTCGTAGCCCCGGCAACTCGTATAGGGATTCTTCATGGACATCCGCCTCCCGTTTTTCCCCATTATACCGCCGCATTCCCGACAGCCTGCCGTCGTCATTGCCCACACACAGCCAAAATTTCCCGGGCTTTTTGCGCCATCCGCTCCCGCAGCGCCTGAGGTTCGAGCACGCGCACGCCGTCCCCCAGCGCGAGCAGCACGCCGAACCACGCCAGCTCGTCCTCCGGCAGGTGCAGGCGCATGCGGCACGCGCCGTCCGCCTCCTCCGCGACGACCCGGCCGTTCAGGTATTCCTGCGCCTTCGCCCGCGCGCGACTTGTGCAGCGAATCTCCGCGTCGATGTACGCCCGGCCCGTCTCCCCGCACGAAAGCAGCTCGCGCACCGGCGGGTGCGCCCGCTCGAAGCGATCCGGCAGCGACTGCACATCGCGCATGCGCGACAGCTTGAACGTGCGGTAGTCCGCGCGCTCCGGGTCGTAGGCCAGCAGATACCACGCGTACCACCGGTAGACGAGCGAAACGGGCTCCGCCCTGCGCGCGCTTTCCACGCCGCGCGCGTCGGTGTACAGAAACGAGACGAGGCGCTTTGCGGCGGCGGCTCCCTCCAGCAGGGACAGCTTCGCGTTCAGCGCGCCGTCCTCGTGCAGCACGCCAAAGTCCAGCACCAGCCCGTCATCCGGCCTTTGCGAAAGCAGGGACACCTTATCCAGCGCCGTGCGCACCCGCGCGTTTGGATGCGCGCTGTGCAGCCCCTCCAGCGCCGTGCGGATGAGCGCGGCGTCCGCAGCGCTGGCGGCGATGTGCTCGAGGCGGTATTCCTCCACGATGGCGTAGCCCCCGCCGGCGCCGGGACGCGAGTAGATGGGGATGCCCGCGCGGGAAAGCGCCTCTGCGTCCCGCTGAATCGTGCGGAGCGACACCTCGAACCGCGCCGCCAGCGCGCTCGCGCTCGTCAGGCCATGGCGCAACAGGTATACCGTGATCCCCAGCAGGCGATCCGTCTTCATAAGCGCCTCTTTCTACGCAAAAGGCGGCGCATTCAGCGCCGCCCTGCCGTCCACTTCGTTCTTTCGATTGCCGCCGTCCTCAGTATACCGCAAGGTCCGTGGACGCGCAATTCTCTTTCCAATCCTGAAGGGACAAAAATTCCCCGACCGGTTACCGGACGGGCAGAACCGGCTGCCCGCCCACGAAAACCTGCTTTGCCTGCGCGCGGATTTCGCGCAGCGGATCGCCCCTAAACACGGCGATGTCCGCGTCCTTTCCGGGTTCCAGAGAGCCTACGCGCGCCTCGATGCCCGCCACGCGCGCAGGGTTGATCGTGATGGCGCGCCAGGCCTCCGCCTCGTCCAGCCCCTCCCGAACCGCCAGACCCGCGCACAGCGGCAGGTAATAGAGCGGGATCACGGGCGCGTCCGTGATGATGCAGATTTCAAGGCCCGCCCTGTGCAGGATACCGGGCGTCTCGAACGTCTTCTCCCGCAGTTCAAACTTGCTCTTGGAGCCAAAGGAGGGGCCGACGAGCACGGGGCGGTTCTCCCGCGCGAGCCTGTCCGCGATGAGGTGCCCCTCCGTCACGTGGTCCAGCGTGATGTCGACGTCAAACTCCCGCGCGATGCGCAGCGCGGTCAGGATGTCGTCCGCGCGGTGCGCGTGCGCCTTGAGCGGGATTTCCCTGCGGATCACCGGCAGCAGCGCCTCCATCTGCATGTCATACGGCCTGCGCCCGGACGGCGCCTTCTCCCAGTCCTCGATCTCCTCCGCGTAGCGCCTGGCCTTCGTCAGCGTTTCCCGCAAGATTGCGGCCACGGCCATGCGCGTCACGGGCCGCTTCTTTCCGTCGTTGCCGTAGCAGCCCTTCGGGTTTTCGCCAAAGGCGATCTTCATGGCGACGGGGTCCCGTATCACCATGTCGTCCACGCAGTCGCCATACAGCTTGAGGGCGCAGAACGTCCCGCCCACCACGTTGGCCGAGCCGGGGCCCGTCACGGCCGTGGTCACGCCGCCCGCGAGCGCGAGACCAAACGCCTCGTCGCGCGGGTTGACGCCATCGCTTCCGCGAAGCTCCGGCGTCACGGGGTTCGAGTATTCGTTGGTGTCGTTGCCCTCCCAGCGAATCCCTTCCTCGTGCATGCCGATGTGGCAGTGCGCGTCGATCAGGCCCGGGGTGACGAGGCAGCCGGTGGCGTCGAACACCTCCGTGCCCGCCGGGGCGTTCAGCCCCTTCCCGACCGCGACGATCTTGCCGCCTTCCACCAGCACCTCGCCGTCTTCGATGTCCGCTCCGGTGATGGGCTTTACGCAGCCCCCCTTGATCAGCAGCATGCAGCTTCCTCCTTTTCTCACCTGTCGGCCGGCTTTAAGAACGTGTCCATCCAGTCGGTGATCTCGCTCAGCCTGCGAACACGTCCTTTGGGACGGCCGCCGCGGCTCAGCTCGTGGTTCTCGTTGTGGAACAGGCACAGCCGCGTGCGCACGCCGTTGTTGATGAGCGTCGTGTACATTTGCAGCGCCTCGACCATCCAGCAGCGATAGTCCTGCTCCGCGTGAATGAAGAGCGTGGGCGTGGTGCACTTGTCCGCATATTTGAGCGGCGAATGCATCCACATCTTCTCCACGTCCGTGTGCGTGGTCGCCAGGACCTGCCCCTTCGCGAACAGCGTGCCGATGTCGCTCGTGCCCTCCATGCTGACGAAGTTGGAGATGCTGCGCTGGGAGACGGCCGCCGCAAAGCGCCCGGTATGGCCGATGATCCAGTTCGTCATGAACCCGCCGTAGCTGCCGCCGGTGACGCCCATCCGCGCCGCGTCTATGGCCGGGTAGGCCGCGAGCGCGTGGTCGCAGAAGGCCATCAGGTCGTCGTAGTCGATCGTGCCGAAGCGCCCGCTGAGCAGGCCGAACGCGTTGCCGCGCCCTTCGCCGCCCCTGGGGTTGCAGTAGATTACGAAATAGCCGCGATAGGCCCAGTACTGCATCTCGTGGTAGTAGACCGCGCCGTAGCTCAGGTGCGGGCCGCCGTGGATGTCCAGGATGGCCGGGTACTTGCGGTCGGAGCGGTAGCCCACGGGCTTCAGCACGAAGCCGTGGATTTCCACGCCGTCCGCGTTCACGAAGTTCAGCTTTTCGGGCACGACGGGCGGCTTGCTGAGGTAGAAGTCGTCGTTCCAGCTTGTGCAGCGCACGGCCTTCCCCTCCCCCGCCTTCATGCAGTACAGCTCCTGCAGCCGCATGTCGTGCATGGCGATAAGGCAGATGCGCCCCTGCGCCACGTCGAAGCAGTCCACCGAGCCGTCCTTTTGCAGCACGGGCTCCAGACGGCCCGCCCGGTCGATGCGGTACAGGTGCGAGGCGTCCTCGACGCCCATGATGAAGTACAGCCATTCCCCCGACGCCCGCAGGTCGTAGCCGCCGCCCAGGCGGCAGTCGCTGCCCACGGGGTTGCCCACGTTGATCTCGCGGGTATAGTCGCACAGCACGGCTCGCGCCCCGCTCGCGGGGTCGATCACCGTCAGGTCGGGGCACTGGGATACGCTGTAGTGGTCCATCTTCGAGGAGACGATCACCGCGTCCCCGTTCCACAGCGTCACGCCGTAGACGTGGCAGACGCCCTCCTCCTGCACGCAGGCGGTGGAGCCGTCCGCGTCGTCGTAGACGTACACGCCCGTAAGATAGTTCTCCACCGGCTCCACCCGGCAGCCGTTGTAGACGATCCGGTTCCCCTCCGCGAAGAGGTATTCCGTGCGAAAGCCGAAGGGCGTGACGCGCGTAAGGTGCTCTCCGCTCAGATCGCAGGTGTACACGGCCCTTCGCGTCTTGTTGATGACGCCGCGCCCGTTGAACCAGAAGGGGTATTCGTCAAACACCGTCGCGATTTCTTCTTTTTCCTTCAGCGCGGCGCGTTTTTTCGCATAAGCCTCGCCTGAAAGCCCCTCCAGCTCCTTTTCATGGACGATGTTGTCCACGCGGCTGAGGACGAGCTTGCCGCCGTCCAGCACGCCCTCCAGGGTCATCAGCCCGTCAAAGGCGCATCGCTCTTCCCGAAGGTCGCCGTAGATGTTGGCGGCAAAGACGCGCGTGCGGCCGTCCGGCGCGCCGTCCGAGGGCTTTTCATATTCGGTAAAGGCAAGCAGGTCGCGCGAAATCCAGGCGAAGCTCTTTACCTTGCCGGATTCGGTCAGGCGAATGCTGCCGCGGCTGTCCTGGTGATCGACGTAATAGACGTCCGTGCTGTACCCGTTTTCCTCCATGTCGGCCGAGGAGACGAAATACGCCATGCCCTCGCCGTCCTTTTGCAGCTTTACGCCGGAGAGGAAATTGTACATTTGAAAGTCTTCGAGATTCAATCGCTCCATTGCCATCCTTCTCTCATCGGCTGTTTGCCGTCGTGCTTAGCGGGCGGACAACTCCACCTTGGAGGCCAGATAGGCAAAGGCGAAGTAGCAATCGCTCTCGTCTCCCGCCCTGATGACGCGCTCCATGACCGCGTATCCCTTTTCGGCCTCTCCGTTCATCAGGTAGTAGTTGCCGATGCCAAAGCCCATCGTGACGATTTCCAGATCGGTCACCTCGTCGGGGTCGGCGCTGAGCAGCTCTTCGGGCTTCTTCAGGCCCTTGTACATCAAAAGGCGCGCGTAATAGGCGGTGTTCTCGCCCGGGTCCATGGAATCGGTGATCCGGTCCAGAACCTTCTGCGCCTCTTCCTTGCGGCCCAGGCGCATGAGCGTCATGTAGTACCAGTCGCTGATCGCGATAAGCTCCTGCTCCGCGTCGGTGAGCTCATAGCAGCGCCGGTAGGCCGCCGCGGCCTTGTCGTAGTCGCGCAGCAGGAAGTACGAGAGGCCCAGGTGGTAAAACACGTTCCAGTCCTTCGGATTCAGGCGGCTGGCGATGACGAAGTCCGCCGCCGCGTCCTGAAAGCGCCAGCAGGAGAGGAAGCGGTGCGCGCGATGGCGGTAGTACGCCCAGTTAAACGGATCGCAGGTAATTGCCATGGCGTAGCACTCCTCCGCCTCGCGCATCATCGAAAGCCGTGCCAGCGCGTGGCCCTTACGCATCCAGGCGTCGCCGTCGTCGGGGTTTTGCCGCACGGCCTTTGCGGCTGCCGCGATCGTGTCGTCCTGCGGGATGGCGCAGCGCTCCCAGCTCGCGACCTCATACCTTTGCTCGATGCTCATCTTGCTTCTCCTCCTCGCTTGGCGTTGTTGCTCTTGTCCACGTGCGCCGCCAGGCAGGCAAACGCGCTGTACCAGCGGCTGTTCGACGCGGTTTCGATCACGCGGTCCAGCAGCTCCTCGTATCGGGCGGTGTCGCCGTTTAGCTTGTAGTAGTTCGCGAGCCCAAAGCCCTGGGTCACCACCGCCAGCTCGGCGCCCGCCTTGGGGTCGACGTTTTCAAAGAGCGATTCCGGCTTCACGAGGCCCTTGTAGAGGAGCAGGCGCTGAAAGTACGAGCCGCTCACCTCGTCGGTCACGTCCATGTCCGGCGTGATCTTCTCCAGCAGCTTCGCGGCGTCCGCGTCGCGGCCAAGGCGCCTGAGCGTGAGGTAGTGCCAGTCCGAAACCGCCACCACGTCGTCCGCCGTCCGGCTCAGCGCCTCGCAGCGGGTATAGGCCCAGTCGGCCTTCTCGTACATGCCCAGCAGGAAGTAGGAAAGGCCCAGGTGGTAAAACACGTTCCAATCCTTCGGGTTCAGGCGGCTGGCGATGGTGAAGTCGGCCGCGCCGTCGGCAAACAGGCCGCAGGAGAGGAAGCGGTGCGCGCGGTGGCGGTAATACTCCCAGTTGAACGGATCGATCGAGATGGCCTTCGAGTAGCACTCCGCCGCCTCGCGGTAATAGCCAAGCCCCGCCAGGCACAGCCCCTTTTCCTTGTACAGCTCGGCGTTCTCGGGGTCCTTTTGAATCTTTTCCTCGATCGCCTTTAGATTCTGGTCTTCCGGGAGCTCGTTGCGCTCCCAGCTCATCACCTGATACGCCTGCACCAGCGTGCTCGCGCGCGCGATGTCAAGGCCCGTCTTCTTTTGGCCCATGTTCATTTCCTCCCCCTCTTCAGTCGTCCCAGCGCTTCAGGCGGTCCGCGGCGGCGTGCTCGGCAAAGCCGCCCCACGTCGCGTCGCGCTGCGCGATGCGGGTGAGAATGCTCTTCGCCTTTTCCTTTTCGCCGGTGACATATTCGTAGTAGACAGCCAGCCCGTAGGCGCCGGTCGCAAACATGTGGTCGTCCTTCGCCTCCGCCTCGGCCAATACCTCGTCGGCGCTCCGCGTACCGTTGTAGACCAGCACGCGCTCAAAGTACCCCTCGGAGCCGCCGGGCACCATGTCCGGGCGAATGCGCGACGCCACCTCGCGCATCTGCGTCAGGCGGCCCATCTTCATGTACGTCATGCACAGCCAGTCGGCGGTGCAGATACGGAACTCGTCCGAGGCTGCGAGGGCGTAGCAGCGCTCGTACGCCTCGACCGCGCGCTCGTAGGCGCCCATCAGGTGATAGGAAAGCCCCAGGTGATACCAGCAGTCCCAGTTCTTCGGGTCGATCCGCAGCCCCGTCTCAAAGTCCGCCGCCGCCTGATGGTAAAGCCCGAGGTTTACGTACGCGTGGCCGCGATGGCGGTACAGCAGGCTCCTGAACGGGTCGTAGGAAAGGCCGATGGAGTAAGCCTCCACCGCCTCGCGAAAGAACATCTGGCGGCGCAGGCAAAGGCCCAGCTCCATGTACCTCTCCGGGTTTTCCGGGTCGGCCTTCACCGCCGCAAGCGCCTTTTCCGTCTCCTCGCTCGGGGTCAGCGCTTCCCTGCTGTCAAAAATTTCGTTTGCTTTCGACGCAATCCTGCTCATGCTTCATTCCTCCTCAATCGTCCAGCGACACGATAAGCTGCAATTCCAGTTGATTGTTCTCCCCGGAGGGAATCGCCTGCACCAGAACGCCCGCGGGCGGATGCTCGGCGTCGCGCCACGCCTTCATCGGCTCCTCAAACTGCTCGTACTGTTCGATGTCGCGCACGAAGCCGTAGGCCATGACGAGGTTTTCCTTTTTGTAGCCGAACCGCTCAAACAGCTCGTCGTAGCGCGAAAGCACCGCCTCCGTCTGCTCTTTCAGGGTCGCAAAGCCGGGGCGCGCGCTGTGGCCGGTGAACCAGGCGAGGCCGCCGTATTCCACCACGCGGCTCATGCCGGGCGCCACGTCCCTGCGCACGATCTTCGGCGCGTCGCCGGTCGCCACGAACATCGCCAGCTCGATTTCCAGCTTCGGGCCCAGCGCGGTGTTCTGGTTCGGGCACGCCTGAACGACCACGCCCGCGGGCGGGTTTTCGCCGAAGTATTCCGCCATCGGCTTTTCGATCTCGGCGTAGCGGTCGATGTTCTTGAGGAAGCCGTACTGCGCGACCACGTTTTCCTTTTTCAGGCCGAACTTTTCAAACAGCTCGTCGTAGCGGCGCAGCACGCCCGCCGTCTGCTCGCCCAGCGTGTCCGCCTTGGGGTAGACGTGCCCGGTAAAGTACGCCATGCCGTCGTAGACCACCATGCGGCTTCCCTGCGTGACGTCGTAGCGCTCGATCCGGGCGTCGGGGTCCGTTGCGACGATGAGCTGCAGCTCGATCAGGATGTTGTCGCCCACAGGGCTGTGCTGGATCGGGATGCCCGTCACGGTGTAGCCCGCGGGTGGGTTCTTCGGGTCGATCCACTGAAAGTAGGCGTCCGTGTAATCCTTCTCGTCGTCGGCGTTCTTGAGAAAGCAGGCGGAGTAGACGATGTTTTTCTTCTTGAGGCCGAACTGTGCAAACAGCTCGTCGTAGCGGCGCAGCACGGCCGCGGCCTGCTCGCGCAGCGTCGGGTACTGCGGCGCGGCGTGGCCCGTGAAAAAGGCTAGGTTGCGGCTGAAGACAACGCGCGCCGCCCCGCCGGGCCTGACATCCAGATATTGATTTCCCATCTTGTGTGCACCTCCAAAGCGTGTTTATTCGCCGCTCCTCCAGCAGGCGACCCTGTGGCCGTTTCCGCGGTCTTCGAGCTTCGGGCGCGCCTCCCGGCACTGATCGCACGCATACTTGCAGCGCGTGTGGAAGCAGCAGCCCTTCGGCGGGTTCATCGGGCTGGGCACGTCCCCCTCCAGCATGCCGTTCATGCTGGAAACGTCGGGGTCGGGGACGGGGATCGCGTCCAGCAGCGCCTGCGTGTAGGGATGGAGCGGATTTGCGAACAGCTCCTTTTTGTCGGCGATCTCCATGATGTTGCCCAGGTACATCACCGCGATCCGGTCGCAGACGTGCCTGACCACGGAGAGGTTGTGCGAGATGAAGATGTAGGTCAGGTTGTACTTTTGCTGAAGCTCCTGCATGAGGTTCAGAATCTGCGCCTGGATCGACACGTCCAGCGCGCTCACCGGCTCGTCGCAGACGATCAGCGACGGATTGAGGGCGAGTGCGCGGGCCACGCCGATGCGCTGGCGCTGGCCGCCGGAAAACTCGTGCGGGTAACGGGTGTACTGCTCCTCGCGCAATCCCACGTCGTGCATCAGCTGAAGCACGCGCTTGCGGCGCTCCGCCGCGTTGCCCATCTTGTGAACGATCAGCGGCTCCTCGATGCAGCGGCCGATGGTGAAGCGCGGATCGAGCGAGGAATAGGGGTCCTGAAAGATGATTTGAATCTTCTGCGTCAGTTCCATCACGTCGCGCCTGCCCGCGTGCAGGCTCAGGTCGCGCCCGTCGAACAGCACCGTCCCCTCCGTGGGCTTGTTCAGCCGCACCAGCGTCTTGCCGGTGGTGGACTTGCCGCAGCCGGACTCGCCCACGAGGCCGAACGTCTCCCCCTCGTAGACGTCGAAGCTGATGTCGTCCACGGCCTTGACGCAGCTTGCGGCGCCCGAAAACGGCGTCTTCTTTCGGATGGGGTAATATACCTTGAGGTTTTTCACCTCGAGCAGCTTTTTGCGCGTCTGCGTCATGCGTCCACACCTCCGTCGTACAGGAAGCAGCGCACCTTGTGGCCGTCTTCCGTCGTGACCAGCTCCGGCTTATGCTTTCTGCATCGCGGGCCGCACCTTCCGCAGCGCGGCGCAAACCGGCAGCCCTCCGGCAGCTCGCTCGGCGAGGGCACCATGCCTGGGATGCTCGGCAGCGCGCCGGAGGCGTCGTCGGTGAGCTTGGGCACCGAGGCCAGCAGGCCCACGGTGTAGGGGTGCAGCGGGTTTTTGTAGACCGAGCGCGCGTCGCAGCACTCCACCGCCTCGCCGCAGTACATGACCATCACCCGCTGGGCGATCTGCGCCACCACGCCCAGATCGTGGGTAATCAGGATGATGGACGTGCCCATCTTCTCCTTGAGCTCTTTGAGCAGCTTCATGATCTGCGCCTGAATCGTCACGTCCAGCGCGGTGGTGGGTTCGTCGGCGATCAGCACCTTGGGGTTGCAGGCCAGCGCCATGGCGATCATGACCCGCTGGCGCATGCCGCCGGAGAGCTGATGCGGGTAGTCGTCTACGACCTTTTCCGGCGAGGGGATGCCCACCATGCGCAGCATGTCGATCGCGCGCTCGTGCATCTCGCGCTTGCCCATCTGCTGGTGATACTTAAAGGATTCGCCGATCTGCCTCCCCACGGTAAACACCGGGTTCAGGCTGGTCATGGGTTCCTGAAAGATCATGGAGATTTCGTTGCCGCGAATCGCGCGCATCTGCTTTTCGCTCTTTTTGAGCAGGTCTTCTCCGTTGTAGAGGATCTCGCCGCTCACGATTTTGCCCGGCGGGCTCGGAATCAGCCCGAGGATCGACAGGGAGGTAACGGACTTGCCACAGCCGGATTCCCCGACGATGGCGAACGTCTCGCCCTGCTCCACCTCGAAATCCAGCCCGTCCACGGCGGGCACGACGCCCTCCTCCGTGTAGTAGTAGGTCTTAAGCCCCTTTACCTGAAGCATGCAGTTTGCCATTGCGTCCGCCTCCTCAGTTGTTCTTGAGCTTCGGGTCCAGCGCGTCGCGAAGGCCGTCGCCCACGAGGCTGAAGCTCATCACCACGAGCGTGATCGTAATGCCCGGCACCAGCACGCCCAGAGGGTACGTGCGAACCACCTCGCGCATGCCGGAGAGCATCGCGCCCCACTCCGCCTCGGGCGGGGTCACGCCCAGGCCCAGGAAGGACAGCGAGGAGGCCGTCAGGATCGCCGTGCCGAGGCTCAGCGTGACGTTGACGATGATCTGCGACATCGCGTTGGGGATGATGTGCGTGAAGATGATGCGCATGTCGCCCTCGCCCATCGTGTAGCAGGCCTGCACGTATTCGGAGCTCTTCAGGCTGATGACGCAGCCTCGCACCATGCGCGTCAGCCCCGGCACGGTGAAGATCGTGATCGCGATGACCGTGTTGATCGAGCCCGCGCCGAGTATGGCCACGATCGTGATCGCCAAAAGCAGCCCCGGGAAGGCGAGCAGGATGTCGACCAGACGGCTGATCAGGGTATCGACCCAACCGCCGAAGTAGCCCGCGAACACGCCCAATATTACGCCGATGAGCGCTCCGGACAGCACGCCCGCAAAGCTGATCGAAAGCGACGTGCGCGCGCCGTAAATCATGCGCGCCAGCGTGTCGCGGCCCAGGTTGTCCGTGCCCAGCGGGTGCGCCCAACTGATGGGCCCGTACTTCTTCATAACGCTCTGCTTGAGCGGATCGACGCGGTAGATCAGCGGCCCGAAGATCGCGATCAGCACGAACAGGAGCAGCACCACCGCCGCGACGACGGAAACCTTGCGCCGCATGAAGCGTCTGAGGATGGGATTTTTGATCTTGCGTTTTTTCTTTCCCTGCATGGTTTGGCGCCTCCCTTAATCGTACTTAATGCGGGGATCGACCGCCGCATACAGCAGGTCCACCGCCGTGTTGACCACGACGAAGGTGACCGCGAGCATCAGCACCGCGCCCTGCACCGCCGGGTAGTCGCGGTTGCTCACGGAGTCCACCACGAACCGCCCGACGCCCGGGATGGAGAAGACCGTCTCCACCAGGGTCGCGCCCGCCAGCAGGCCGCCGAAGCGAAGGCCCACCGCCGTCAGAATCGGGATCAGCGCATTCTTAAACGCGTGCACGTAGATGACCACCCGCTCCGGGACGCCGCGCGAGCGGGAGGTGCGGATGTAGTCCTGGTGGATGACGTCCAGCATGGCGCTGCGCGTGGTGCGGGCGATCGAGCCGATGGCCTGCGCGCCCAGCGTCGCGATCGGCAGGATCGCCGCCTTCCACGTGTCCATGCCGATGCTCGGCAGCCAGCGGAACTGCAGGCAGAAGATCAGCATCAGGATCAGCGCCAGGAAGAACGACGGCGTGGAAACCGTCAGCAGCGAGGCGACCATGATGATGTTGTCCGCCGCCTTGTTGCGCTTGACCGCGGCGATGATGCCCAGGATGACGCCGATGATGGAGCCGAAGAGCGTTCCGCCCACCGCCAGCACCAGCGTCTTGGGGAAGCGCTTGACGAGCTCCTTGACGACCGGTTCGCCCGAGAAAATGGAGGTTCCCAGATCGCCCTTCAGCGCGTTCCCGACGAAGCGGAAGTATTGTTCATAGAGCGGATCGTTCAGCCCCAGGCGCTCGCGCTCAAATTCCTTGGTGTCCTTGGGCACGTCGAAGCCCAGCATGATATCCACAGGGTCGCCTGGGATCATGCGCACCATCAGGAATACGATCAGTGAAAGGATCAGCAGCATGGGGATCATCTGCAAAATCCGCTTCACGGCATATTTCAACACCGGGAATTCCCCCTTTATCAGGCTTCTGTGAAAGGTCGCCCTCTCCGTAAATAAAGTGCGGCGGCGGAAACCCTTTCGGAGATTCCCGCCGCCCATTCATGCCATCCTCGCGTCAGCGGAACAAATCGTCATTCGGCTTTGCAGACGAGGTGCGCCAGGTCCATGGTGTTGGACGGGCTCACCGCGAAGCCTTCGATGCCGTCGGAGAGCGCGTACACGTTCTTGCGCAGGTTCATGTAGCACCCGAAGGGATCTTCAAAGATGGTGATCTCGGCGATGCGCTTGTAGCAGGCGTCGCGCTCGGCCTCGTCCATGGTGACGGCGCCCTTTTCAAGCAGCGCGTCCACCTCGGCGTTGGAGTAGAAGCCGTAGTTGTTCACGTTCGTATCGGCCGTGTGCATGATGCGGTAAAGCAGGGTGTCGGAGTCCGCGTTTCCGCCGGAGCCCATGATGAACATGTCCCAGCCGAACTTTTCGTTGAACTCCTCCGCCGTGAAGCTGCCCCAGGCGGAGCTGAACACGGCCTTCTCGACGACCTCCAGCTTGACCTTGATGCCGACCTCGGCGAGCATCTCGACCAGAATTTCGCCCATTTCCACGCCGCGGTTGTAGACGGCCGTGGTCATGACGGTCATCTCAAAGCCGTCGGGATAGCCGGCCTCCGCCAGCAGCGCCTTGGCCTTTTCCACGTCGTAGGGCAGCACGCCCGCCTCGTAGTAGCCCGCGACGGACGGCCCCATGATCGAGGGCATCGGAACCTCGCCCAGGCCGCTGTACAGGTATTCGCAGATGGCCTCGCGGTCGATCGCGTAGCAGATCGCCATGCGCACCTTCGGGGCGGCCATGGGCGCCTTCTCGGACGCGCAGTTGAACAGGAACAGGTGGCAGCCGATGCCGTCCGTCTTGCTGACGTTGATGCCGTCCAGCCCGTCGAGGCGGACCGCATCGTCGGGGGAGATGCCGTCGGCGATGTCCGCCTGATTGGTCTCGATGGCGATGGCGCGCGAGGTTTGCTCCGGGACGATCTTCATGACGATGTTCTTCGTCAGCGCCTTGTCGCCGTAGTACTCGTCAAAGCGCTCAAAGCGCATTTCCTCGCCCTTCGCCCAGCCGGTGCAGCGGAACGGGCCGCAGCCGTCGACGCTCTGCGCGTTGTCGCCCAGGGTATTGCCGTACTTTTCGACGTAGTCCGGGTTCAGCACCGCCGTCGCCTGCGAGGCGATGGAGTACAGGAAGAAGGACTTCGGCTCGGCCAGCGTGATGACGAACGTGTAGTCGTCCGTCGCGACCGCGGACTCGATGTAGTTGTAGTTCGTGGTGTAGCGAACCGGGTTCTCCTTGTCCAGCAGGCGCTTAAAGGTCGCCTCAAAGTCGTACGCCGTGCAGTGGCGCCCCGAGTGGAAGTACACGTCGTCGCGCAGGTGGAAGGTCCAGACCATCTTGTCCTCGCTGGCCTCGTAGCTTTCCGCGATCTTGCAGACGACCTGGTTGTTCACGTCAAAGCCCAGCAGGCCGTCGTAGAACTGGGGAATCACCTTGGAGTTGGAGACGTTCATCTGGGGATCGAGGTAATCCTGATCGTTGCCGATGACCCAGATAATGGTATCTTTGTATTCCCCCTCCGCCAGTCCGGGAACGCAGGCGAGCGTCATGGAAAGCGTCAGGACCAGTGCCAGCAACAACGTAACGAGCTTTTTCATGAATGACTTCCTCCTTTTATTATGGATTCCCATCTATACACAGCCCGGCAGATCGGACGGCATATCCTCAGGCCCCGGCGGGAACCGTGTAACTGACCCCCAGCGCGTCCAGATCCTGCATCGCCTGTTTCACCGCGAACAGGCTGCGGTTGTCCGGCGTCTCCGCCAGCTTCTTAAACAGGGCGATCGCCTCGTCGTTTCGCCCCTGGTAGTGCAGGTAGTTCGCCAGGCCGTAGGTGAGCATCAGCTCGTAGATGCGCGGACGCTCGGGATTTGCGATTTCCTTCATGCGGTCCTCGACGAAATTTTCCGGCTTGTAATAGCCCTTGTAGAGCAGCGTGCGCGCCAGATAGTCGCCGTCCTCCGTCTCCATGCCCGGATGGACGTTTTCGAGCACCGCCTGCGCCTCTTCGGGTTGCCCCAGCTTCATGCAGATCATCCAGTACCAGTCGCAGGTCGCCGGAATGGCCTTCACGTCGTACTTGAGCATCAGCGCCCGGGCCTTCCCATGCGCGGCCTTCGCCTCCTCGTACATCCCGCCTAGGTAGCAGGCGACGCCCAGGTAGTACCAGCACTCCCAGTCCTCGGGGTTGATCGACGCGGCCAGCTTCAGGTCGCTGGCCGACAGCGCGTACTCCTCGCGGCCGATGAACTTGCGTCCGCGCCAGAAGCGCATCATCGCATCGAACGGGTTGTAAACGAGCCCCTTGGAGAAGACCTCCACCGCCTCCTCGACGCGGTTGTCCTTTAGGAGCGCCAGCCCTGTTTCGCGGTACAGGTTGGGGTTCGTCGGGTCCTTCTCCAGCTTTTCATAAAAATTCATATCGTTATCCCCTTTCCAGTATTTTGAAAACGAAATGTGGGATCTGTAAATAATTACATTTCCGGGGTTTTCGTGCCAATCCTTCGCACACAATCGATTTAAATTGCATGGATTATATTTCATTAATTCATTTTTGTCAACTTCATTTTCCTCAAAAGTCCTCTTTAGCCGTGGTTATTCATGCTTTTTCCGCGCCTGGAACCGGCCATTTCTTGCATCCGTCCTCAAGCGGCTTGCCGCCGGTCGTGAGACGCGGCAAATCAGCGTCCCCTTCGCCCATCCCACAAAAAAGTCCCCATAATTTTGTGGATGCGAACGAGGGATTTTAGCGCGTTAATTCGCCAACTTCTGCATTTCAACTTGACAATTCTTGTCGAATGCTACTATACTGTTACAAATTGAGTGTTTCGATCGCAGGGGAGGTGGCTGAATGCTTAATAAAGAGCTCTTTTACCCGAATGTATATACACACGGCTACACCTACAGCCGTATCGAAAATCTATCCTACATTCAGCACGTCCACATGGGCGTGGAGGGCGTTTACGTGCTTGCGGGCAACGTGCAGGTCACCATCGACAAAAAGAGCTATAACCTGCGCGCCGGAGACTTCAGCATCGTCATGCCCTATCACCGCCACAGCTACATGACGCGAACTTCCTCCGACATCTTCGCGTTCGCGCTGCTCTCCGACGACGTGCTCGTGCAAAACCCCTTTTTCTCCGGCAGATACAACCTGCCCAACCCGATCTTCCGCAAAGGGCAGTATTCCTCCAGCGTCGACAGGGTGCTCGATTTGCTGCTGGACGAGCAGACGCGCCAATCCAACATGATCACCCACATCGGCCTGCTCAACACCCTGCTGGGCTATCTGTTCGACGCCAACCCGCCCCATCCGATCGAGCAGAAGGAGCCCTCCATCGAGGATCAGGTGCTGCTCTACCTGCACGAGAACGTCTATAAGCCGATCACGCTCAGCCAGGCCGCGGAGGAACTGAGCATCTCGCAGTTCAAGCTGTCCCGCATCTGCAACCAGCAGATCGGCATCGGCTTTAACTCCTACCTGAAGTCCATGCGCGTGGCCGCGGCCAAGCGCCGTCTCGCCTTTACGGACTTCTCCATGGCCGAAATCGCCGAACAGTGCGGCTTTGAAAGCCTGCGCACGTTCAACCGTGCCTTCAGCGAGGAGACGGGAACGACCCCGCGCGCCTATCGGTCGACCCACAAGGACAAGACCTCCCTGAACTTCCGGATTCCGGAGAAGAAGCGCGCGGACGAGACGCCCTGAACCTTTGCCTGCGGCCAAGGCGGACGGCGAGCGCCTGCATGCCATGTGCAGCCCGGAGAATGCCAAAAGGCAAAAAAACGCGCGGGGAGTTTCCTCCTCACGCATTAAAAAACGGCACGTAGCGCCTTGACGCTTCCGTGCCGTATTCTGTTTCCGGGACGATTAGGCCTTGCCGTTGCAGCCCATGACGTTGACGATCTTGTGGCGCACCATGTCGCGGAGCGCCGCGCGGGCGGGCGACAGGTACTGACGCGGATCGAACTGATCCGGGTGCTCCGCGAACTGCTTGCGGATCACGCCGGTCATCGCCAGGCGCAGGTCGGAGTCCACGTTGATCTTGCACACCGCCATCGAGGCCGCCTTGCGCAGCATCTCTTCCGGAACGCCCTGCGCGCCCGGCATGTTGCCGCCGAACTTGTTGATCATCTCCACGTACTCCGGCATGACGGAGGACGCGCCGTGCAGCACGATCGGGAAGCCCGGCAGGCGGTGGGAGACTTCCTCCAGGATGTCGAAGCGCAGGTGCGGCTCGCCCTTGAACTTGTACGCGCCGTGGCTGGTGCCGATGGCGATCGCCAGGGAGTCGACGCCCGTGGAGTTGACGAACTCCTCGACCTCGTTGGGGTCGGTGTAGAGCGCGTCGTCCGCCTGCACCTTCACGTCGTCCTCGACGCCGGCCAGACGGCCCAGCTCCGCCTCGACGGTGACGCCGTACTTGTGGGCGTACTCCACCACGCGGCGGGTCTGCTCGATGTTCTCCTCAAGCGGCAGGTGCGAGCCGTCGATCATGACAGAGGTGAAGCCGCCGTCAATGCAGCTCTTGCAGGTTTCAAAGTCGGGGCCATGATCCAAATGCAGCGCGATGGGCAGATCCACGCCGGAATCCTTCGCGTCCTGCAGCGCGGCCTCGACGAGCTTGACGAGGTAGACGTGCTTGGCATAGGCGCGAGCGCCCTTGGAAACCTGCAGGATGACCGGCGCCTTCTCCAGGATCGCCGCCTCGGTAATGCCCTGTACGATTTCCATGTTGTTCACGTTGAACGCGCCGATTGCGTAACCGCCCGCGTACGCCTTCTTGAACATTTCGGTGGTATTCACCAGAGCCACTTCAATCACTCCTTATCTCTCGCGAGAAAGTTTCTCGTGTTTCGTCTTATTATATCAATTTTCCGGGGGTTTGAACAGCCCCGCGCGCCTTTTTGTGCCATTTTACCGAGTCAGGCCCATGATTCCCCCACGCCGCCCATAAAATGTTGACGCACGCGCCCCGGCGGTTTATACTGGAACCATCCCCACCGGTGATAAAGGAGACCTTATGACGAACAGCAAACCTTACGAATGGCTGGCGACCGCCGCTTTCGGGCTCGAAGGAATCGTCGCCAATGAACTGAAACACATGGGCATCGACGCGCGCGCGGAAAACGGCGGCGCGCGCTTTACCGCTACGCCGGAACAGGCGTTTTCAGCGAACCTCTGGCTGCGCTGCGCGGACCGCGTGCTGCTGGTGGTCGGCCGCTTTCCGGCCACGACGTTCGACCAGCTCTTCGAGGGCGTGCGCGCCCTTCCCTGGGCCGATTACATCCCCGAGGACGGCCGCTTTCCCGTGCGCGGGCGCTGCGCGCGCTCCGCGCTCATGAGCGTCAGCGACTGCCAGTCGATCACCAAAAAGGCGATCGTCGAAAAATTGAAGTCGTCCTACCGGCGCACGTGGTTCGACGAGAGCGGCGAAACCTACGCGGTGGACGTCGCGCTGCACGGCGACGTGGCGCAGGTAACCCTCGACGCCAGCGGCACCGCCCTGAACCGGCGTGGTTACCGCACGTGGAACGGCGAAGCGCCGCTTCGCGAGACGCTGGCCGCCGCGCTGGTGCAGCTCGCCCCGTGGCGGCCCGGCCAAGTGCTCGCGGACCCCATGTGCGGCACCGGCACCCTGCTGATCGAAGCCGCCATGCGCATGGCGGACCGCGCCCCCGGCCTCACCCGCCCGTTCGACTGCGAGCAGTGGCGCTTCATGCCGAAGGCGGAAATGGAGCGGCTTCGCGAGGAGGCAAAGGCCCGCTTTGCCCCGGAGAAGGTCGAGGGCATCCAGGGCAGCGACGTCGACCCGGAAGCCATCGAGCTCGCGCGCCGTAATCTTGCGCAGGCCGGGCTCGCGGGGCGCGTGCCGCTCGAGGCGCGCGACGTGCGGGACGTCCAACTGGAAGCGCCGCGCGGCACGTTCCTGCTCAACCCGCCTTACGGCGAGCGCCTTTCCGACCGAAAGGCCTGCGAGGCGCTGTACCGCGATCTGGGCCTGCTCAGCCGCCGCCATCCCGGCTTTCACCTCGCCTGTATCACCTCGCATCCGGGGTTTGAGCGCTGCTACGGCCGCCGGGCAGATAAAAAGCGGCGTTTCTACAACGGCCGCCTAGAATGTGAATTCATGACCTTTTTTGCGCGGAAAAAGGAGGGATAAGCGCATGCCGGTGCTCTGCGCCCGCGCCCTGTGCAAGCGACGTCACGCGCTGGGCATCACGCAAAAGGAGCTCGCCTTTTATTTGGGCCTGCACAAGGCGGACATCGAGCGCATGGAAAGGCGAGACGGCGAAATCGCAGAATCGCTGCTCCGCCGCCTGTGCGGGGCGCTCTCGTGTCAGGCGTCCCGCCTGAGCGCGCCGCCCGGCGATGCGCTTACGCGCGCGGACATGGAAGCCATCCTAACTTTTTCGCGCCTCACGCCCCAAAAACGGCGCGCCGTCGCGGAAATCATCCTTCAACTGTCGCGCCCCTGATGACGCTTCAAAAGAACCTTCCCGGCTTCCTGAAGCGTAAACGAAATACGTCCATCCCCGCCTGCCGTGCGCAGGCTTTTTTGCTGTCCGTCTTGCAGGACGAACGCGGCGTCCGCGGCCGCCCAGCCCTCGGGCAGCGTTACCTGAACGCTCAGGCGGTCCGTCAGGTCCGCCGGCGTCCCCTCCGCGTTCAGGATCGTAAGCGTCAGCGCGATCGACCCGTCCGGGTCCGTCAGGGCCTCCAGCGCCAGATGATCTCCCGCCGCGAAGCGCCCGCCGAACGCGTAACGCGCTTCCGCCCCGACGTCCGCCGCCTCGTCCGCGGCGAAAAGCGCCTCCTCCGCGATGGCCTTGCCGACGGCAAGCCGTCCCTCCGGCGCGGAAAGCACGCCGTTGACGCGCAGCGCAAAGGCATATTCCCCCGCCTCCGCGTTCGCCCCCACGCGCAGCGTCAGCGTCTTGTCCGTCGGCGCGCCTTCGATGTCCGCCATCGATACGTCCTCCGGCGGCTCCTGCTCCAGCCCGTCCTCCATGAACACCACGTCCACGTCGTGTTCGTAGTCGGGAAATCCCGTGAGCGCCACGTCGTATTCAACAAGGCTTTCCACGCCCAGCGGCGCGCCGTTCTGCTGCGGCCCGATCGCTATCGTCTGTTCCGCGGCGGCCGCGCTCCCCGTCCAAAGCGCGAGCGCGAGCGCGGCCGCGCTCAGTTTTTTTCGCATTCAGTCCCCTCCATGCTCTGTTTGTCCAATAGACGATCATGCATTTTGTTTTCTTGCGCATACTAAGGGGGAACTATAAATAGCGGAGGGAACGCCATGAATCCACAATCCCGCAAGGTCGTGCTCATCGGCACCGGCATGGTCGGCATGAGCTACGCCTACGCGCTGCTCAACCAGAGCGCCTGCGACGAGCTGCTGCTCATCGACATCGACGAGGCGCGCGCCCGGGGCGAAGCGATGGATCTCAACCACGGCCTCGCCTTTTCCCCATCCCACATGCGCATCGCCGCCGGGCATTACGAGGACTGCGCGGACGCGGACGTCGTGGTCATCTCCGCCGGCGTCGCGCAAAAGCCCGGCGAATCGCGCCCCGCGCTGCTCTCGCGCAACGCGGCTGTCTTCGGTTCCATCGTGGAGCCCGTGCTCCGCTCCGGCTTTTCGGGGCTGTTCCTGGTGGCGACAAACCCCGTGGACGTCATGACCCGCCTGACGCTCGCGCTTTCGGGCTTTGCGCCCGGCCGCGTGATCGGCACGGGCACCGCGCTGGATACCGCGCGCCTGCGCTACCTGCTGGGGCAATACTTTTCGGTCGATCCGCGCAACGTACACGCCTACGTGATGGGCGAACACGGCGACAGCGAGTTCGTTCCCTGGTCGCAGGCGATGCTGGCGACCAAGCCCGTCTTCACGGTCTGCGCGGAATCCGGCGGTCGCTACAGGTGCGAGGACATGGAGGGCATCGCCGTACAGGTGCGCGACGCGGCCCAGGAGATCATCAAAGCCAAAAAAGCCACCTATTACGGCATCGGCATGGCCATGGCGCGCATCACCAAGGCGCTGCTGGGCGATGAAAACAGCGTGCTGACGGTTTCGACGATGCTGCGCGGCTCCTACGGCGTGCGCGACGTCTTCGCGGGCATCCCTTCCGTCGTGGGGCGCGCGGGCGTGCGCGAGACGCTCGCCCTGCCGATCACCCCGGAGGAGGAGGAGCGCTTCCGCCAGTCGTGCCAGGTGCTGGACGAATGCTGGAAGGAAATCTCGTTCTGATTATCCGGCAGCTATGCCAAAGCGGCAGCCGCTCGCGCAGGGGGTTCGGGAGCCGTCTCCCGAACCCCCTGCCGTTTTGATCTCAGAGCGTATTTCCGGTTTCCCTTTGCCGAAGCAGGGACAGAAAATACGCGTCCAGCGCGCTCCAATCGCTCTGCTTTTCCTCCTGCATGTGGTCCGCGCAGAACCGGATCTCTTTCAGCGCGCCATCGATGTACCGGTGCAGCGGCTTGATCTGGGGCGCTGTGCCTATTTCCGGCGTGCGCCCTTTTAGCTCGACCAGTTCTTCGACGATGGGCCGCATCGCCCCCTCCAGTTCGCTTTGCACCAGCTCGGAAAACGGGACCGGCGGGATGCTTTTGCGCTCGATGACCCACTTCGCGCACAAAATAGGACGCAGCACGTAGAAGTATTTTTTGATCCGAACGCGCTCCGTCTGAAGATGCGTCTTATAAGCCTGCTCCGCCATGTGCCAATAGTGATACAGGTTCTTTCGGGGAGAAAAATACCGCTGTGACAGCAGGCGCAGGCTGTCCAGTTCCAGGCTCTCCCGATAGACGATGGGAGAATGAAGCCACTCAAACACGGTGGGGTTTGCGCGATACAGCAGCTTCAGCGTCTTGCTGATGTCCCAGCCGTTGATATCCAGCGTTTCATCCAACTGCCACTCGATGACGTCCCGTTTAGGCTTGAGCAGAAGGTAGTCCTCCGGCGTGCGCAGGTAGATGAAACGGACGTCGTAATCGCTGTCCGGCGACGCAAAGCCCCACGCCCTGCTGCCGGACTCGACCGCGCAGAGGATGCGGACGTTTTCCTTTTCTTCAATCTCCCTCAACTTGCCCTGTATAATCTCTCGCACAGCATTTCCCACCTCACTAACTTGAAGAGCGCCGCCGGGCTTCCGGCGGCGCTCCATGCTTTTCGTTTACAGTTCGCGCAGCGCGTCGACGAGCTCGGTCTTCGAGGCCGTGCGCCCGTCCTTGCGCTTGATGACGCGCGCGGGCACGCCAGCGACGACCACCCCCGGCTCCACGTCCGACACGACGACCGCGCCCGCAGCGACGACCGCGCCCGCGCCGACGCGCACGCCCTCGATCACCACCGCGTTCGCGCCGATGAGCACGTCGTCCTCGATTACCACCGGCTGCGCGCTCGGCGGCTCCACGACGCCCGCCAGCACCGTGCCCGCGCCGATGTGGCAGCGCTTGCCGACGATCGCGCGTCCGCCGAGCACCGCGCCCATGTCGATCATCGTGCCCTCGCCGATGACCGCGCCGATGTTGATGATCGCGCCCATCATGATGACCGCGTTGTCGCCGATTTCCACCTGATCGCGGATGATCGCGCCCGGCTCGATGCGGGCGTTGAACTGCTTCATGTCCACCATGGGAATCGCGCTGTTGCGCCGGTCGCTTTCGACGACCAGCTCCTCGATCTCCCCGGCATGCGCCGTGAGCACCGGCTCCACGTCCTTCCAGTCGCCAAAGACGATCTGGTCGCCTGCGCCGAACACCTTGCAGCCCTCAAAGCAAAGCGGCTGCTTTGCCTTCACGAACGCCTTCACCGGCGTCTGCTTCTTCGATTCTTTGATGATGCGGATGATCTCGTATGCGTCCATTCAGCGTCCTCCAAACAATACGTCGTCCATGTCGTACAGACCCGCGGGCTGCTGCCACACGAAGCGCGCCGCCTTGACCGCGCCCGCCGCGAAGATGCGTCGGCTGTCCGCCCGGTGGCGGAGCTCCAGCTCCTCCTGCTCCCCGAAAAAGCGCACGCTGTGCTCGCCCGCGACCGTGCCGCCGCGCAGGCTGTGCACGCCGATCTCGCGGCCGCGCGCGCCCACCATGCCCTCGCGCCCGTAGCGCGGCGCGCAATCGCCCCGCGGGTCCACGGCCCGCAGCAGCATCTTCGCCGTGCCGCTGGGCGCGTCCACCTTCTGGCGGTGGTGCGTCTCCGTGATCTCGATGTCGAAATCCTCGCCCAGCGCCGCCGCCATCTCCGCCGCGATGCGGCGCATCACCGTCACGCCCACGGAAAAATTCTGCGTGCGCACGATCGGAATTTCCCGCGACGCCTCGCGGATGGACTCCTCCTGCGCGGCCGAAAGCCCTGTGGTGCCCAGCACCAGCGGCACGCGCATCTCCAGCGCTGCGCTGAGCAGCGCCCGCAGGTTGTCCGGGTGCGAAAAGTCGATGGCGACGTCCGGCGAAGGCACGCGCGCGAGGGACGGCAAATGCCCCTCGTCCACGATGCCCGCGATCCTGATGTCCGTCTGGGCGCGGCAGACGTCCTCCACCATGCGTCCCATCTTGCCGTAGCCGATCAGCGCGACGTTCATTCGAGCACCCGCAGCGCGTCTGCCAGCACCTCGCGGTGCGCCTTCTCCAGCCCGCACAGCGGCAGGCGGAAGCCGCCGACGTCCATGCCCAGCATGTTCATCGCTTCCTTGACCGGGATGGGGTTCACCTCGATGAAGAGCTTGTCGATGAGGTCCAAATACTTGAGCTGCATCGCGCGCGCGCGGTCCGTGTCGCCCGCAAGGTACGCCTCCACCATGTCGTGCGTCTGGCGCGGGCAGATGTTGGCGAAGACCGAGATGACGCCCGTGCCGCCCAGGGAGAGCACCGGCACGATCATGTCGTCGTTGCCGGAGACGAGGCTGAAGTCCTCGGACACGAAACGCGCGATCTTGGCGACGTAGGAAATGCTGCCGCTCGCCTCCTTGATGCCCGCGATGCGCGGATGGCGCGAGAGGCGCTCCACCACCGGCACGGACAGACTGCAGCCCGTGCGCCCCGGCACGTTGTAAAGGATCATCGGCACGTCGATGGCGTCCGCGACCGCCTCGAAATGGCGGATCATGCCCTCGTCGTTGGCCTTGTTGTAATAGGGGGTGATCACCAGCACGCCGTCCGCGCCCATCGCCGCGTAGCGCCTGCTCTTCATTACGGCCGTCTCCGTGGCGTTGGAGCCGCTGCCCACGATGACGGGGATGCGCCCGGCCACCGTGTCCAGCACGCACTGGGCGACCGCGTCGTCCTCCTCGTGCGTCATGGTGCTCGACTCGCCCGTCGTGCCCAGCGCCACGATGCCGTCCGTGCCGCTCTTGACGTGCCACTCGCACAGTTCCTTCAGCTTTTCAAAGTTGACGCTGCCGTCATCGTGAAACGGCGTCACCAGCGCGACGTAGCTGCCTCTTAATTTCATCGTCTGTTCCTCCTTGTCCTTCGGCGTCCCCGCGGAAGGGATTCCCCCCTTGCGGTGCGCCCTATAGCGTCCTGACGAAGCGCTCCAGCCGGTCCATTCCCTCTCGAAGCTCCTCGTCGCTGTAGCAATACGTGATGCGCACGAAGCCCTCCACGCCAAAGCAACTGCCCGGCACCACGGCGACCTTGGCCTCGCGCATTAAGCGAAGCGCAAATTCCTCCGACGGCATGTGAAAGCGCGCGATGGAGGGGAACACGTAAAACGCGCCGTCCGGCCGCACCGTCTCAAGCCCCATTTGGGCAAGGCGGGAAAGCACATAGTCGCGCCGTTCCCTGTAGCGCGCCCGCATGGGCTCGATGTCCGTGTCGAAGATGCCCTCGCAGCCCCGCTGCGAAAACGCCGACACGCCGACCACGAGCGACGCGTGCACCTTGAGCATCTGGGCTGTCACGGGCGCGTCCGCCAGGCTGTAACCCACGCGCCAGCCGGTCATGGCGAAGGGCTTGGAAAAGCTCTGCAGGGCGATCAGGCGGTCCTTCAGGCCGGTGTCGTCCATCAAATGAGGGACGTTCTCCCGGTAAATCAGGCGGTCGTACACGCCGTCCAGCAGCACGAAGAGGTCGTGCGCCTTGGCTGCGCCGGACAGCAGCGCAAGCGACGGCGCTTCCAGCACGCAGCCGGTGGGGTTGTTGGGCGTCGTGACGATGATCGCCTTGGTCCGCTCCGTCAGGCAGGCGTTCAGCCGCTTCGCCGTGATCTGAAAGCCGTCTTCCTCCGTGTGCAGGGGCACATACACGCCGCCCGCGATCGCGATGAGCTGCTCGTAGAGCCCGAAGGCGGGCACGGGCACGATCACCTCGTCGCCGGGATTCAGGATGGCGATCAGCGCGCAGGCGATGGCCTCGGTGGAGCCCGCCGTCACGATGACCTCGTCCTCCGTATAGTCTGTACCATGGCGGCCGTTTTCATAGGCCGCGATCTGTTTTCGCAGCGCCGCATAGCCCGCGTTGGGCGGGTAATGGGTGCAGTTATCGTCGAGCGCCTGCTTCGTACGCGCGCGGATGGGCTCCGGCGTGTCGAAGTCCGGCTCGCCCAGCGTCAGGGAAATGCATCCCGGTATGCGCCGGGCCTCCGCCGTGATGCGCCGGATGCCGCTGGGCTGCATCGCCGTGACGGCGCGGTTCATCTCCACTGCGCATCCCTCCTGCCTCTTCCTTCAGAATAACCGGATTATAACATGGAAAATCCGTCCGGTCAATCGACCGGACGGACAAGCTGATACGGAACTTATTTTTTCGGCTGACGGCGCAGGTACGCGGGCACGTCGGACAGATAGGAACGGCTGGACGTCTCCTGCGGCGCTTCCTCCGGCGACTGCTCGCGCACCGGGTTCTGCTGCGCGGGCATGCCCTGGAAGGGCGACACGCGCTGCGGCGCGGGCCCGCGGTTCATGCCGCTGTTGACGAACGAGGGAATTTCCGGCTCGCCGTCGTCCTGACGCGGGGCGTAGCCGCTCTCCGCGCGGGGCGCGTAGCCGCCCTCGGCGGGCGTATAGCTCGCGTCGTAGCGCGAGTACGCGCGCGGCTCTTCCGGCGCGCTGTAGCTCGTCTGCGTTACCGGCACGTAGGGCGCCTGCGAGGGCGCATAGGCCTGACGCTGGCGCTTGACCGGCTCCTTGGGCGGGAAAGGGGTCTTCTCAAAGCCGGTGGCGATGACGGTGATGCGCACCTCGTCCTCCAGCGTCTCGTCGATGCCCGCGCCGAAGATGATGTTCGCTTCGCTGTCCGCGGCCTGCATGACGAGCTGCGCCGCCTCGTTGATGTCGATGATGCTGATGTCCGGGCCGCCGGTGATGTTCATCAGCACCGCGCGCGCGCCGTCGATCGAGGTTTCCAGCATGGGGGACTGAATGGCGTTCTTCGCCGCCTCGACCATGCGGTTTTCGCCCTTGCCCACGCCGATGCCCATGTGCGCCATGCCGCCGGACTCCATGACGGTCTTCACGTCCGCGAAGTCCAGGTTGATGAGCGCGGGCACGGCGATCAGGTCGGAAATGCCCTGAATGCCCTGGCGCAGCACGTCGTCCGCGATGCGGAAGGCCTCCAGCATCGTGGTGCCCTTGCTGACGACCTGCAGCAGCCGGTCGTTGGGGATGACCACGAGGGTGTCCACGCGCTGCTTGAGCTCGCTTATGCCCGTCTCCGCGTTCTTCATGCGCTGCTTGCCCTCGAACAGGAAGGGCTTGGTGACGACCGCGATCGTCAGGCACCCCAGCTCGCGCGCGACCTCGGCCACGATGGGCGCGGCGCCGGTTCCGGTTCCGCCGCCCATGCCCGCGGTGACGAACACGAGGTCGGAGCCCTTGAGCGCTTGGGCGATCTCCTCGCGGCTTTCCTCCGCCGCGCGCCGGCCGATGTCGGGCACGGCGCCCGCGCCCAGGCCCTTGGTCAGCTTTTCGCCGATCTGGATTTTATGCTGCGCCTGCGAAAGATTCAGCGCCTGCTTGTCCGTATTGATGGACACGAACTCCACGCCCCGCAGCCCCGAATCCACCATGCGGTTGACGGCGTTGTTGCCGCCGCCGCCGCATCCGACTACTTTGATGGACGCATAGGAGTTCTGTTCGACTTCAAACTCGAGCACAAGTCATCCCCCTTTTAATTCAAAAGAAATCCTTTATTTCCCCAGCAGGTTCTGGAAGAAAGAAGATATTTTTCCGACGACAGAGCCCTCTTCCTCGCTGGTCTCGATGGTCTCAAAGACCAGGTCCACCAGGCCCAGGGCGCTGGAATAGATCGGGCTGTTCAGCTTGGCCGTCTTGGCCGCGGGCTGGCGCACGGCTCGTCCCAGTTGATTGGACAGGTACACGCGCCCGCCGTTCATCGGCGCGATGCCGCCGCCCGTGAGGTAGATGTTCGACCAGCTGCCCAGGCGCACGCCGCTGTGGTCGATGCACTCCTGAATCATTTCCGCGATCTCGTCCACCCGGGGCTCGAGCACGCGCGCCACCTGTTCATGGCTGAACGTCTCGCTCTGGCCGTTTTCGGCGATCGCTTCCTGTTTTTCGTCCGCATTTATATTGAACACATAGCTGCGCTTGATCTGCTCGCACTGCGCCATCGGCGCCTCCAGGCCCGTCACCAGGTCCAACGTGATGTGCGCGCCGCCGACCGGCAGCACCTTGTGGAAGATCAGCGCGTCGCCCTCGACGGCCATGACCTCGGTGGAGAGGTATCCGACGTCCACCAGCACCGCGGTGCGGTCGCGGTCCTCCGGCGTCAGGAAGAGCAGCGCCTCGCCCATCGGGGTCGAGTAGAAGCCCTTGACCGCAAGGCCCATCTGCGCCAGGCGGTTGGAAACGTCGTTCAAGAAGAACTGGTCCGCCACGATGAAGGAGACCATCGCCCGAAGCGTGCTGCCCTTCATGTCGACCGGCTCCATCGTCTTTTTGCCCTCGTCGACCATGAACCAAGCCGGCGAGCGGTGGATGATCGCGCCGCGCAGGGGCTGCACTTCCTCCGTCGCCTGGATGAACACCCGCTCCACGTCCGCAGGGGTCACGCGAGGGTCCGCGCCCTGGAGCTGCACCTGCGTCTCGATGACGTATACGCGGGAAAATTCACCCGGTACGCCGACGTAGACTTCCTTGATCCGCCGGTGGGACTGCGCCTCGGCTTCCGCGACCGAATCGTGGATCGCCTGGCTGACAAGTCCCGGCGCGTTCCACTCGCCGTCCATAAAGCCGTCGTAGGAAACCGTCCCCGCGCCAATGATGTCGCAGCGGTGATAGCTGCCGCTTTCCGCCACCAGGGTCACGATTTTCGACGTTCCGAAGTCGACCACAGCCGCTGTCTTTTTCATCTTCGTTTCTACTCCCCGTTGCGCGCAGCCTGCGCGCCGAATGGTAACTTCTGACGTATATAATGTAAGATACTATATTTTAACCTTTTTACGCGACATATGCAAGAACCATTGCTAAAAACAGTCTGTTTTCGTTCATTTTTTTAGATCAGACCGCCGTTTCGTGGATAAAAAGATGATTTAAAGATGAACCGACGGTCTGTTTTCATGCATTTTTACTGAGCGGGCACGAAATCCGCCACCTCCGCGGAGGATACGTCGAGCTTTGCGCCGGCCAATTCAAAGGTTAGCCGCGGCTCCTTGGCGGCTTCCTTGGCCTGCGCGTCCGCCTCGGACTGATCGATCGTCCCGGCCGCCACCGCGCGCCTTCGCTTCTCGGCGGCGTCCGCGTCGGCCTGCTCCTGCTTTACGCGCACCTGCTCCAGGAACGCGGTGTCGGTCATTTTGCGCAGCACCTCCTGCGCGATCGAGAGCTTCAGGTCCATCTTCGAGACGTCGCCCAGCTCGATCTTCAGCCCATCCAACGTCATCAGGTACAGGTTGTCCGAATCCGCCACGTTCAATTCGACCGCGCGGTCCGCCATCTCGCTTTGGGACAGCGCGGTCAGCACCGTGCGCACTTCCTCCATCTGACCGGCCGTCTCGGTCTGCAGCGTCTCCCCGATCGTGAGGCTCTTCACCTTGAGGCCCGTGACGACGGGGACGTCGACCGCCTTGCTCGCGGCGCCGTACTGCTCCAGCACGCGCCCCTCGTCGTCCAACACGAACATGACGCCCAGGTACGTCACCGTCGCGCACGCCTGGCGCTCCTCCACGCGCAGCAAAAGGCTGTCGGGATAGAGGATATCCATGCCCTCAAAGCGCAGGTAGCGATTGCTCTCGACGTTCTTTTTGATCTTCTCCTCGTTTAGGGAAAAGATCGGCTGCCCCATCCTCAGGCCCGCGATGTCCGCGATCTGCTGGGCCGTAAAGCGGCCGCCTCCCCCCTCGACCTGCACGCTGTGCAGCACGAAGATCGTGCTCTGCGTCACGAAGAAACCGATGAGGAGGAGCACGAAGAGCACGAGCGCCGCCGTCCTTCCGGGGTGACGGGCGCCCGCCTCTTCCTGCAACTCAATGTCGTCGTCGTACCTGCCAGCCATGTTGACCTCCCGCTTTCATTCGTCCGTCTGCCGCTCGCGCCGCACGTCGGCGCCCAAGTCCGTAAGCGTCTCTTCCAGCCGCTCGTATCCGCGGTCGATGATCTCCGCGTTTTCCACGACCGTCTCCCCCTGCGCGCAGAGCCCGGCGATCATCAGCGCCGCGCCGCCGCGCAGGTCTCGCGCCGTCACCGTCGCGCCG
This sequence comes from Bacillota bacterium, assembly GCA_023402355.1. Lineage (GTDB taxonomy): Bacteria > Bacillota > Clostridia > Christensenellales > Aristaeellaceae > Beduinella. The sequence goes on along the minus strand of JAEXCG010000156.1, from coordinate 475 downwards.
TGCAGCGTGCCGACGCCGCGGACGACCGCCGTGCGGTCCTTTACCACGATGTCCGCGCCCATGCGCCGCAGGTCGCCCACGTGGGTGAACCTGTTCTCAAACACCGTCTCCGTGATGATGGAGGTTCCGCGCGCCACGCAGGAAAGCGCCAGCATCTGCGCCTGCATGTCGGTCGGAAAGCCCGGATACGGCTGCGTGAGCAGCTGCCCCGGCGCGAGCAGGCGCGCGGGCGACGAAAGCGTCATGCGGCCCGGCTGCGAATCCACGCGGCAGCCCATGTCCCGCAGTTTCGCCGTGACCGCGCCCAGTTCCTGCACGGGCGCGCCCATCAGCTCGATCTCGCCGCCCGTGATGGCCGCGGCGGCGAGCAGGGTGCCCGCCTCGATGCGGTCGGGAATCGGGCGATAGATCGTGCCGTGCATGCGGCTGACGCCGTCGATCGCAATCGACGGGCTTCCGGCGCCCTCGATGCGCG
>JAEXCG010000191.1 GCA_023402355.1 Bacillota bacterium | reverse complement strand
GTGCCGGATATGTCCACATTTTGTCCGCCGTGGGTCTTCTAGCTTCGCCAGCTCACTTTGTAATCTTTTTATATCCATGTCCCTATTTTATATCTTCTTTTCCGCTTTTTCAAATGCTGTTGCCCTGTACAATGCGGCTTCCTCATCAAACTCTAAGGAAACGCTCATCTTCCGCTCCTTGATGCGCGGCTTGTCCAGGGCGTATACTGCGGTTATGGACGCGAGGGATGTCGAATGAAAGCGATAAACGCGGTTTTTCGCGCTTAACCCTTCGCACGAATCGTTCCGTTTGATAGACTGTTCCTATCCACTGCGTGCAAGGTGGAATGAAATGAGGAGGTCGCCTATGAACATCGCCTTGAGAGAATCTACCCGCCCGCGCGACGCGCAGCAGGTCGCAGGTTTTGCCGCCGGCGTTTGCTTTTCCAAGCTGTTTTGGGTCTTCATGATCGGCAGCTTTGCCGGTTTTATACTGGAGACGGTCTGGTGCCTTCTCGTACACGAGCATCCGGAGCTGCACGTCGGCGTCCTGTACGGCCCGCTCATCCCGATCTACGGCGCGGGGTGCGTGCTGCTCACGCTCTTCTTGCATCGTCTTCGCCATAATGGAGCCATCTTTGTCGCCGGCGGGCTCATCGGCGGCGCGTTCGAATACCTGTGCAGCCTCTTTCAGGAGATATTCTTCGGAACCACCTCCTGGGACTACTCCAACTCGCCGCTCAACATCGGCGGACGCACGAACATCTGGTTCATGTTGCTCTGGGGAGCGTTGGGCCTCGTGTGGATTCGCGTGCTGTATCCGCGCCTTTCCGCGATGATCGAGCGCATGCCCCGCTCCACCGGCCGGATGCTGACCTGTCTGCTCTGTGCGTTTATGGCCTACAACCTCTTTATCACCGCGACGGCCGTCGCACGCCAGAGCGACCGACGGGCAGGCTACGCGCCCGCCAGCGCCTTTGAGCGCTACCTCGACACGCATTACACCGACGCTTATCTAAGCCGCTTCTTTCCTACCGCCAAAGCGGTCTGATTCCCTTTACAAACGCCCGTGCACGGCGTACAATAGCATATAGAAAAAGATGCCAGACCTGCCTATCGCACCTGGCATCTTTCTTTCAGGAACGGCATCTTTGGAGGGATGAGCCATGGCCAAGAGCATGGACATGACCCGCGGGCGCCCCCTGCGGCTGATCGTCACGTTCGCGCTGCCGCTCATGCTGGGCACGATCTTCCAGCAGCTTTACAGCCTTGTAGACAGCGCGGTCGTCGGCCGCCTGCTCGGCGTGGACGCGTTCGCCGCCGTGGGCGCGGCCAGCTTTTTCGGCTGGCTGTCGTTCAGCGTGGTGCTCGGCCTGTCGCAGGGTTTCGGCGTGCTATTCGCCCAGCGCTTCGGCGCGAAGACAGGGCTCAGGCAGGCCGTCTCCATGGCGCTTCTGCTCGCCTTAACGCTCGGCGCGGCGCTGACGGCGCTGTTTCAATTCACCGTGCGCCCGGTGCTGCTCCTCGTTCGCACGCCCGAAACGCTACTCTCCGGCGCACTCGTCTATCTGCGCTGGACGCTGGGCGGGCTCGTGATTACCTTCCTATATAATGCCGCGGCGTCGCTGCTGCGCGCCATCGGCGACGGCCGCACGCCGCTCGTCGCGGTCATCCTCTCCAGCGTCCTCAACATCGTGCTGGACCTGCTCTTCGTCGCGGCGCTGCATTGGGGCATCGGCGGGGCGGCACTGGCGACGGTGCTCGCGCAGTTCTTCGCCTTTTCCTACTGCCTATGGAAGCTGCGCGCCTATCCCGATCTGCTGCCTGTCCGGGGGGATTTCAGGCCCGAAGCCGGGACGCTGCGCGAGCTGCTCCGGCTGGGCGCGCCCCTTGCCTTCCGCGACGCGGTCATATCGGTCGGCGGACTCATCGTACAGTCGGTCATCAACGGCTACGGCGTGCTGTTCGTCGCGGGCACGACGGCCGCACGCCGCTACTTCGGGCTGATGGAGATGGCAGGCGGCGCGCTGGAGGGTGCGCTCGCGACATTCGTCGGTCAAAACTTCGGCGCTGGGGAGGGGGCGCGCATCCGCACGGGCGTGCGTATCTGCGTCCGCATCGCGCTCGTATGCGCGATCGCCATGGCGCTGCTCATCGTCGTGCTGGGCCGTCCGCTCCTGGGCCTGCTCGTCGCGCCGGGCGAGGAGGCCGCGCGGGCGATCGACGTCGGCTACGCGAACCTGTGCGCCATCGCGCTGTGTCTGCCCGCGCTCTACCTGCTCTACGTCTACCGTTCCGCGCTGCAGGGTATCGGCCAGCCCTTCGTGCCGATGCTCTCGGGTTTTACCGAGCTGCTGCTGCGCATCGCGGCGGTCTACCTCCTGCCCCGTTGGTTTGGGGCCTGGGGTGTGTACTTCGCGGAGCCCGCCGGGTGGGTCGGGGCGGGGCTGCTGCTCTGCGTCAGCTATTACCGCGCCAGAAAAAAGATGCAATTCTGAGGAATAGGCTCAAGGGGATACGTCAAAGCGGCCGGAGGAAACTTCGGCCGCTTTGTTCACGCCTCCGTGTCGTCCTGAGAAGCGTCTTCGCTCAAAATGTTGTCCATCACCTGTCTGGCAAGCTCCGGATTCTCCTTCAAATGCCGCAGCGCTTCACGGCTCAGGACGCTGTTCGTCCCCAGGCAAGCCGTGCAGCGGTATTTGCAATCCGGGCATACGCAGCCCACGTGGGCTCCATCGGCATGCACCATGTACGCGCCGCATTCCGGGCATCCGCACCGCATCGCTTTTCCAACCTTCTTTCACTCTGGGTATTGCGCGGTGTGATACCTTCGCCGTCCGAAGCGAAAAATCCTTCTGCGCTCCTTCATTTACGGCGGCGCTCCGCCCGCGCCATTTTCTCCCGCTATGACCCGGATAGTTCTTTCGCTGCCCGCCGCCGGACCATCGACGGGCCTTACACGCCGCGCGGCAAGGTCATTTATCATTCGGAGTTTATCATGTTTCATCGGAATGCAGGAATTTATTTTCGAGACACAAATGCAGGTTTCGACACGCATCTTTCATTTTTCTTGCACTCTTCATGTTGCGTTTACGTTAACGCACCCGACATGGCAAATCGAATTTTCATGCACATGCAGGAAGGAAAAATCAGCACAAATTTACCCTGCATGTTTTGCGCGTTCTTTTCGCACCCGGCAAGCAATATTTCCATTCCGCTCCCAGCCTTTTGTTTCAAGGTGACGGTCTTTGCCAGAGCCTCTTTACATCCCGCCCAGGCTGTGCTATAGTTTGCGCCGTGAGAGGGAAAGCTCTGCGGGGCTTCTCCGATCACTGAATATAGAGGGTCCTGATCGACCGACGAAGAGAAATAAGAGGTGTTGTAAAATGAAGACCTTTAACATTAAGACCAACTGGAAGAACGCCATCAAGCACGTGGGCAGCAGCCTGTACTTCGCGATGCTCCCCTCTGACGCGGGCATGACGAACGGCATGCTCTTCTTCCACGACTTCCACTGATTGACGGAAGACGAAACCCCGGGGCTTTTAAAGCTGAAGTGGTAAAAAGAAGGTGGACACGAAAGTGCCTACCTTCTTTTTGTGATACGATAAGAAAAAAGGGAGTGAAAGGAATGGCAAAGAAATACACGATGCGAAGCAAAGAAGAAAAATTGTCCATAGTGAAACGTGTACTAACGGGGGAAGCGGCTCGAAAAATCGAGCAGGAACAAGGGATCGATCATCATGTAATCCAGAGATGGATAGCGTAATATCAAGCAGAGGGCGAGAGCGGTCGGGAGGCAAAGAAGAAGCCGGGGAATCCACTGTCACGGTATGAACGGCGCAAGGAGCCGACGTATGAGGAGCAACTGCAATATCAGATCGAACTGCTCAAACGGGAACTGCTTCAAAAGCAAGCGGAGGTGCAGCGCCTAAAAAAACACAACGCCCGAAAGGAGGGCGATGCCCGAAGAAAATGATCCAGCAGATGTACGCTGAGATACAGCAGCAAACCGGCAAACATTCCGTTACCGAACTGTGTATGGTATACGGGGTATCCACAAGTGGCTATTACAAATGGCTGAAACGCGCCGGAGCCCTCAACCGCTATGAGCGTACCCAGCAGCGCATGGATGCCTGTATCGCCGATATTCATGCCCACTCCCCCATGATGGGCTATCGCCAGATTCGCGACACTCTGGAATGGCGGTTCGGATGGAAGCTCAGCGACCCGACCGTCTGGCGTTCCATGAAACGACTCGGCGTCCATGGCTATACCAGAAAACGCAACTATTCGGAAAACCGCCAGCGCTCTTTACAACAGCTCTGGCGGTCTGATGGGGCTTTTTTGTCTACTATCTCTTGACTATTTCAGCTTTTAAAGCTCCTGGGTTTTTCGTCGTCGGATGAACCGAAAAAATTCAGGTATTCCCACCCGGCTGTAGTTTTGCCTCCATCAGCGTCCGCACCTTCGCTGCGATCAGCGCGTAGCGCACCTTTGAAAAGTCCGTCGTGTCCACCTCGACGCGCGCGCCGCCGACCGAAAAGTCCAGCATGCCGCGCGAGCGTGCCGAGGAGAGGAAGCGTTCAAACGAAACCGGCTCCGCCTGCGCGCGCTCCCTCGCCCGCTCGGGATAACACGTATTGACGACGTGCCCGCGGTGGCGCGACGGGTCCTTTTCCCGTTCCAGAAAGCGCGCGTACAGCACAGCCGGATCGCACGCGCAGCAAACCGTAATCGGTTCGTATCGATAGGCCGAAAGCAGGCGCAAAAGCTCCGGCTTGGAAACCGCTTCAAAGTTATTCTCCAGTATAAAGGGCTGTCCGGCGCGCATCATCGTCTCCGCGAAGGCGTACAGCATGCCCAGGGCTGCTTCGCCTAAGGCGACCTTTTCGGCGCGCGACTCAAACCCCACCGTGTCGAAGAGGATTTCCTTGACGTCGTCCTTGCTCATCATGGGAAGCTTCAGCGCCTTCGCCAGCTCGCGGGCCATCGTGCTCTTGCCGGACGCGGGCGCGCCGCAAATCAGGATGCAGTGCATAGCCGTTTCTCCTTTACGCCGCCTCGCGCTTTTGCGGAAGCTGCGCGAGCACGATGGCGCCGAACATCACCAGGCAGCCGAAGATCTCTCGCCCGCTCAGCCGTTGACCGAGGATGAGCCAGCCCGCGAGGACGGAGATGCACGATTCCAGGCTCAGGATGAGCGAAGCGACCGTGGGGTTCATGCCCTTCTGCCCCACGATTTGCAGCGTATAGGCCACGCCGCAGGAGAGCACGCCCGCGTAGAGCACCGGCGCCCAGGCCGCGAGGATCGCGGAGAGCTGCGGGCGCTCCCCCGCCAACATCGGCACGGCGCTGAGCAGCGCGCAGACGAAGAACTGAATGCAGGACATCGCGACCCCATCCACGCGGGGCGAGAAGAAATCGATCACCAGAATGTGCACCGAGAAGAGCAGCGCGCAGCCCAGCATCAGCAGGTCCCCCTTGCCGACGGACAGCGTTTCCGTGATGCACAGAAGATAGAGACCGACCAGCGCCAGTGCGACCGCCAGCCATGTAAGCAGGCCGCAGCGCTTGCCGAAAAAAAGGCCCAGCAGCGGCACGATGACGATGTAGCAGGCCGTGATGAAGCCCGCCTTGCCCACGGTCGTGTACTGAATGCCGATCTGCTGCAGGCTGCTGGCCGCGAAGAGCACCGCGCCGCAGAGGACGCCGCCCAGCAGCAGCGTCTTTTTATCCGACGCACCGGCTCCGGACGCAGGTTCTTTCCGCCTCGCGCCAAGAACCAGCGGCAGCAGCACGATGCCGCCGATCAGGCTGCGCACGCCATTGAAGGTGAAGGGGCCGACGTAATCCATGCCCACGCTCTGGGCTACGAAGGCGACGCCCCAGATCGCCGCCGTCAAGAGCAGCAACAGCGAGTTGCGCATCTGTTCCTTTTTCATTCGCATAGCGCTTCCTTTCCCTTTGAAACATGCGCTCTATTATACCATAAACCCGCTTTCGCCACTACAAAATCCCGCAAGTCTCTCTCGATTTCGCCTCCCAAACTCGCCGCACAGGCACAAAAAACGCCGCCCCCGGCCCTGCTGCAAGGAAATCCATTCCCTGCGCCAAGGCCGGAGCGGCGCTTTGCATTACTTCCTGTAGTGGTTGATCAGGCAGCCGTCGAGGATGATCTGGCGCTCGGAGGGCGTCATCTCTGCGATGGAGAGCGTGATTTTGCGGTTCTCCTCGCCCAGCACGTAGGCGTCGATGTGCGAGGTGTCGCCCAGCACAGCCTTTCGCACGTTCGGCACGAAGATGTAGTCGTCCACCTTGAAATCGGGCTTTTTCTCCATGAGGAACGGAATCATGCCCCAGTTCATGAGGTTGGAGCGATAGCGCTTGGTCGCGTATTCGACCGCGATGTTCGCCGCGCCGCCCAGCACGCGCTGACAGCTCGCGGCCTGCTCGCGCGCGGAGCCGTCGCCCGGACGCACCGCGTACACGCACGAGCCGATCGTGATCTGCTGCTCCGAAAGCTGCTCGCAGCCCGGCACGCGCCGCGCGCTGTCCAGCACAGAGGCGATTTCCGGCACGCTGCCCCGCTCCCTGCGCTCCTCCTCCAGCGCGCGCACCGCCTTGGCGCGGCCCACGTATGCCGGGTCCTTGCGCGAGAGGGTGAACTCCGCGAGCCCCAGCGGGTTGGAGCGGAACGAGCTCGTCTCGCCCGAGGGAATCAGTTCGTCCGTCGTGGTCACCGGGTCCTCGATCAGCGAAGCCACGCGCAGCAGCAGGTGCTCGCCGAGCGGGCTCATCTGCGGCCAGTCCTTGATGTTCGGGCCGAGAATCAACTGCTCCTGTTCCTTCGGGCAGCCCCAGCCGCTGTAGATGCGGCTCTTGTAGGCCGCGTCGTCGAATTCGTATTCCGGCACGTCGTAGGTCACGTCCAGCGCGTCCGCCGGGGTCAGGTAGCCGCCCGCCGCGCTCGAGGCGGCGATGGAGCGCGCGTCCATCAGGGCGACCGACGCGATTTGGCCGTTTGCGGGCTTCGAGCCCTCGCGGTTGGGGAAGTTGCGCGTCGTGTGGCGGATCGACAGGCCGCCGTTCATCGGCACGTCGCCCGCTCCGAAGCACGGCCCGCAGAACGCCGTGCGGATCGTCGCGCCCGCGGCGATAAACGTGGAAATGTCGCCGATCTCGATCAGGCGCTGCATGACCGGCTGACTGGAGGGATAGACGCTGAGCGCGTAGCGGCCGTTGCCGCAGCTCTGTCCGCGCAGGATGGAGGCCGCCGCGCACAAGTTCTCGTAGGTGCCGCCCGCGCAGCCCGCGATCACGCCCTGATCGACGCGGATGCGGCCGTTTTCAACCTTGTCGGTCAGCGAAAGGGTCACGCCCGTGCCCTCCAGCAGCGAAGCGCACTTCTTTTCCGTCTCGCGCAGGATGTCGCCGGGGTTTTCGAGCAGCGCCTCGATCTCGTAGACGTTGGAGGGGTGCATCGGCAGGGCGATCATCGGCTTCACGGCCGATAGGTCCACGTATACCATGCCGTCGTAGTAGGCGACGGGGGCCGGATTCAGCTCCTTGTAGTCGCCCGGGCGTCCATGCACCGCAAGGAAGCGCTGCGTGCGCTCGTCCGTGCGCCAGATGGAGGAGAGACAGGTCGTCTCCGTCGTCATCACGTCGACGCCGTTTCTGAAGTCCATCGAAAGGTTCGCGATGCCGTCGCCGACGAACTCCATCACGCGGTTCTTGACGTAGCCGCGCTCGTACACCGCGCCGATGATCGCCAGCGCCACGTCCTGCGGGCCGACGCCGGGGTTCGGCTTGCCGGTGAGGTAGACGCCCACGACGCCCGGATAGTCGACGTCCCAGGTCTTGCACAGCAGCTGCTTGACCAGCTCGCCGCCGCCCTCGCCCACGGCCAGGGTGCCCAGCGCGCCGTAGCGCGTGTGGCTGTCCGAGCCCAGGATCATCTTGCCGCAGCCCGCGTACATCTCGCGCATGTACTGATGAATGACCGCCATGTGCGGGGGGACGTAGACGCCGCCGTACTTGCGCGCCGCGCTCAGGCCGAACATGTGGTCGTCCTCGTTGATCGTGCCGCCGACCGCGCACAGGCTGTTGTGGCAGTTGGTGAGCACGTAAGGAATCGGGAACTTCGTGAGGCCCGATGCGCGCGCCGTCTGAATGATGCCGACGAACGTGATGTCGTGGCTGGCCATCGCGTCAAAGGAGACGTTCAGCTTCCGCTCGTCGCCGCTTTTGTTGTGCGCCTGCAGGATGCCGTAAGCCATCGTTCCCCTGCGCGCCGCCTCGCGGTCAAGCCCCTGCCGCTCGCCCTCGCGCGCTTCCAGAATCTCCTTGCCATCCCTTAGGAATACGCCGCCGTCATATAATTTGACCATGCGCTGTCCTCCTCTTTCTTTTGCACGTCCTGCCGGACCGCTTCTTTACACACAGTATACCGCCCGACACGCCGCACGTCCAATACATAATTCCCATAAATAGTATGCGTTTACTGCATAGTCTTTCGCACCGTCTCGACGAACGCAAGCAGGTATCCGGGCCGGAACGCCCCTTTGCGAAACGCAGCCACGAACTCGCTGCGCGCCGCCGGGTCGCTGAGGCGAATGCAGCGCGGCGGCGGCGAAAGGCGCATGTGCTTCAGGTGCGTATCCGGGGTGAAGGCGAGGCCCAGTCCCCGTGCGGCCATCGCCGCCGCCCCCTCCACGCTGCGGGTCGTCAGCAAGACGCGGGGCTTCATGCCCGCGCGGCTCAGCAGCATCCGCCCGATCTGCCCGGTGCGCTGGTCCTCGTGATTGAGGATGAAGCGCGCCTGCGCGAAGTCCGTCAGCTCCCTGCGCGCCGCTTCGTCCATCCCCGCTTCCCCCGCCCCCGTCACGAGCACGATCTCCTCC
>JAEXCG010000186.1 GCA_023402355.1 Bacillota bacterium | reverse complement strand
CGGGCGACGCTTCGGGAATTATGGAAAGCGTTCGCAAAAACGATGAAAACATACAGCAGAAATCATATGAACGGCATGGATGTAGTCAATAATTTGGTATAAATACACGAAATGCGGCTGCTATAATGGACATGAAAAGGAAAGGTGATGGAGATGAAACTGATAGCGCATCGTGCGGGAACGGATCGCTACCCGGAGCAGTCCATGCAAGCCGCCGCCCATTCGCTGTCCAGGGGAGCGAATCTGGTGGAGCTGGACGTACGCTTCACGCGCGACGGAACCCCCGTAATCTGCCACGACCCCAACGCCCAGCGCCTGTTCGGCGTGGACCGTGAAATTCAGGAGATGGAGCTTTCGGAGTTTCTCACGCTGCGGAACCGCTCGAATGCGGAATTTGCGGCCTATACGCTGGACGCCGCCTTTAAGGCAGGGCTCGTGCCCGCGCTGCTGCACCTCAAGTGCGACGCGCGACAGCTCACCGCCGTGCTGGAGTGCGTTGCGCGCTTTCGTTTTCAGGATCAGGTGGTGCTGGGGCTGGGCGATCCGCAGGCTGTGCAGACGATCAAGCGCTTCGACCCGCGCATCCGCGTGCTCGCTTTCATGCATCAGGAGGCCGACATGGACGCTTTTCTCGCGTCCGCGTGCGAATACGTTCGGCTCTGGGAGCCCTGGGTGACGCAAGAAAAGATAGAGAGAATCCACGGCTTCGGAAAGGGAGCCTGGATCATGAGCGGTACGCCGGGAACGGTGGGCTACACAGAGCTGTCAAATTTGAAGAAGTGGGTTGCGATGGGCGCGGACGCCGTGCTCATCAACGAAATCGAAAAGGCGCAGGATGCGCTTGGACGGGAGGGGACGAGATGACAGCTAAAAGGGCGAAGGCAATCAAACAGGAGCTTGGCAGCATCGCGTTCATCCTGCCGGCGCTGATACCGCTGGCGATTTTCGTCATCTATCCGATCATCCGCTGCTTTGTGCTCAGCTTTTTCTCCTACAATATGACCTCTACGATGAAGTTCATCGGCTGGCGAAACTTTCAAAAGCTGTTTGGCAACGAGGACATCTACAACACCATCCTGCGGACGCTGCAATACGCGCTGGTCATTCTGCCGGTGACGCTGCTGGGGGGATTTTCCCTGGGCGTCATGCTTTCCGGCAAAAACAAGGCGAACGTCGTGTTCCGCACGCTGCTGTTCGCACCCCACGTGACCTCGATGGTCGCCATCTCCTCCGTCTGGCTGTTCATCCTGCACCCGCAGTATGGGGCGCTCAACATGGTGCTGGGCGTTTTCGGCATCACGCCCGTGCGTTGGCTGAACGAACCGGGCACGGCGTTCTGGTGCATCGCCTTCGTCACCATGTGGCGGCTGCTGGGCTACGATACCATCGTCTTCATCGGCGGCATTCAGAACATCTCCGGCGACGTGCTGGAGGCGGCGACGATCGACGGCGCGAGCCGCTTTGACACGATCCGCCACATCATCTTCCCCCTCACCTCCCCCACGACCTTCATGCTGATGATCTTAAACACCATCACGATCCTCAAGATGTTTACGGTCATCAACGTGCTGACGGGCGGCGGTCCAGCCAAATCGACGCAGAATCTGGTCATCATGCTGCACGATTACGCCTTCAACCGCTTTCAGATCGGCTATGCCTCGGCCATATCGACCGTGCTTTTCCTGATCATCCTGGTGATCCATGTCGCCCAGCGCACGCTGGAAAGGAAGGTGCAGTATGAGCAGTAAGGCTGCGGCGCGTCCGCATTCGGCGGCCGCACCCCGCCGGCGGCGCATTCGCCCCGGCACGATTCTCAAATACGGGTTTTTGCTGTTCGTCTGCGCGGTCGTCGCCTTTCCCTACGTGTGGATGGTCCTATCCTCCTTCCGCGAAGGCTCCGAGGTGTTCGTCAAGGGCATGTGGCTGCCCAAGACGTGGCGTTTTGAAAATTACCCGGAGGCCATACAAATGGCGCCGTTCGGCCGCTTCTTTCTCAACAGCCTCGTCACCTCCGCGCTGACGGTGGTGGCGCAGCTCATCACCTGCCCGCTTGCGGCCTTCGCGTTTGCCAAGCTGGAGTTTAAGAGCAAGAAATTTCTGTTCACGATCTTCCTTTGCACGATGATGGTGCCCAGCGAGAGCACGATCATCTCCAATTACCTGACGATCGCCTCATTCAAGCTGACGGATACGTACCTGGCGATCATCGCGCCCAGCCTCACCAGCATGTTCGCCATCTTTTTGCTGCGTCAGTTCTTCAAGACCATCCCCGACGCGCTGCTGGAGGCGGCGCGCATCGACGGAGCCAACACGCTGCAGCTCTTTTACAGGGTAGTGCTGCCGCTGGCGAAGAGCGCGATGGCGACGATCATCATCTTCGCGTTCATCAACTGCTGGAACGCCTATCTGTGGCCGACGCTTGTGACCACGCGCACGCACATGCGCACGGTGCAGACGGGCCTGCGCTACATGATCAACCCGGACCTGGGCAGCGAATGGCCGAAGATCATGGCGGCCTCGACCGTTATCATCATGCCGGTGCTGCTGCTGTTCATCTGTCTGCAAAAGTACTTTGTGCAGGGCATCACCAAGGTGGGCCTCAAGTGATTCCGGGCGCGCGGCGCCTGAAAATAGACGAGGAGGATTCCCTATGAAAAAGACGCTGTCTCTGGCACTGACCTTCCTGTTGGTTCTTTCGCTGTGGCTGCCCGCCCTGGCGGAGGGGGAGCAGAAGGAGCTCATCTTCTGGACGCGCATCAACGACACGTTTGAGGAAGAAATCGCCGCGTTTGAAGCGCTGCACCCCGACGTCAAGGTGACCCGCGTGGGCGTCGGCTCCAGCTACGACGACCTGGTAACCAAGTACATCGCTGCGGCCGTTTCCGGCGAGCTTCCCCACGTGGGCCTGCTCAGCCAGCGCTACGGCATCCCGCAGATCTACGATGCGGGCGTGCTCGTGCCGATCGAAAAGTTCATGAGCGAGGAAGAACAAAACGACATCATGGCCGCCTATTGGGAGCGCTATACCTACAACGGAGAGCGCGTGGCGGTGCCCTTTCAGAGCAGCATGCCCGTTCTGTACGTGAACGAGGCGCTGCTGGCGGAGGCGGGCGTCGATGTGCCCACGACATGGGATGAGGTGCAGCAGGCGGCTGCGAAGCTCACGAAGGACGCGGATGGCGACGGCGTGACGGACGTCTTCGGCTTCAACATGCCGGACGACGCACCCTGGTACGTGAACGCGCTGGTGCGCGAAGCGGGCGGCGAGATCATCCACGAGGACGGAACGGTGAGCGTGGACATCCCGCAGATGGTTTCCGTGCTGAGGGACATTCAGCAGATGGCAGCGGCGGGCAGCATGCCCTCCAACCAGCACGGCACGGCCAAGGACGACTTTAAAAACGGTGCGGTGGCCATGCTCTTCAATTCCTGCGCCGGCAACAAGAGCATCGCCAAGGGCGTGGAAGACAAGTTCGAGTACGCGCTGGTCACCTTCCCCGCGATCGACGGTAACGTGAGCGCGCCCATCGGCGGCAACGCGCTGGGCATCTTCAAGTCCGACGCCGAAACCGAGGCCCTTTCATGGGAGTTTGTGCAGTTCATGACCTCTTCGGACGCGGTCTCGGGCTTTACGATGGACAAGGGATACCTGCCGATCAAGTATTCCTTCATGGAGACGGACTTCGTCAAGGCGCGCCTGGCGGACAGCTTTTGGGCGGCGACGTTCGATCAGGTGCAGCACCTTCAGGGTCAGAGGGTAAACCCTGTGGATGCGACGATCTGGAGCGAGCTGAACGATATCCTCAGCGAGATCGAGAGCGATCCCGGCGCGGACGTTGAAAAGCTGGTCCGGAATATGCAGCGCGAGGTGGACGACTTCCTGCTCGACTATTAAGCGAGCGGCTTTTGCCCGGCGAAGCTTGTCTTTGCCGGGCGGTTTCCCGTATAATGCATATAATAAGTGGGAAATTGTAAGATTGAAGAATGCGATGAGGTGCAAAATGATTAACTATGCGCATCGAGGCGCGAGCGAATACGCGCCTGAAAATACAATGGCCGCCTTTTGCCTGGGCATCGAGATGGGGGCGAACGGGATTGAAACGGACGTGCAGCGAACGAAGGACGGCGTGCTGCTGCTCTGCCACGACGCGACGTTTCAGCGCACGGCGGGCGTGGACCGGCGCGTCTGCGACATGACGTGGGCGGAAATTTCCGGGCTGGACGTGGGCGGCTTCAAGGACAGCAGGTACAGATACGAGCGCGTCGTGCCGCTCGCGGACTTCGTTCGTTACTTCGGCGCAAAGCAGCTCTACTTCGCCGTAGAGATCAAGCAGGGCGGCATCGAACGGGAGGTGCTGGAGCAGCTGCGAGGCGGCATCCCCTTTGAGCGTCTCACGATCACCTCCTTTATGCTGGACAGCCTGCTCGCACTGGCGGGAGAGACGGACAGGCCGCGCCTGGGCTACCTCGCGCGCGAGTTCAGTCCCGCCCTTTTGGACATGCTGAAGGATCGGGGCATCGAAGAGTACTGCCCGGACGCCCGCTTTCTGGACGCGGATATGGCGGCGCAAACGCGCGCGCGTGGGTTGGGGCTTCGCGCCTGGGGCGTCAAGACCGAGGCGCTCATGCACCGCATGTGCGATCTTGAGGTGGACGGCATGACGGTCAACTTTCCAGACAAACTCAAGGCGCGTTTGGGATAAGAAGGGGGAAGGGGCATGGAATGGCTGCGCCGCCGCCGCGTTTCACTTCCGCGCGTGCTGATGGTCGTGCTCTACGGGTTGCTGGCGCTGCAAACGGCGTCGCTGCTGATCGTAGTGCTGAACACGGCGCGAGAGCAGACGGCCGCGGTGCACCAGGCCATGCGAAACGCGAACGCGCAGATTCTGACCTACATGGATTCCGTGCTCAAAGATGTTGCTGCATACGACTCCTATTACCTGACGGACAGCCGCTTCCTCTCCATCTTAAACGCCGAGTCCATGCAAAGCGGAACCGGCGCCTACGCCCAGGCGCAGGTGTACGTCAAGAGCCTTCTGCGCAGGCACATCGTGCTCGCGCCCAGCATCGTGGGGATCACGGTTTACACGTCCGCTGGGCAGATTTACGACAGCACGGGGTCGGACGAGGCCTACCTTTCCGCACTCGCCGCAATCCGCGAAGAGATGCGGGCGCAAAACCTGGATACCAACGTTGCCGCCCCGCGGCCGCTTTCGATTCACCGTAGGACGCACTGGTGCGTCACGCTGACCAACCGGCTGACGGACCTCTACACGCGGCGAACGCTCGGCTTTATCCACTACGATGTCGGCCTACAGGACCTTCTGGACAACTTTTTGCGACGGGACCAGGACATGGGCTACGCCCTTCAAACGTTTCTCTTTTCCGGTGAAAGCCTGGTGTACAGCAACGGCGAGTTTCCGCTTCCATCCACGCAGCGGACGGGCACGCGCGACCTGAAGCGGCTTTTGACGCAGCAGGACGAGGAGGTGAGCTTCCGCTTTCGGGCGGACAGCGGCGAAACCTACCTTCTTCTATCCACCTATTCGCCGCGTTACGGAATCCGGCTGGTGCAGTGCGAGGAGTACAGCAGCCTTGCGACCAGCATACGCGACGCGGTGCTGCTGATCGTGCTGCTGGGCGGCTGCATGCTCGTCATCTGGGGCGTCGCCATTTCCGTGCTGGGCCTGATGGTGCGAAGGGATACGGCGCGCACGAAGGCTTTTATCCTCGGCGCCGCGCCCGACGCCCCCCTGCTGGAGGAACCCATGTTCTTCGGGGAGATGGAGGAGCTGCTTCGCGCTTACCGCGGCGTCAGCGAGGGGCTGCACGCGGCGCAGGAGCGAGAAAAGCAGATTCTGCGCCAGAAGCAGGAGATGGAGCTTCGCTATTTGGAGGCGCAAATCAACCCGCACTTCATCTGCAACTCCCTAAACCTCATCAGCTCGCTGGCTCTGCTTGAAAACAACCTGAACATCAACGAGATGGCGGCGAACCTCGCGCACCTGCTCTACTTCAACCTAAAAGGGGAGCGCATCGTCACCGTACGCGAGGAAATGGAGCAGGTGGAGCGCTACGTCGCCATTCAAAGCATGCGCTTTCCGGAACGCTTTATCGTTTCGGTGGATCTGCCCGAGGCGCTGCTGTCGTGCCGCATCTGCCGTTTCGCGCTACAGCCGGTCGTGGAGAACGCGATGTCGCACGGCATGGAGCGCTCCAAGCAAAAAGTTCATTTATGGATCAGCGGAAACGTTGCGGGCGAGCGCTGCCGCATCATCGTGGAGAACGACGGCGTCGCGCCCGGCAGCGCGCGCGTCGCAGAGATCAACCACCGCCTTTTGCAGGGCGAAGATGAAATTTCCTTTGGGGCGGACAGCAGCGGGGGCATCGGGTTGATGAACGTGCACATTCGCCTTCGGCGCGAATATGGCGAGAACGGATGGGTACGCCTGGAAGAACGCCCGGACGGACGCGGGCTGCGCGTGATCATCGGATTTTTTAGGGACGAGCGGGGAGGGCGATCCGATGTACATTCTGATCGTTGACGACGAGTACTACGCCCGCAAAGCGACGGTGAAGATCGTGACCGAGTGGAATGCGCAGGTGGAAACCGGCGAGGCGGAGAACGGACAGGAAGCGCTGGACATGGTGATGCGGCGCATGCCCGACCTGATGCTGGTGGACGTGCGCATGCCCGGCATGGACGGCATCGAGCTCTGCCGCCGTCTGCGGGAACTTAGCGAGGACGTGGACATCGTCATCATATCCGGCTACGCGGACTTTTCCTACGCGCAGCAGGCGATTCACTTTCGCGTCGAGCAGTACATCCTAAAGCCCGTCGTTCCACAGACGCTGCGAGAAACGCTCGAGCGCGCGCAGGCTGCCTACACTTCGCGCCGCGCGAACAATCGCAGACTGCGCGACGCAAAAGAAATCCGCGCGCTGGTGCGTCTGCTAAGCGACAATCGCGTCCTCGTAAGCAGACAGGAGGAGCAGACGTTTTTTGCCTGGCGGCGGTACCAGATCCTCGTCGTGCGGCTTTCTGAGTACGAACCGGAGCAGGGGGAGGCGGGTTATCGCCGGTTGATCGACGCGTTTTGCAGCGCGGAGGGCGCGGTTTCCTTCTTTCACGATCAGTATCCCAACGAGATCGTGGTGCTGCATCGGAGCATGGGCAGCGAGGCGGAGATGGAACGCGCGGTGCAGGCGCAGCTGCGGGAAATGCGCAGGTCAGGGGACCTCGGGCGTGTGTGGGCCGTCGGCCTCGGCACGGCGGTGACCGATTACCATGAACTGGCGTCCTCTTACCAAACCGCGGTATACGCCCTCGGCATGAAGCTCCTGCGGCCCGACACCCTGATCGCCGACGGACGCAGCCCGGGAAAGAGCACGTACGAAATCCCGCAGGCGATGGACGCGCTGGCGGAGCTGCTGGCGCGGGGGGAGGCCGAACAGGCGGTGCTGATGCTCCGTCAGCGTCTGCGAAAGCCCGGCTATACACTGCGTGGGCTGCACGAGGACTACCACTACCTGCTCAACGCGATCGTCCACGCCGGGTATCGCCTGGGCGTTCCGGACTGGTCGCGGCAGGCCGCGCAGATATCGCTCATGCGCCTGTGCGACTTCGACACGCTGGAGGAGCTTGTCGATTATCTGGAAATGTACATCCGGAAACTGGCGGCGCGGGAGGAAAAGGGACGCGGCGACATCGTCGAACAGACGCTCGATTACATACACGCGCACTTCAGCGAGGATTTGCTGCTTGGCGACATCGCGCAAAACGTGGTCTTCGTGAACGTCTGCTATCTGAGCCGGTGCATCAAGGCAAAGACGGGCAAAAATTTCTCACAGCTACTGCAAAAGGAGCGCTTGAGCCGGGCTCGCGAGCTGCTGGAGGGCGGAAAGCTCAGCGTGTCGTCGGTTGCGGCGATGGTCGGCTACAACAAGGTTTCCTACTTCATCGAGGTGTACAAGAAGACGTTCGGCGCGACGCCGGGAAAGGATCGAAAATGATAAACGAGATGGAGGCGTTTCTATCGGCCCAGTATCGGGCGCGGGCGGCATCGCGGACGTGGAATGTTTCGGCGTGCCAAAGCGGTGCGCAGGCGTTTGACGAGTGGCGGAAGGGGCTTTGCGGGACATTACGGGAGGCCCTGCGCCTGCCGAGGCCGCCTTTGAATATTTCGCTTTGCATGGAGGCGACGGAAAAGAAGGATGGATATACGCGGCTTCGTCTTACCTATCTTTCGGAGGAAGGGCTCCGCACTCCCGCCTACCTGCTCGCGCCGGACGGCGCGGACGCTGGCACGCCTTTCGTCGTCTGCCTGCATGGGCACGGCTACGGCTGCAAGGACGTAGCAGGTCTGCGGCAAGAGGAAAGCTACCAAAAGGGCTTTGCGCTTCGCGTCTGCCGTGCAGGCATGATCGCCCTAGCGCCCGAGCTGGCGGGCTTTGGGGAATTGCGCCTGCCGGAGGAGCTTGCCGGGGAAGACGACGGACAGAGCAGCTGTCACCGGCTGGCCGTAAACCTGCTGGCCTGCGGCAGGACCCTTTTGGGCGTACGGGTGAATCAGGCGATGCGCGCCATGGACGCGGCGCGGGCGATCTACCCCGGATGCGCGCTGGGCATGATGGGCATCTCCGGCGGCGGCACGATCACGGCGCTTACAGCGGCACTGGACGCGCGCGTGCGCGCGTGCGTCGTCAGCGGTTATGCCAATACGTTTGAGCGCAGCATCCTCGCGATGCGACACTGCGTGGACAACTACTGGCCGGACATGGTCGGTCAGATGGAGATGCCCGACCTGCTTTGCGCGATCGCTCCCCGACCCATGCTGTGGGAAACAGGCAGCCGCGACCCGATTTACCCGCAGGCGGCGGCGCTTTGCGCGGCGCAGACGGTGCGCGCCTGTTACGACCGGCTGGGGGCCGCGCAGGACTTCGAGGTGGATGCCTTTGACGGAGAACACGAGATTCACGGCACGCGGGCCTTTTCGTTCCTCCGGGAGCATTGCGTGGGGGCGTCGTGTTGAGCTATGCGCTGGCGGCTGCCGTCAGCGCCGCAGCCTGTCTCGTGCAGACGGTGAGCGGCTTTGGGTTCGGCATTTTTTCGATGGCCTTTTTTCCATACTTCATGCCTTCCTACGCCGCGTCGGTTTCTCTTACCAACCTGCTGGCCTTTTCAAGCGCCGCGCCGGTAGCCTTTATGCACCGAACGCGCGTCAGGTGGCGGGTGATCTGGCCGCCCCTGCTGATTTACCCCATCAGCAATGCCCTCGTCATCCGTCTTGCCGCCAGAACGCCCGACGCGGCGGTGTATCAGCTGCTCGGCGCGGCGCTGATTTTGCTGAGCCTCTACTTCCTGATGCTCAAAAAACGCCTGCGTATTCGGGCCACGCCGCTCAGCGGGCTGATCGCCGGCGCGCTGGGCGGGGCGCTGAACGGCCTCTTTTCCATGGGCGGTCCGCCGATGGTGCTCTACTTTTTGGCCGCGACGCGGGACGAGGGGGAGTACATCGCGTGCGCGCAGGCTTACTTTACGCTTTCCAATGCGATGACGCTTTTGATTCGAGCGGCGGGCGGACAGCTCACGGCGCAGGTGTTCGTGTACTACGCGATTGCCCTTATGGCGCTCGTGCCGGCTGGGAAACTGGGCGAAAGACTGCGCGGGCGGATGGATGGCGAGGCGCTGCGGCGCACGGTGTACGCCCTCATGGCGGTCAGCGGTTTTTTGATGCTCCTAAAGTAAAAACGCGTCCTTCGACAAAATTGGACAACTTTCGCATTGTGTCGCAATTTCGGGCACAGTGTGCAGGTTGTCCATGTTTTGTTCATCCCCGCGATGCTATGATGAGTGCAAACAGAGGAAAACCGGAGAACCGACGAAGAAGGAGGAGCCATATGGCCAATACGATCAAAAAATTCGCGCTTGAAACAGCCTATTCCTATATTGAAAAGGACCCGGAAAAGAACCTGCCCAAGCTCATGGAGTGGGTGGACAAGTTTGCGGGCAGCGGCCCCGACAGCTTTGAACCCCAGCGCGCGGCCTTCCGAAACGCGATCAACGACCCGAGCTGCAACTGGTACCGGCTGTTGATGAAGGTCTTCAAGGAGCTGGACCCCGCCGTCGTGAAGACGGTGTTCACCAACTTCATCCTGAACGCCAACCTGATCGGCTGGAAGCGCCAGGAGGAGTACCGGCAAAAGTACGGCTGCAACATCCCCTGGGCGATCCTGCTCGACCCCACGAGCGCCTGCAACCTGCACTGCACGGGCTGCTGGGCCGCGGAGTACGGCAACCGCCTGAACCTGACGCTGGAGGAGATCGACGACATCATCCGCCAGGGCAAGGAGATGGGCGTGTTCATGTACATCTACACCGGCGGCGAGCCGCTGGTGAGAAAGGCCGACCTGCTCACCCTGTGCGAGCGCCACAGCGACTGCATCTTCCTATCGTTCACCAACGCGACGCTCATCGACGAGCAGTTTGCAGACGACATGCTGCGCGTAAAGAACTTCATCCCCGCCATCAGCGTGGAGGGCTTTGAGTCGGCGACGGACGGCCGCCGCGGCGAGGGGACGTATGCGCGCGTGCAGCGCGCGATGAAGCTGCTCAAGGAAAAGCGCCTGCCGTTCGGCATCTCCTGCTGCTACACGAGCATGAACTTCGAGGACATCAGCTCGGAGCAGTATTACGACGCGATGATCGATTGGGGCGCGCTGTTCGTGTGGTATTTCCACTATATGCCCGTCGGCAACGACGCCGCGCCGGAGCTTTTGCCCACACCGGAGCAGCGCGAGTACATGTACCACAAGATTCGCGAATACCGCGGCACGAAGGCCATCTTCGGCATGGACTTCCAAAACGACGGCGAGTACGTGGGCGGATGCATCGCGGGCGGCCGCCGCTACCTGCACATCAACGCGAACGGCGACGTGGACCCCTGCGTGTTCATCCACTACTCCGACGCCAACATCCGGGAGATGAAGCTGCTGGACGCATTGCGTTCGCCGCTCTTCATGGCCTACCACGACGGCCAGCCCTTCAATGAAAACCACCTGCGCCCCTGCCCGATGCTGGAAAACCCGGAAAAGCTGCGCGCGATGATCGAAAAGACCGGCGCACGCTCCACGGACATGCAGTCGCCGGAGCCGGTGGAGCACCTGTGCGGCAAGTGCGACGGTTACGCCGAGAACTGGAAGCCCGTTGCGGACAAGCTGTGGACCTGCTCGCACGACTGCGCCGCCTGCGGCAAGAAGTGCGGCTGACAGATTAGAAAGCTCCCTCCATGAGGACGCAGTGCGTTGCGCACTGAATCCTATGGAGGGAGTTTTTTGTGCCGCCATGCAAACGGGCTGGAAGTCCCCGCCGGCGTATGGTAGAATAATTGAATCCCCTGTACAGCTGAACAAAATGGAAAGAGAGACCGATCAGATGAACGACGCATTGTTTATGGAGGAGGCCATCCGCCTCTCCGCCCTGGCCGTGGAGCACGGCAACGAGCCCTTCGGCGCGGTTTTGGTGAAGGACGGGCGCATCGTGTACACCAACGAAAACCAGATTTACACGGGCAGCGACCCGACCTTTCACGCGGAGGCGGGACTGCTACGGCGCTTCTGCGCGGAAACCCACATCACGGACTTGCGTGAATACACGCTCTATTCGAGCTGCGAGCCGTGCTTCATGTGCTGCGGCGCGATGGTGTGGACGAAGCTGGGGCGGCTGGTGTACGCGGCCAGCGACGTCGACCTGTGCGACATTCTGGGCGTGCCCGGCGCCGCGTGCTGCGAGCTGGTCTTTGGCCATTCGGGGTGGAACCCGAGCGTGACGGCGGGCGTTCTGCGGGAAGAAAGCCTGAAGATTCTTGGCGATTACTTTGCGGGCCACGCGAAGGGGTAAAGGGCGCATAGGTAAAACCTAGCGCGCCTGCATGCCTTCCTCGCGCGATCGCCGCTCCAGCCAGACGAGCAGCACGGCGATGTCCCCCGGCGAGACGCCGGAGATGCGCGACGCCTGCCCGAGGGAGCGCGGGCGCTGGGCGCACAGCTTCTGCCGCGCCTCGATGCGAAGCCCCTCCACCTGCATGTAGTCCGCGTCCGGCGGCAGCAGCTTTTCCTCCGCGCGGCGAAATTGCTCCACTTGGCGGCGTTCCTTTTCAAGATACCCCTCGTACTTGAGCGCGATGGAAACCTGCTCGGAAACCTCCGGCGGCAGGGGGACAAAGTCCGGCACCACCTGCGAAAGGTCGCCGTAGGCGATGCCGGGGCGGCGCAGCAGGTCGGCGGCGCGGAGGCTTCCCTCCGGGTCCGGCTGGCCGTGCGCGGCCAGAAAGGCGCCGCGCGCCTCGCTTCTTGGCAGCCACTGATCCGACAGCCGCGCGATGGCCTCTTCGGTCATCGCGCGTTTTTTTTGCATGCGAAGCAGGCGTTCCTCGCTGGCGAGCCCCGCGCGATAGCCGATCTCCGTCAGGCGCAGGTCGGCGTTGTCCTGGCGCAGCAGCAGCCGGTACTCCGCGCGCGAGGTCATCATGCGGTAGGGCTCGTTCGTGCCCTTGGTCGTCAGGTCGTCGATCAGCACGCCCGCGTAGGCCTCGTCGCGCCGAAGGATCAGCGGGGCGCGTCCCTTGATCCACAGCGCCGCGTTCATGCCCGCGATCAGGCCCTGCGCGGCGGCCTCCTCGTAGCCCGAGGTGCCGTTGACCTGCCCGGCCATGTACAGCCCGGGAATGGCCTTCACGCGAAGCGTCGCGTCCAGGATGAGGGGGTCGATGCACTCGTACTCGATGGCGTAGGCCAGGCGCAGCAGGCGCGCGCGCCGCAGCCCCGGAATCGTGCGGTACATGGGAATCTGCACGTCCTCCGGCAGGCTGGTGGACATGCCCTGCACGTACCATTCGTTGGTGTCCAGCCCCTCCGGCTCCAAAAAGAGCTGATGGCGCGGCTTGTCCGAAAAGCGCATCACCTTGTCTTCGATGGAGGGGCAGTAGCGCGCCCCCGTGCCGTGAATCGTGCCCGCGTACATGGGCGCGCGGTGCAGGTTTTCGCGGATCAGGCGGTGCGTCTCCTCGTTTGTGTAGGTGAGGTAGCACTTCGCGCGGTTTTGCAGCTTTCCTTCCGTCAGGAAGGAGAAGGGCGTGACGACGTCGTCCCCCGGCTGGGGTTCCATCTCGTCAAAGTCGATGGAGCTCTCCTCCACGCGGGCGGGCGTGCCGGTCTTAAAGCGGCGCAGCGGAAGCCCCAGCTCGCGCAGCGCGCCCGCGAGGTACAGGGACGACCAGAGCCCCTGCGGCCCGCCGTCTCGGATGGACTCGCCGATGATGATGCGGCTGTCCATGTACACGCCCGCCGCGACGAGCGCGGCCTTGCAGGGGATGCGCGCGCCGGTCGTCGTCTCCACCGCCTCGACCGCGCCCGCGGGCGAGAGGTCGATGCGGCAGACCTCGCCCTGGCGCACCTCCAGGTTCTCCTGCGCGAAGAGCGCGCGGCGCATGCGGCTTTGATAGGCGCGCTTGTCCGCCTGCGCGCGCAGGGAGTGCACGGCCGGGCCCTTGCCGGTGTTGAGCATGCGGCTTTGGATGAACGTGTCGTCGATGGCGCGGCCCATCTCGCCGCCGAGCGCGTCCACCTCGCGCACCAGATGCCCCTTGGCCGTGCCGCCGATGGCGGGGTTGCAGGGCATGAGCGCGATGGAGTCCAGGTTGAGCGTCAGCAGCAGCGTGGGCACGCCCATGCGCGCGGCGGCCAGCGCCGCCTCGCAGCCCGCGTGCCCCGCGCCGATGACGCAAAGATCGTATTGCAAGAGGATTCCCCCTAAAACTTCGTCGCCCTGGCAAACGCCCCGCGATGGATGGGGATTTGCCGACTAAAAAATCAAACAGCAGCATTATAACACGCATCGAAAATTTATGAAAGGCGTTAGGCAAGGTTGCGGGATGGAAGATCGTTCGGTATAATGGAAATATGGATCTGAAATTGAGAGGGTGCACCATGGTCAATCGTATTTTCGGCGTGCTTTTCATCGCCTGCGGCCTGCTGCCTGCGTTGGCGGACGCTTCCCTCGTCGCGGACGCGGCGCTCTTTTCGATGGTCCCGCTCTTTGGCGCGGGACTGCTGCTTCTTTTTCAAAAAGCGGACGTACAGGATGCCCTGCGGCCGAAAAACCGCCTGCGCGTGCTGTGCGCGGGGCTGCTCGCGCTGCTCTTTTGCGTGATGCTGTCCGGCACGCAGCTCTTTTCGTGCGGGCTGTTTTCTAAGGACGCGGTCTTTCAGGTGTACGACTACTATTTTTACGACGCCTTCATCGTCATCGAGACGGGCCAGCTCGCTGCGAGGGTTCTCACCGCGGTGATGACGTTTACCGCCTGGGCGCTTTTTCCGGCGTGCCTGCTGCTCTCCGCGTTTACGGTGCTGTACGCGGCCTTCGGACTGCCCGGCTTTGCGGACGTGAAGGACGACGGCCTGCCGCTCACGCCGATGCGCGTCACGGGCTTTTACCGGGTGACGCTGGCGGTGGCGGCGCTGACGTTCGCCTTCCTCTTCAGCGCGATGCCCACGCTGCTCAACACCAACGGCGACATTCGGTACTGTCTGGACACCGTGCAGTTGGACTACGAGGAGTGGACGGACTGGCACACGGTCACGTACATGTACCTGCTCAAATGGGCGACGACGATCAGCGCGACGCCCTTCCCGCTCGCGCTCGCGCAGGCGCTCCTCTTCATCTACGTCAGCAACTTTGCGGTGGACACGCTGAACCGCTGCGTCCGATCGGCCAGGGCATGCCGCCTGTACGTGCTGCTTTCGCTGCTGCTCTTCACGCCCTACGTGTTTTTGCAGGTGCTCTACAAGGACGTGCTGTTCAGCATGGCGATCCTGGGGCTCTCCGTCTCGATCCTGCGGGCGCTGCGCGAGGAGCGGATGCGCGCGGGCACGCTGATCCCCATGATGCTCTTTGGCACCGTCGCCTCGCTCATTCGCCACGCGGGCATCGTAAGCGTGTGCGCGCCGCTGCTGGTGCTGCTGCTTCAAAAGCTGCGGAGCGGCTGGCGGGAGGCGCTCAAGGCGCTCGCCGCGCTGCTCTGCCCGATCCTGTCGTTCGTGCTGGTCGTGCAGGTGATCTCCTTTGGCATGCTGAACATGCAGAGAAACCCCGGCTACGTCAAGTACTCGGTGCCCATGGCGATGCTCTCCGCCGTGGCGGCCAGCGGAGAGGAGATCGATGCGGAGGATCAGGCGCTGCTGGAGGAGATCACCCCCATGGACGTCTGGCGCACGGGCTACGACAAGTACTACGCCGACTCGATTTCCCGCACGTGGGGGAAGATCGGCTACGACGTGCTCAACGTGGACGAGCGGGACATGGGACCCACGCTGCTGCGGCTTAACGCCAAGTACCTGCTGCGCTACCCGAAGCTCTATCTGACGGCGTTTTTCGACATGAACAGCATCATCTGGGAGATCGCGCGGCCCGCGGACGGCTACGAGGTCACGCTGGCCGTGACGGACGAGGAAAACGCCCCGCAGAGCTACGAGTTCGCGCCGACGGGCCTTACGGGCATCACGGCGCAGCTCGCGGCGTTTACGCGCGATACGCCGCTGCTGCGCACGATCTATTGGCGCGGCGGCATCTGGGCGTTCCTGACGGTCGCGTGCGCGGCGCTGCTGTGCCTGAAGCGCCGCGGCCGGGAGCTGACGGCGCTGCTGCCGCCGCTTACGACGGTGGCGCTGCTGATGGTTTCCACCCCCTCGCAGGAGATGCGCTACATGCTTGGCGTCATGGAATGCGGCATTTTCTTTCTTACGTATGCGCTCGCCGTGCCGGCGAGGGAGAAGACGGCTTGAGGAGGCTCGCGCATGTCGGAGACGCTTATATTTTCGGACAGGGCGGCCTTTCGGACGTGGCTGGGCGAGCACGGTGGGCAAAGCGAGGGCGTCTGGCTGCTGTTTGGCAAGCCGGGCGGCCCCGGAACCTTGAAGGCGGGCGAGGCGCTGGAGGAAGCGCTGTGCTTCGGCTGGATCGACGGGCAGATGCAGCGCCTGGACGACGCGACCTATCGGAAGTACTTTGCACCGCGCCGGGATAACAGCAGGTGGTCTAAGAAGAACCGGGAGCTGGCGCAAAAGCTGGAAGCGCAGGGCCTGATGACGGATTTGGGCAGGCAGAAAATCGCCCGGGCGCGGCAAAACGGCCAGTGGGACGCGCCGGGGCCCGCGGCGATCGGGAAAGAGCAGGTGGCTTATCTCTCGGCGCTGCTTTCGGGCCATGAGCCCGCCCATGCGAACTTTCTCGCCATGCCCGCCTCGGTTCAAAGGACGTACACGCGGGCATACCTGGACGCGAAGACGGACGAGGGGCGCGAGCGGCGTCTGCGCTGGATCGTCGAGCGTCTGGATCAGAACCTGCGGCCGATGTAAGTACAATCGATCGACAAAAAGCGGATGACCTGCAAGTCAAGGCAGGTCATCCGCTTTTTGCCGCCGTGCGCAGGCTGCGGTATTCCCGGGGCGTCATGTCCGTCATCTGGTGAAAGCGCCGTGCAAAGGAATTCACGTTGAAGTAGCCGATGGCAAGACCGACCTCCTGAATGGAAAGGTTGCTGAATTCCAGCAGCTGCATCGCCTTCTTGATCTTCATTTCCGTGATGTAGTCGCTGAGCAGAACGCCCGCGTGGCCCTTAAAGTAGCTGCTGAGCGCGGAGATGGACATCGAAAAGTCGCAGGCCATCTGCTTGATGGAAAAATTCGGCGTATCAAACTGTTTGGCGATGTAGTGGTACATCTGGCCGAGCAGGTCCTCCTCCTCCTTTTCCTCCGGCTCGAGCAGGCTGTCGAGCAGGGCGACGAGCGCAAGCAGGTCGGCCTTCAGATCGGAGTCGGAGGCGTCGGGCGGGATGTGAAAGACGGAGGGGTCGTCCAGCGTCACGTCATCGCGCGCCTCGATGTGCCGAAGCAGGCAGGCGGCCAGCGCGCGGGCGCAGTCAGCCAGGTCTTCCGGCGCGAGCGCCTCGACATGGGCGCTTAGCCCCGAGACGTCCCCGCGCTCGCAGGCGATGCGAAAGGCTTCCGCGCAGGCGGGCGCGGCCGAGAGCGCCTGCGCGCACAGGTCGGGGGTAAAACGAGGCGCCCGCATCGAGAGGGAAAACCATGCCTGGGCGCACAGGAGGGGCGCCTGAGCCAGCGAGACGCTTTGCCGGCTTACGCTGCTCCCCTGAGGGAGCAGCGGCAGGCCCGATAGGGATTCCGAATCGCAAAAGACGGTGCAGTGATCGCGCGTGCTGAGCGAGAGGCGAACCCTGTCCGCGGCGCGCAGCGCGTCCAGCAGCCGGCGGGGCGGCTCCTGGGACGTATCCAGCGTAAGAATGCAGTAAGGGCGCTCCGGGGGAACGTAGCCGCAGAAGCCGTAGACGCTTTTAAACTCTTCCGGGCTTTTGATGTGCCCGGAGAAAAGCATGGAAGAGACGAATTCCCGGGCTTTTTCCGTATGCGCGTGAAGCGCCGTGCGCAGCTGCCGATTGTCGCTGTTGATCAGCTCGATGCTGCTCTCGATGTAGTCGTAGTCGTCCGCGTAGGCCTCGTCCGGGAGGGCGGACGCGCCCGATATGCTGGCGCGGATGGAGCGAATCGGCTTGTACAGCCGAACCGTCAGCACGACGCAGACGCAGCAGCCGAGCAAAAAGACCGTCATGAGCAGGAGCGCGACGGACTGCATGACCCGAAAACGGCTCACGAGGTTGTTGATGCAGACCAGATCGATCGCCCAGTCCTTCGCAGCGGCGCTGGTGGAGATGATGAGCTCGCCGTTTGGCAGGCTGCCTTGATACTGCGCGAGGGTGGCAAAGGGCTCGTCCATCCCCTGCGGACAGGCGGCCGCGGCCGCAAAGACGCCGTCGTAGTCGCCCGGCAGGCGCAGAAGCGTGCGCCCGGACGGACTCCGCAGCCGGGCCACGCCCCGTGAATTGCCCCACAGCCCCTGAAGGTCCGAACGGATGCTTTCAAGGCCCAGCTCGAACACCAGCATGGTGCGTTTCGCGTTCAGCGTGAAAAAGTAAGGGAACAGCAGGCAGTCGCGCCCCCTGTACCGGTCGTGCGATACGACGATTTCCCCCGCAAGCAGGGCGTCGTAGAGGGTCTGCCCGGCCTCCAGACCTTCGGGCGGCGTGAAACGGCTCGCGTTGAGCCGGTCTACGGAAAGCGAATCGTCCCCGGAGAGAAAGCGGTCCTCCTCGGGCAGCTTGTACCAGATGGATTCAAGCCCGCTGTGCGAGGCGGTCAGCAGGCGGAGCTTGGTTTGCAGCGCGCTTTGGCCGCTGTAGGCGCCAAGGCCGTTCGGGTCGAGCGAGTCGTCGCCCACGAGCTGAGCGACAATTCGCCGGAACGCGTCCACCCAGATTTGCAGGTGCTCCATCGCGCGGGACGTGCTGCTCAGCTGCTCCTTCATGGCCTGCTGGCTGAAGGAGGTAAAAAGGTTGTTGAGAATCAGCAGCGTGATGAGCACGAAGGGCACCACGAAGAGCAGGGCAAAGTAACGAAACAGCTTGCGCGCATGAAAGCTCCTGAAGGTCTTTTTGATCGCCTGCATCACGCCGTATCACCGCTTCAAACTTTTTGATCATTATAGCATTTGAACGCGGATTTTCACAATCAACAATATTTTTGCGGGGAATAATTCTGCATAAAACCCTAATCAGGCAGAATTTAACGCACAAAAAATATTCTAAATTGACAAAATGCCTTTTCCCCTGATACGCTGTTTTCGCCGCTTCCGCACGGGGCAGGCACGTGGAAAGAAAGGTGTGGCAGCATGACGCGACATGACGGCGCAATCACGAAAAGGCGGATAAAAGGCCGGACGACGTCCTTTTACCGGGGTTACCTGAAAGCGAACTGGCAGCTTTACCTGCTCATGACGCTGATTATGGCGTACTTCCTCCTCTTTAAGTATCTGCCGATGTACGGCCTTCGCATGGCGTTTATGGACTACAATCCCTTTTTGGGGTTTGAAGGCAGCAAGTTTGTCGGCGCGAAGCACTTTCAGCGCCTTTTCAGCAGCAGGCAGTTCTTCCCGGCGCTGAAGAACACGCTGACGCTCAGCGTGTATTCTCTGCTGGTGGGCATGCCCTTTCCGCTTCTGTTCGCGCTGCTGCTCAACAGCCTGCCGGGCGAACGTCTCAAAAAGAACATCCAGACGGTCACCTATGCGCCGCATTTTATTTCGACGGTGGTCATCGTGGGCATGCTCAAGCTCTTCCTGTCGCCCAGCTACGGCGTCGTCAATTATTTCCTGCAGGCGATTTCGGGGACGACGATTAATTTCTTCGGGGTATCGTCCATGTTTCCGCACCTTTACGTGTGGTCGGATATCTGGCAGAACACGGGCTGGAACGCGGTCATCTACATGGCGGCGCTCTGCTCGGTCGATCATTCGCTGCACGAGGCCGCGATGGTGGACGGCGCGGGGCGATTCAAACGACTTTGGCACATCGACATCCCCAGCATCATTCCCACGTTTATCATCCTGCTGATCATGCGCCTTGGAAGCCTGGTAAACGTGGGCTTTGAAAAGGTGTTCCTGATGCAGACGGATTTGAACCTGTCCACGTCCGAGACGCTGGCGACCTACGCCTACAAGCTGGGGCTGCAAAAGACCGAATACAGCTTCTCCGCCGCCGTCGATATGTTCAACTCCGTCGTCACGTTCGTGCTTCTGATGTCCGTCAATTTCGTCTCGCGCCGCCTCACCGAGACGTCGCTGTGGTAAGGAAGGGGGATCATGATGACGCTTTCAAAAATCAGGGGCCTTTCGAGGGGCGACAGGCTCTACTTCGCGGTCACGTACTTGCTGATTTTCTTCTTCGTGCTCCTTACGCTGTTTCCGATTTACTTCATCCTGATCGCGTCCTTTTCCTCGCCGAACGACGTCATGCTGGGAAAGGTGCTGCTGCTGCCCTCCAGCCCCACGTTCAAGGCGTACGAAATGGTGTTTAAAAACGCGAACATCTGGACGGCCTACGGCAACACCGTCGTATACACGCTGGTGGGGACGGCGCTTTCGCTCACCGCAACGCTGACCGCGGCGTTCGTCTTTTCGCGAAGAGGGCTGTACGGTTCCCGCGCGTGCATGCTGGCGATCCTCTTCACCATGTACTTTTCAGGAGGGCTCATCCCCACCTACTTCAACATCCGCAATCTGGGCATGCTCAACACCATTTGGGCGCTCGTGCTCCCCGGGATGATCAGCGGCTACAACCTGATTATCGCGCGCACCTTCATGCAGAGCAGCATTCCGGACGCGCTGGACGAGGCGGCCAAGCTGGACGGGTGTACCCCCATCCGCTACTTCCTGTCCGTGGTGATTCCCCTGAGCACCCCGATCATCGGCGTGCTGTGCCTGTACAGCGTGGTAGGGCACTGGAACAGCTACTACAACGCCCTGATCTACCTCACCGAGCGCAAGCGATACCCCCTGCAGCTCATCCTGCGGGAGATTCTGGTGCAGGGCAGCATGAACACCGAGAACATTACCGACATTTCGGCGATGGAAGAAGCCTTTGAGTTTTTGAACCTGGCGGAATCGCTCAAATACGCGCTGGTGATCGTATCCAGCCTTCCCATGCTGATTCTTTACCCCTTCCTGCAAAAATTCTTCGTCAAGGGCGTAATGATCGGTTCGGTCAAAGGGTAAAAGCGGGCGCTGAGCGTCCATAAAAAAGAGGAGGTATCCCATGAAACGAATCCTGGCGACCCTGACAATGCTGGCCTTGCTGGCCTGCGCGCTCCCCTCCGCGATGGCGGACGAGAAAGGCGACTACTGGCTTACCGACGAAAAGCAGACGATTACCTTTTTTGTGGGCCACGGGTATCAGACGGACTTCAACGAAAGCAACCTGATGTACCAGAAGCTGGAGGAGCTCACCAACGTGCACGTGGAATGGACGATCGTTTCGCCATCGGATTCGCAGACGCGCAGGAGCCTGATGTGGGCGAGCGGGGAATTGCCGGACGTCATCGCGGCGCCCTCCAACGACGAGGTGCTCACCTATTCGTCCTTGGGCGCGCTGCTGCCGTTTGACGAATACAAGGAATACATGCCGAATTTTTACGCTGCGATGAACGACGGGCGCAACGACGGCATCGAGCAGATGCTGACGCTCGAGGACGGCCATATCTACGCCCTTCCGGCTATCGGACTGGCCTATTACACCACAGGCGCGGCAAATTTCATCAATACGGCATGGCTCCAAAAACTGGGCCTTGAGATGCCGACCACTGTGGAAGAGCTCAAGGAGGTGCTCATCGCTTTCCGGGATCAGGACCCGAACGGAAACGGACAGAAGGACGAAATTCCCATGTCGTTTGACTGGCATTACGCGGGCCAGGACGCGAGAATCGGCGGCGTCTATTCCTGGTTCGGCGTGCTGCCGGGACTTTGGATTCGTGACGGCGTCGTAAAATACGGGCCCTATATGGACGACTACAAGATCATGGTGGAGTACTTTGCGGATCTGTACGCCGAAGGGTTAATCGACAAGGAAATATTTACGCAGAACAGCACGACGTATAACGCAAAAGGCAGCACGAACCCCACGCTCTACGGCGTTTTCAGCGCCTGGCGCAAGGGGCTGGTCCTGGGCGACCATAACTACGACGAATTTGAGGTGCTCCCCGCGCTGTATTGCGCCGGTACGCAGCTGAGCGGCGCCGCGCGAACCCATATGGGCGAGGGGCGCGAGTGGTCCTTTAACCGCGTCGCCGTCTCCGCCTCCTGCAAGAATCCGGAGCTCGTCTGCCGCTGGCTGGACATCTTCTACGACCCCTATTGGGGCAGCCAGATCGCGGACGGCTATCTGGGAACGCATCTGTATGAGAAGGAGGACGGACAGTTCGCCGAGGTGCCAGCGGATCAGATTCCGTCGCAGTACGCGAGCCGGGACGAGTGGAAATGGTATACCATGGCGAACATGGGTCCCTATTACAAGGCGGAGGAGCACTGCAGGGATTTGGCGACCGGCGCAAAGTGGGCGGTCGAGATGAACCACCAGTCCGAGGTGTACGCCGACCAGTACATTAACGAGGTGATGATGCCCAGCTATCAGCTGCCCGAGGAGTACGACCTCATTTCCTCCTACGAGACCGACATCAAGAGCTACGTCAAGGAAATGTTCTCCCTTTGGGTGACCGGCGAAAGCGACGTGGAGGCGGACTGGGAGCGCTACATCAAGACGCTGGAACAGATGGGCGTGCAGGAATACATATCCGCCTATCAGGCGTACTACGACCGCGTGATGAAAAAGTGAGGGGAGGAGTCTGCCTAGATGAATACCGGAAGTATGACCCCGGCGCGCCTGATTTTTGAGCCGGAGGAGGCGCAGTATCGCGCCGCCGGCCGCACGTGGCAGGGGATACCCGCCATCGAGCGGACGCGGGGCGGGACGCTGATCGCCGCGTGGTATACCGGCATGCACGGCGAGGTGTGCGGCAATTTCGTGCAGGTGGAAAGGAGCGGCGACGACGGGCTGACCTGGACGGACGGCTGGCTGGTCGTAAAGCACGACGACCCCTCCGTACGCTGCTTTGACCCGTGCCTTTGGCGGGACCCGACGGACAGGCTGTGGCTCTTTTGGGCGCAGTCGGGGTTCGGGCAGTTCGACGGACGCGTCGGGGTATGGGCCTGCACGTGCGAGGCGCCGGACGATGCGCACCCACATTTCTCCGCCCCCCGGCGCATTGCCAACGGCATCATGCTCAACAAGCCGACGGTTACGCGCTCGGGCGAATGGCTGATGCCCTGCTCCCTGTGGGGGGACGAATACGCGAAAATTGCCGGGCCGGGACATCCCGAGCTGGCATGCGAGGTGGGCGCAAACGTCTACGTTTCCGTCGATCAGGGGAGGACGTTTACCTACCGCAGCGGCGTCCGGATGCCGGGGCGGGTGTTTGACGAGCACTCGATCGTGGAGCTTGCGGACGGACGCCTTTGGATGCTGACCCGCTGCGTGGACGGCATCGGCCAGGCGTTTTCCCGGGACGGAGGCCATACGTGGCAGGAGATCGGCCCCACCGGCCATACGGGCCCCAATTCCAGGTTCAACGTCACTCGTCTGTCCACGGGAGACCTGCTGCTCATCAACCACATGAACCCCACGAACGTGCTGGACAAAAAGCCCTGGAAGCGGCGGGACAATCTGATGGCCATGCTGTCGCAGGACGACGGCAGGAGCTGGATCGGCGGTCTGATGCTGGACGTGCGGCCCGAGATCAGCTATCCCGACGCGACGGAAGGGCCGGACGGACGCATCTACGTGGTGTACGACCACGAGCGGTATAAGGCGCGCGAGATTCTGCTCTGCGTCTTTACGCCGGAGGATGTTCTGGCGGGCATGCCCGTGACACGGGACGCGCGGATGCGCCGGGTGATCAGCCGGGCGACGGGCGCGCGCAGACCCAAAACGGAATAAATTTTAAATGAACGGCGCGACGAAAAGCGCGGGCGTCCCTGTGACCGCCCGCGCTTTTCGTTGCGTTTTTATATCTATTGACCGCCGCCTGTGTTTCTGAGCAATTCGCACATAAAACCGGACGAAAACATAGGGGAAGAGGCGCTTAAAAGCGTTTGAAAAAGGGCATGTTTTTTGATATAATAATATAGTAGAAAAAATTTGGACCAAGGGGCGGAAAGAGCATGATCGTGCACCTGGGGCAGGATGTTTCGGCGCTTGCGGAGGACATCGTGATGATCCTTGACATCGCCGGCGGCGTGCCCGAGGAAACGCGCGCCTTTTTGAAAGCGCAGCGCGTGGCGGGCAGGGTCGAGGACATCTCCGGCGGGCAGGCCAAGACCTGCGTCGTCCTGTGCGGGCGCCGCAGGGGCGTCCGCGTGCTTCTATCGCCCATTTCGTCCGCAACGCTGCGGCTGCGCCAGGGCGCGCGCGGGGAAGCGGACCGACATTCGCGCAAAGGGGTTTCCCCTTCGCGCGCCGATTGAGGTGGAACATGGAAAACGAACAGGTAAATCAGCAGCAATACGACGAAACCCAAATTCAGGTGCTGGAAGGGCTGGAGGCGGTGCGCAAGCGCCCGGGCATGTACATCGGCTCGACCGACGTGCGCGGACTGCACCACCTGGTCTACGAGATCGTGGACAACGCGGTCGACGAAGCGCTCGCAGGCTTTTGCAAGGAGATCGTCGTGACGCTGGAAAAGGACGGCTCGGTGACGGTAAAGGACGATGGGCGCGGCTTTCCGGTGGGCATCCATCCCAAGATGGGCCGTCCGGCGGTCGAGGTCTGTCTGACCGTGCTGCACGCGGGCGGCAAGTTCGGCGGCGGCGGCTACAAGGTCTCCGGCGGCCTGCACGGCGTCGGCGCGTCGGTCGTGAACGGCCTGTCCGAGCACATGAAGGTCAACGTCTATCAGGACGGCAAGATTTACGAGCAGGAATACTCCCGCGGCAAGATCCTCTACGACCTGCGCGTGATCGGGGAGACGGAGCGCACGGGCACGACGGTCAACTTCCTGCCCGACGTGAAAAGCGAGGAGAATCCGGAGGGCATCTTCGAGACGGGCGACTTCCAGTACGACACGCTCAAGGTGCGCCTTCGCGAGATGGCCTTCCTCAACAAGGGCATCAAGATCGTGCTGCGCGACGAGCGCGTCGATCCCGTGCACGAACACGTCTTTCACTACGAGGGCGGCGTGCGCGAGTTCGTCAAGTACCTCAACAAGAACAAGGAGGTGCTCTTCCCGGAGCCGATCTACATCGAGGGCCTGCGGGGCACGACGACGGTCGAGGTCGCCATGCAGTACAACGACACCTACAACGAGACCATCTTCTCGTTCGCCAACAACATCCACACGCCGGAGGGCGGCACGCACCTGACGGGCTTTCGCACGGCGATCACCCGCGTGGTGAACGACTACGGCAAGCGCCACAAGATTCTCAAGGACAGCGACGCGATGCTGCAGGGCGAGGACATCCGCGAGGGATTGGCTGCGATCATCTCCGTCAAGCTGGAGGACCCGCAGTTCGAGGGGCAGACGAAGTCCAAGCTCGGCTCCAGCGAGGTGCGCACGATCGTGGACGGCCTCGTGAGCGCGCAGCTTTCCGACTTCATGGAGGAGAACCCACAGATCTCCAAGGCGATTCTGGACCGCTGCCTGAACGCCGCGCGCGCGCGGGAGGCGGCCCGCAAGGCGCGCGACCTGACGCGCAGGAAGACCGTGCTCGAGTCCGCGAGCCTGCCGGGCAAGCTGGCCGACTGCTCCGAGCGCGACCCCTCCAAGTGCGAAATCTTCCTCGTCGAGGGCGACAGCGCGGGCGGCTCGGCCAAGACCGGCCGCGACCGCCACTTTCAGGCGATCCTGCCGCTGCGCGGCAAGATTCTGAACGTCGAAAAGACGCGGCTGGACCGCATCCTCGCCAACAACGAGATCAAGGCGATGATCACCGCCTTCGGCTGCGGCATCGGCGAAGACTTCAACGCGGAGAAGCTGCGCTACCACCGGATCGTGTGCATGACCGACGCCGACGTGGACGGAAGCCACATCCGCATCCTGATGCTGACCTTCTTCTATCGCTTCATGCCCAAGCTGATCGAGGACGGCTACGTCTACATCGCCCAGCCGCCGCTGTACAAGGTGACGTACAAGGGGCAGGAGCGCTACGTCTATTCAGACGAGCAGCTGGACGCCGTGATGCGCGAGATCGGGCGCGACAAGAAGCCCGAGGTGCAGCGCTACAAGGGCCTGGGCGAGATGAGCGCCGAGCAGCTGTGGACGACCACCATGGACCCCTCCACCCGCACGATGATGAAGGTGACCATCGAGGACGCCATCGCGGCGGATGAGATCATGACGCTGCTGATGGGCGAGAAGGTCGACCCGCGCCGCGAGTTCATCGAGGAAAACTGCAAGCTGGTGCTGGACCTGGACATCTGATCCGCAGCCCTGCGCTCCGGGGCTTTGTCCCCGGAGCATCCCGCAAAACTACTGCGAGGTGAAACCGTTTGGATAATGAAAACAACAACACCCCGGGCACGGAGGAGAATCAGCCGGCCAGCGCCGAGTACGTGCCGCGCCTGATCCCCATCGATCTGGAGACGGAGATGAAAAAGTCGTTCATCTCCTACGCGATGGCGGTCATCATCACGCGCGCCCTGCCGGACGTTCGCGACGGCCTCAAGCCCGTGCACCGGCGCATCATCTACTCCATGCACGAGTTGGGCATGACGCCGGACAAGCCCTTCCGCAAGAGCGCCCGCATCGTCGGCGACGTGCTGGGCAAGTTCCACCCCCACGGCGACACCGCCGTGTACGACGCCATGGTGCGCCTGGCGCAGGACTTTTCCACGCGCTACATGCTGGTCGAGGGCCAGGGCAACTTCGGCTCCGTCGACGGCGACGGCGCGGCGGCCATGCGTTACACCGAGGCGCGCATGTCGAAGATCGCGATGGAGATGGTCGCGGACCTGGACAAGGAGACGGTGGACTTCTGCCCCAACTTCGACGAGACGCTGATGCAGCCGACCGTCATGCCCTGCCGTTACCCGAACCTGCTGGTCAACGGCTCCAGCGGCATCGCCGTCGGCATGGCGACGAACATCCCCCCGCACAACCTGGGCGAGGTGATCGACGGCGTCGTCTGCCTGATCGACCACCCCGAGGCGACGCTCAAGGACCTGATGGAGCACATCAAGGGGCCGGACTTCCCCACAGGCGGCATCATCATGGGCCGTCAGGGCATCTACGAAGCCTATTCCACCGGCCGCGGGCGCATCGTCACCCGCGCGAAGACCGACATCGAGCAGATGACGGTCAACCGCTCGCGCATCGTGGTCACGGAGATTCCCTACATGGTCAACAAGGCCAAGCTGGTGGAGAAGATCGCCGAGCTGGTGCACGAAAAGCGCCTGGACGGCATCTCGGACATCCGCGACGAGTCCGACCGCAACGGCATGCGCATCGTCATCGAGCTCAAGAAGGACGTCAACGCGGCGGTGGTGCTCAACTACCTGTACAAGCACACCCAGCTTCAGGATTCGTTCGGCGCGATCATGCTGGCGCTGGTGGACGGCGAGCCGAAGGTGCTCTCCCTGCACCAGATGCTCTACCACTACCTCGAACACCAGAAGGAAGTCGTCACGCGGCGCACGAAGTACGACCTGGACAAGGCCGAGGCCCGCGCGCACATCTTGGAGGGCCTGCTCAAGGCGCTGGACCACATCGACGAGATCGTGAAGACCATTCGCGAGAGCGAGAGCACGAGCGCCGCGCGCGACGCCCTGATGCAGAAGTTCGACTTTTCCGAAAAGCAGGCGCAGGCCATTTTGGACATGCGCCTGGCGCGCCTGACCGGCTTGGAGCGCGAGCGCCTGCAGGAGGAGTACGACGAGCTGGAGAAGACCATCGCCTACCTGCGCGCCATTCTCGCGGACGAGCAGATGCTGCTCTCCATCGTGCGCGGCGAGCTGCTCGAGGTGAGGCGCAAGTACGCGGACGAGCGCCGCACGGAGATCACCTCCATGGCGGACGAGATCGACCCGGAGGACCTCATTCAGGAAGAGGACATGGTCGTGACGCTGACGCACTTCGGCTACGTCAAGCGC
>JAEXCG010000111.1 GCA_023402355.1 Bacillota bacterium | reverse complement strand
CGTACACGTCTGTCCGGGGGACATCGTCTTTGGCGATCTTGACGGCGTGGTCGTGATCCCGCGCGAGGTCGAGGCCGAGGTCGTTTCGCGCGCGTGGGAGAAAGCTACCGGCGAGAAGACGGTCGGCAAGGCGATTCGCGCGGGCATGAGCGCCGCCGACGCATTCAAGAAGTACGGCATTCTGTAAGAATAGGGGTTAAAGATCATGAAAATCGCGAAGATCGAACTGTTCAAGGTTCCTCCGCGCTGGCTGTTCCTGAAGATGACGACCGACGACGGGCTGACCGGTTGGGGCGAACCCGTCTGCGAGGGGCGTGCGGACACTGTCGCCGCGGCGGTAAAGGAACTGGGGGCGCAGCTGATCGGTCACAGCGCGACGGACGTCGAGGATGCGTTTCAGCTGATGTACCGCACGGGGTTTTACCGCGGCGGCCCCATCCTCACCAGCGCCATTTCGGGCATCGAGCAGGCCATGTGGGACATCAAGGGCAAGGCGCTCGGCGTGCCGGTCTACGAGATGCTGGGCGGCAAGGTGCGCGATCGGATCGAGGTGTACCGCTGGATCGGCGGCGACCACCCGCGCGACACCGGCGAGGCGGCGAAGGAGGCGATCGCGCAGGGCTACCACGCCGTCAAGATGAACGGCACGGACGAGCTGCGCTGGATCGACACCTATGACAAGCTGGAGGCGACGGTGGCCCGTGTGGCGGCCATCCGCGAGGTTGCGCCGGACATGCGCATCGCGGTAGACTTCCACGGCCGCGTGCACAAGACGATGGCCAAGCAGCTCATCCACATGCTCGAGCCGTACAACCTGATGTTCGTCGAGGAGCCGGTGCTCTGCGAGAACGAGGATGAATTCCTCGAGTTTGCGCGCACATGCCATACGCCGATCGCGACGGGCGAGCGCAACTTTACCCGCTGGGGGTTCAAGCACATGCTCACGCGCGGCGGCGTGGATATCCTGCAGCCCGACGTGAGCCACTGCGGCGGCATCCTGGAGACGCGCAAGATCGCGGCAATGGCGGAGGCGTTTGACGTAGCGGTCGCGCTGCACTGCCCGCTGGGGCCGATCGCGCTGGCGGCTTGCCTGCAGGTCGACTTCTGCTCGCCCAACGCGTTCATTCAGGAGCAGAGCGCGGGCATCCACTACAACGCGGGCTACGACCTGCTCAACTACATCAAGAATCCGGAAGTGTTCACCTACAAGGACGGCATGTGCGGCCTGCTGACCGGGCCGGGCCTCGGCGTCGAGGTGAACGAGGAGTACGTGCGCAGGATGGCCGAAAGCGGGCACGATTGGCACAACCCGATCTGGCGCGACAGCGACGGCGTCATCGCCGAGTGGTAAGGAGCCGTTCACGGCGTGCGCAAGGGCGCCGGACACGCTGACGGCCCGAGAGCGAATCGGATTGTTTGGGAAGCCGGCTTACGATGGACCATCGTTCTCCGGCTTCCCGCTTTGCTTTTATCGTCTGCGGAAAGGAAGGAAAACCATGAAAAGAAGCCATGAGGAAGTCCTTGAGATCATCAAGCGGGAGCGTCTGGTCGCGATTCTGCGCGGATTGCCGATGGAGCGAATCGACGGCGTCGTCCGCGCGCTGATCACGGGCGGCGTGCGCGTGCTGGAGTTTACGTTCGACCACGGCCGGGAAAACTATCTGCAGGAGAATGCGGACAAGATCCGCTATGCGGCGGAGCGCTTCGGCGATACCGTCGCGGTGGGCTGCGGCACGGCGCTGAACGTCCGGGAGGTTCTCGCGGCGCGCGAGGCCGGTGCGGAGCTGGTCATCTCGCCGGACGTAAACCCGGACGTCATCCGCAAGGCCCGCGAGCTAGGCATGGCCTCCATGCCCGGCGCGCTGACGCCGACGGAGATCGTCACGGCGTGGAACGCGGGCGCGGACATCGTCAAGCTCTTCCCGGCGGGCGAGCTCGGCGTGGGCTACATCAAAGCCGTGCGCGGGCCGCTTGGGCACATCCCGATGAGCGCCGTGGGCGGCGTCAAGCCGGACAACGTCCGGGAGTTTCTAAATGCGGGCGTCTGCGGCTTCGGCGTGGGTGGGCCGCTCGTCCTCGCTGACGCGGTGAGAGACGGCGCGTACGAGGCGATCAAGGCGCGCGCGAAGGCGTTTACCCAGGCGATTGCGGCGTGGGAGGCGGAAAGATGAGCGCGGCGGTCATCGTGGACTGCGGCACGACGAACCTGCGCTGCACGCTGGTCGACGCGCGCGGCCAGATCCTCGCACAGGGCAGCCGTCCCGGCGGCGTGCGCCATACGGCGATCGACGGGCACGACGGCAGACTCAGGTCGATGCTCGCCGAGTGCATTGAGGAGGTCCTGCAAAAGGCCGAAATGAGGATGGAGGATGTTTCGCGCTGCGTGGCCTTCGGCATGATCACGAGCAACATGGGTCTCCTGGAAATTCCGCATCTGATCGCCCCCGTCTCGGCGGAGGACCTGCGGCGCGGCATGCGCACAAAGCGCTTTTCGCAGATCGCGCCGTTTGAGATCTCCTTCATCCCGGGTGTCCGCAACTTCGCCGGCAGCGTGACGCCTGAAAACTACTCCGGCATGGACATGATGCGCGGCGAGGAGACCGAGACGGTCGGGCTTTTCGACCTGTTGAGACCGCGGCAGGAGAGCGTATTTATCCTGCCCGGCTCGCACAACAAGTTCGTGCGCGTCAGCGCCGGAGGGGAAATCCTCGGCTGCATGACGTCCATTTCAGGCGAGCTGCTCGACGCGATCAC
The DNA here is from genome assembly GCA_023402355.1 of Bacillota bacterium. Classification (GTDB taxonomy): domain Bacteria; phylum Bacillota; class Clostridia; order Christensenellales; family Aristaeellaceae; genus Beduinella. Next base: position 20,775 of record JAEXCG010000111.1, on the reverse strand, counting down.
GCACGGCACGATCCTGGCCGACGCGGTCGGGCGTGCGTTCGCCACAGAGGAGGATTATGACGCGGAAATGGCGCGCCGGGGCGCGATGGAATGCCTGCGCTGCGGGCTGGGGCGTTCGGCGTTCGCGGGACGCATCCTCAACCAGTTGGGCGGCGTCGAAAGCGTTCGTCTGCGCAGCTATCTGCTCGGCGCGGTGCTCGCGCAGGACGCGCTGGCTTTGCGGGCGTTTATCCCGGACGATGCTCGCGTGAAGGTCTACATCGCGGGCAAGATGCCCCTTCAGCGCGCGATCCGGGACGTCCTGGACGCGATGGGCATCGATGACGCCGAACAGGTGCCGCCTGAGATTTCCGGCCGGATGGGCCTGAACGGCGCGATGAAGATCGCCGGGCTTTGACGCGGGAACTAGAAAAACAGGGGAAGAGGCGGCTGCTGCCCCAGGTAAAATGAAAGTAGACACTCACAAAAAGTGCGGGTGTCTACTTTTTAATTTCATAGGAAGTTGCGTATAGGAAAAGAAACGTTGTAAGTTGGAAGATACAGTCGCAGGAACAGCGAAGAGGATCGGAAGAGAAAGAAACAGGAAGTGAAAGTCTCCAGCGGGAAAGGGAACGAAGAAAAGAGCGCTTGAAAGGAGAATGGCGGGAATAAGGTGTGCATTCTGAACTGAGCCCTTCCCGATAAAACAGACAGGAAAAGCTAATAAAAACGGAATGAGCCGTAGTCATTCGCAGGAACTCAAGCGGCGGTTCGTGACGGCGAAAAAAAGCGCTGCTCAAAAGCTTTAGGCGAGAGCCATCGGAGGGCGGAATGTGGCCGTATGGCGTTGTAAAACGCTTCGACATACGCGAAAATATCGGTCTGTGCGACCGCTCCTGTCGCGCAGCGCTTGTGATGCACCAGCTCGCATTTGAGGCAGGAGAAAGAGTTTTCAGCGGCAGCGTTGTCGTAGGGGTCTCCCTTGCAGGACATGCTCTGCCGGATGCCCAGCACATAGAGACGTTCCCGGTAGTATGCCATGTTCAGCGCAGCCAGGGTGAGGCTGGTATCGCTCCCTCCTACTCGATCTTCCCTATTAGGTGTCTGCTTTTCCTTGACAGATTCAATCATCGCACTTAAATAGCCTTCGTTTTTAGAAGCAAAAAGGAGACGGGGGGAGCGTGCGCTCCCTCCGTCTCCTGCATGATTCGGGGAATTACTCGGTCACGGTGATGGTGCCGACCTGATCGCCCACGGTGAGGGTGTGCTCGCCGGCCTCGAGGGTGATGTCCATCTCGACCACGCGCCAGCTGCCGCCGGTGACGGTCATGACCTTCTCTGCGATTACGTTGTCGCCGTCCTTCACCTGAACGGTGGTGAGGCCGTCGCCGCCGTTATTGCGCAGCAGCGCATAGACGGTGAAGGGCTCGCCGGCCTTCGCGGTCACGGTGTTCACGACGGACTTTTCCATCACGCCGCGGCTGTTCTCCGCTTTGGTCTCCTCCTGGGAGATCGGCAGGATCAGGCAGCTGTACACGAATTCAGGATCGACGCCGTAGCTCATGCCGTAGAGCGCCTGAACCAGCGGGTCGCCCCAGTTGTTCGGGGAGGCGTGGTATTCCTTGTCGTCCTCCATGGTGGCCTGCACCATCAGACGGACGTAGGGGGAAGCGCCCTGATCGCCGGCAAGGTCCTTCCACTGCGCGGCATCCGAGAAGCCGTCGCGGGCGATTTCCTTGACGATCACGCCGCCGGGCTGCACTTCGCCGAACAGCAGGTCGGTGTAGACCCAGGGCTCGGTGGTGGTGATGAAACCGGCCTCGGTGGAGCCGTGGTCCGCCTTGTGGTTGTAGCTCAGGTACAGCAGCGCGTCCGCGCTCTGAATGGTGTAAAGAGTCGGGTCGACGTTGTTGAGGGTCAGCACGATGGGCTTGCCGGCATCCTTCGCGTCGTCCACGAAGAGCTCGGTCACGTCGTTGATGCTGGCAAAGTCGCCCACCACGACGTCCGCTTCTTCCATGGTGTCCACGACGGTCGCGAATTCGGCGATGTACTTGTCGTAGCCGGCCTTCGCATCGGAGTTGCTGGACTCGACGTACACCTTGATGCCCTTCTTGAGGGGCAGGAGGTTGCCGTCGTTCTTCACGAGCACGGCGGACTCAGCCTGCAGCTTTTCGGTCAGCGCGACTTCCTCGGGGTTGCGCGCCGTGCGTAGGTCCTCGTTGCTGTGGATTTCGCCGGGGTTGGCGGCGTACTCGGCGCTCGCCACGACGGCCAGCGCTTCTTCGCCGACGCGGTAGGGATTCTCAAACGAACCCTTGGCGAACTTGAACTTCAGCAGGCGGGATACGGAGCGCTCCAGCACGTCCATTTCCACCACGCCGTCCTTCACGCCCTGCAGCATCACTTCCGGCCACAAGTGCATGTAGTTGTCGATTTCCTCGTCGGTGGAGCCGTGGCGCAGCGTGCCGCCGCCCCACAGGTCGGTGCCCTTCTTCATGGCATCGTTGTACAGCCAGGCGGCGGACTGGTCTTCCAGCACGATGCCGTCCGGGGTCACGCCGGTAACCTTGTTCTGGAAGCCCAGGCCCCACCAGTCGGTCACGACGATGCCGTCAAAGCCGATGGTGTCGCGCAGGTAGCTCATGGTCACCGCGTCCCACTTGGGGTCGCAGGTGTTGGTGATGCCGCTGCCGGCGCAGTTGGTCATGACCCACTCGGAGCCGCCGGACAGCGCGGCGTTCCAGCCGACCATCCAGTTGTCGAAGTTCTGCGCGACGGAGCGCGCGTTGCCGAAGGAGGAGTCGCCGCCGCGGCCGATCCAGTGCTTCGTGCAGGAGGCAAAGCCGGAGTCTTCCAGGCCCTTGATCTCGTTATGCACGACCTTGGCGATCAGCTCGGGGTTCTCGCCGTACTGCGCGCCGATCTCCTCGGCGTACGGCTCGAAGGTCACGTGGACGCCGATGGCGACCATGGCCTTGCCGTAGATGTACGCCAGCTGATAGGCCAGATCGGGATCATAGGCGGTGCCGAAAGCCTCGTGGGACTTGTCGATGTAGCCGCCGAAGGCGTTGTACTCACGGTCGGAGGTGAAGGTCATCGGGATGCTCAGGCGCTCGTTCTCGGCGGCCGCCTGAATGTTGTTCAGGGTGTTGACCACCTCGATGGGCGTGCCGTTCAGGTTGAACAGCATGTGCGTGTTCTTGAACTCGCCCACCCACTGACGGGCGGTGTCCAGCGCCGCGCTGCAGCAGAACACGGTGCCGACCTTTTCCTCGTCGGTCATCTGGCTCACCAGATCGGCGACGCGGGCGTCGATGTCCTGACGATAGTCTTCGTAGACGTCCAGCTGGCCGTTTCCGTTCATGTCCTTGAACTTCAGGCCGTCCGCCTCGATGATGTTCGTCACGCCCTCAATGTAGGTCAGGCGGGGCTGCGCGCCGTCCGCCTCGATCATGGCGAACTCGCAATTCTGAGAGAGAATCTCGGTCTCGGTAGGTTCCGCCGTCTCTGCAAACGTAGGAACGCTAACCATGCTGATCATCATAACGATCGCCAACAGTATAGACAGCTTCTTCATGATTTTGCTCTTCCTTTCCGAATCGTCCTCCGTGATGATGAGCGACCCGTTCACGGTCTTGGCCAAACCTGCCGCACGGCCGGCAGCGCCAAAATCGAAACGCAGTTCATCCCTCCTTGCCTTATGTTCTAAAAGAGATTGCTTTATCAGCCTCTCTTATTAGTCGTGTACATTGGGGGCGCCGCCCATGTAGGCGCAGCGCAGCGCCACCCGGTCGATCTTCATGGTGGCGGTATGCGGCATCGCGTCCAGATGGACGAACCGCTCCGGCAGCATATATCGGGGAAGCTTGCCTCTGAGCGCGGAGCACAGCTCCTTTTGCGTGAGCGCACCCGTCCAGAAGCAGTAGAGCACCGCGTTGTCCCTGTCGTGCAGCACGCATCCATCCTGCCATCCGGGCAGGCTTCGCAGCGCCGCCTCGACCTCTCCCAGTTCCATCCGGTAGCCGTGGTGCTTGATCTGCGTATCGGCGCGCCCCGTCACCAGCAGCTCCCCCCGGCCGTTCAGGCGGCCTATGTCTCCCGTTCGGTAAAATCGCTCGAAGTAGCCGCGTCCCATGGGGTCGATGAGGAAGGCGGCGGCCGTCCGCTCCGCGTCGCGGTGGTAGCCCGAGGACAGCCAGGGGCTCGCGATCAGCATTTCCCCGCCGGTCTGCGGGTCCGCCTCGTCTTCCTTTTCGTCCAGAAAGACGATTTCCGCCTGACGAAAGGGACGCCCTACCGGGAGGAGGTCGCCGTCCGCGTATTCCCGGTCGACCCGGCCTACCGCGACCGAAAACGCCTCCGTACTGCCGTAAAAATTGTAGAAACCCGCCTGAGGGGCCGCCTTCATCCAGCGCTGCAGCGGTCGCCAGGGCATCATCTCGCCCGACATGATCCCGTAGCAAAGATCCGGCAGGCAACCCTCCTCCAGCGCCTCCGAGGCGGCGATGAAGCTGGAGGGCGTCATCGTAAGCTCGCTTACGCGGCGCTCTTGCAGGCTGGAAAGGAACTGCCGGGGAAAGGCGAGGCTGCCCGGCGGGAGCAGGTAGACCTTTGCGCCCAGCGCGATGGGGGGAAAGATGTCGATGATGGAGTTGGCGTAAAAAAACGGGGATTGATTGCCGAACACGACCTGTTCGTCAAAGCCGTACACTTCGATGGTGGCCTCGGTGTAGTTGATGTAGCTGGAGTGGCTCTGTATGCTGCCCTTGGGGACGCCGGTGGAGCCGCTGGTGTAGAGGATGGACAGCGGATCGTAGACGCCGCAGCGCGCGCGTATCAAGGCGAGCCGCTGCGCGTCGATCGCCGTTTCGGCCGCGTCGGAAAAGTCGATCACGGGCGCGGCCGGGTTGCCCAGAGCGTCCAGGGCCCTGCGCCCTTTTTCGTCCGTCAGGATGCAGTCGGGCCGCATCAGCGAAAGGATGAGCGCCAGGCGCTCGGCGGGCATGGAGGGGTCCAGCGGCGCGTAGGCGCCGCCCGCGTACGCGGTGCCCAGAAAGGCCGGGATGCAGTCGATGCTGCGCCCGTCCATCAGCACCGCCGCCACCCCGCGCGGCGGCAGGACCCGCGCGAGGCGGCTGCCGACCGCCCGGGCCAGCTCGTGGAGCCGGGCGAACGTCAGGGCCCTGTGATCGTCGAAAAAGGCGGTCCTTTCCGGCACGCGCGAAGCGGTATGCTCCAGATACGTTAAAATATTGCCGTTCATGTTTCACTCTCCTTTCCGGCGCGGGCGGGGTAGGCTGTAAACCACCGCCGCGCGCATTCGTCATACGAGGTATAGGCCGCGTCGCCCCGTCTGTCGGGGAGCGCGAAGCGTTCCTTGAGATCGATCCCCAGTCTGCGCGAAAAGGTGACGCTGCCTTTTACGTTCAGGTGCTGCCAATCGGCGAAGTCGGTGGAATACCGCAGGCCGAAGCGCAGGTCGGGCCGGTTGTAATTGATGCCGTCAACCCCGTATTCCGCCGCGATGTGCCACAGCGTGTTGTAGTACAGGTGATCGCTCGCGTAATCGGGGTTGGGGATGCCGACCAGCAGCAGCGGAATGCCCCGCTCGTTTGCGAGCTCGAAGATTTTGCGGGCGTACTCCTCCTCGCGCGGGTTGATCGACCGCTTGGTGTCCACATAGACCAGCGAGGGCCGTTCGTGCCGCTCCTGCGCGTCCTCCTCGATATAGCCCTTCCAGGAGCCGCCCCGCCCCCCGTTGCTGGGTGGGAACGCGAAGTCCTCCGCCGTCAGGTTGGCGTAATTGCGGTGCAGCTTGGGAAACGCCAGCGCGACCTCCGCCAGATGTTCGTCGCCCACGCAGGCGCGAAGGGCCTTCAGCCGCGTCAGCGGCGACAGGATGCCGGAGGTGGAGAGGAGCGCGCGGCCCTCCTTGGAGTAGTCCTGGACATAGATGGCCGGCTTTGCGTCCAGCAGGATGAGCGAGGGCGTCTGCGTGCGCAGCGCCTCCAGCAGGTAATAATAGCTGATCCAGAAGGGCTGTTCGGCGCTGCAAAGGTCGTACGCGGCGATCCCGTACTCGTCCCACAGCACATTGGTATTTATGCCCGCGTAGGCCAGGCTAGTCCCCAACACCAGCACGTCCACCGTGTTTTGTTTCTGACGGTAGAGGTTCAACATGCTGCAGATGCCGTAGTCATGCTTGGGCGTGAGAACGTAGGCGGCATAGCCGAGCGCCAGCGCAAGGATCAGCGCAAAGCAGAGAACCCGAAGCCAGAAGCACGCGAGCGCCTTACGGCGGCCGCCCGTCCTTTCCACGCCCATCACCTCAAAACTGCGCATACAGGAATGCCGCGCCGTCAAACCCGTCGCCGTAGCAGCCCAGCACGACGATCGAAAGGATCAGCGCGATCAGCACCAGGAAACGGAGCGGCGCTCTTTTCGCCGCGAGATCGGCCCACACGTCGGCGCCTCGCTCCTGCAAAAGATCGACGGCGAGCACAAGCAGCATTGCCGCGAGCGCGATCGACCACTCCAGCGGCGCCATGACCGCCGTCATCGCCTCCGCGAAACCGGCCGAGGCCCAGCCGCAAACCGACCGGCGCATCAGGGCAAACGCCTGACGCGGCCCATTCGTAAAGGCGAAGAACTGGGGAAGCATCACCAGAAGCCACGTGCGAACCAGCCGAAGGCCGCCCAGCAGTGGGCCTCCGTCCTGCACGTGCAGCCGTCTTCTCACGGCACGGAAGACGGGCTGCAGGAGCATCGCGCCGCTCATGACGAGGCCAAAGTACAGGCCGTAGAGCGCGGCGTTCCAGTTGGCGCTGTGCCATATGCCGATGCACAGGAAGATCAGGATCGTCGCCAGCGCCGAGGGAACCAGCCGCCCCGTCTTTTTTCCGAGCCTTTTGCACGAAGCGCGGCCGATGGCAAGCCCCAAGTGCGACGTGGTCAGGGGATAGAGCAGGTAGGAGCGAAACCAGGCCCCCAGCGAGATGTGCCAGCGCCGCCAGTACTCGGACACGCTGACGGCGAAAAACGGCCTGCGGAAGTTTTCCGCCATGTCGATGCCGAGCGTCCGCGCGGTGCCTCGTATGACGTCCATGCCGCCGGAGAAGTCCGCGTAGAGCTGCACCATGTAGAGCCCTGCGCCCATCAGGATCAGCCACCCGGGCTGCTCCGCGCCGGAGGTCACGTAGGCGGTGACGATCGCCAGCCTGTCCGCGATGACCAGCTTTTTGAAGTAGCCCCAGATCATCAGCAGGAAGCCGGCCGCCACGCCCTGCGGCTGCAGGCGATGTCCTTCCATTAGCTGGGGCGAAAGCTGCTGCCATGTGGAGATCGGTCCCTGCGCCATCTGCGGAAAGAAGGAGACGAACAACAGGTATTTGCAAAAATTTCTCTCCGGCTCGAACTTACCCCGATACACGTCGATGACGTAGCCCGCGCTTTGAAAGGTGAACCAGCTCAGCCCCAGCGGAAGCATCCACGCGCGCACGGGCAGCGTCTTACCCGACCCGACGGCGGCCATCAGGGCGTTTACCGCGTCCAGGACAGCGCCGATGTACTTGAAAAACGCCATCGCGCCGAGCACCGCCAGCAGCACGAGCGCGAGCAGCAGCCTGGCCAGCGTCGCTTTGCGCCGAACGGCCAGCGCGTGAACGCCCAGCGCGCCGCCCCAGGTCACGGCCGCGGCCGCGCCCAGGTACGCCACGCTCTGCCAACCGGCCAGCATATAAAATAAAATGCTGACCATAAGAAGCACACACCAGCGTTTTTTCAGCGGAAAGAGGTAGTACGCCGCAAAGGTCGCGGCCGTAAACAGGAGATACTCAAGGGAGAGGATGCTCACGCTCCACCACCTGCCTGACGCTTACGCGGTCGATTTTGCCGCTCCCGGTCTCCGGCAGCGCGTCCAGGGCGACGTAAAGGTCCGGCAGCATGTACCGGGGAAGCCGCTCTTTGAGTCCGTCCCTGATCCGCCTCTCCTCGACGCCGCCCGTGTAGACCAGGACGATCCGCTCCGCCTCCGGCTGATAGAGGCAGCAGCCGTTTTGCACGCCCTGCAGGCTGAAAAGCGCGCATTCGATCTCGCCCAGCTCGATCCGATAGCCGCGGCGCTTGATCTGGCTGTCCCTGCGCCCGAGGAACATGAGCTCGCCCCGGTCGTTCAGCGCGCCCAGATCGCCCGTGCGGTACAGGATTTCGCGCACCTGCGGCCGCAGGGGGTTTTGCACGAAGACCTCCGCGGTCTTATCGGGCGCGCCGTAGTACCCGGCGGCCAGGCAGGTGCCCGTCACGCAGATTTCGCCGTCCAGCAGCACAATGCGCGTGTTGGCGCAGGCATGGCCGATCGGGAGCGCCTCCCCGTCCGAAAAGTCGCGGTCCACCTCATACCAGGCGCAGACGTCCGTGATCTCCGTCGGGCCGTACATGTTGACGAAGCGGGCGTCCGGCAGCGCCCTGCGCCAGGCGTTCAGCGTCCGGCACGGCATGACCTCGCCGCAGAAAAGCACCCGTTTCAGGCGAGGACGCTGCGTCTTTAGCAGCCCGGACGAGGCTACTGCGGTCAGGGCCGAGGGAACCCAGAAGATCGTGTCGATCGCATGGTCATCGAGGTCGCGCAGCAGGCGGCGGGGAAAGGAGAAGTCCGAGCGCGGCAGGAAGAAGACGCAGCTCTGGCTTCGGATCGCGCAGTACAGGTCCAGCACCGAGTTGTCGAAGTAAAGCGGCGCCTGGCTGCCAAAGCGGCTGCCCGGCTCGAACGAGAGCGCGCCGCACGCCCATTCCACGAAATCGACGACGCTGCGATGGGCGACGGCGACGCCCTTGGGAGCGCCCGTCGAACCGCTGGTGAAGAGCACGTACAGCAGGTCTGTGTCCACCTGCGCGCGCAGGCGCTCTTCGAGGAGCTTTGCATCGGCAGATTCCGGCATCTCGCCCGGCGCGTACGCGGGGCGCCCGGTCGCCTCAGCCAACGCCCGGTACCTTTCGCTGAAAACGACGCAGGCCGGGTCGAGCTGCTCCACGATCAGCAGCAGCCGCTTTTCGGGCATGGACGCGTCCGCCGGCGTGTAGAAGCAGCCCGCGTACACGGCGCCCAGCAGCGCGGCGACCGTCAGGGGTTCTTTGTCCATCAGCACCAGCACCGGCCGCTGGGCGGGCAGCCTTTGCGCGAGGAAGCTGCCGATCTCCCGGGCCCTTTTGCGCAGGGCGGAAAAGGTTAACGCGCCCTGCGGGTCCTCAAACGCCGGGGCGTCCGGCACTTCGGCGGCGGACCGCTCGAGCCATTCGAGCACGTTTCGCGTCATCGTTCCGCCTCGCACCGCCCGATCAGGCGCAGCATGGCGTCCACGCTGTCGAAGTTTTCGGGCTCGATGTCCGCCGCCCGGATATGGACGCCAAACGCCTCGTCGATGGCGGCGATGATGATCGTGATGTCCAGAGAATCGATCAGCCCATCCTGAATCAGCGCGGTCTCGCCGGCAAAGTCCACGTCGTCGCGCACGTCCTGCAGGAGCGAAAGCAACCTTTGCCTGTCTTCCATCGCCGAAAGCCTCCCTCCGCCGTCCTATCCGTTGATCCTGCGTTCGCTCTCCATTTCAAACAGGTGCAGCTTCGCCAGGTTGGGGACGATGGCGATGTCCTCGCCCTCGGGCGCGGTCTCGCCGGTGTACTTGAACACCATGAGCTGATCGCCCACGCTGATGTGGATCAGGAACGCGTCGCCCAGAGGCTCCACGCCGTCGATCTTGCCGGGAATCGCGTTGGGCTCTTTGGCGGCAGCGAGCACGAAGTCGGAAGGACGGATGCCCAGAATGACCTGCTTGCCCGCGTACTTTTCCAGGCAGGCCCGGTCCTTTTCGGGCACGGCGAGGGTGAACGTCTTCGCCGCCAGCACGAGGCCCGCGCCTTCCTTTTTGACCGTGCAGGGGAACGTGTTGATCTCCGGCGTGCCTAGAAAGCCCGCCACGAACAGGCAGTTGGGATGGTCGTACAGCTCGAAGGGCCCGCCCTCCTGCATGATGAGGCCGTCGCGCATCAGCACGATATGGTCGGCCATGGTCATGGCCTCGGTCTGATCGTGGGTCACGTAGACCGTGGTCATGTGCAGCCGCTTTTGGATTTGCTTGAGCTCGTAGCGCACCTTGTCGCGCAGTTTGGCGTCCAGGTTGCCCAGCGGTTCGTCCAGCAGGAACACGTTGGCGTCGCGGACCATGGCGCGGCCCAGCGCCACGCGCTGGCGCTGGCCGCCGGAGAGGTTGGCAATCTTGCGGTCGAGGTACTCCTCGATCTCGAGCATCTTGGCCATCTCGCCTACCTTGGTGTCGATCTGCTCCTTGGGCACCTTCTTGGTCTTCAGGGCGAAGGACATGTTCTCGCGCACGGTCATGTTGGGGTAGAGCGCGTACTCCTGAAACACCATGGCGATGTTGCGCTCCTGCGGCGGCACGAAGTCTGTCTCCTTTTTGCCCTCCATCCGGCTCATCAGCGTGTCGCCGAAGCTGATGGAGCCCTGAACCGGGTGCAGCAGCCCGGCGATGCACTGCATCGCCGTGGACTTGCCGCAGCCGGAGGGGCCCAGGAACACGCAAAACTCGCCGTCCTTGATGTCGAGGTTCATGCTTTGAAGCACGTTGGTCTTGCCCTTGTTGTAGGATACGTTCATATCTCGAATGGAAATGGAAGCCATACCTTCACCTTCCTCGGCGCAATGCCGTTATGCTCGTGCTCAGTTGCCGAAGGACGGGACGTCGATGCCGAAGCCGTAATCGAACAGCGGATCGACCATGTCCTTGGCCAGATCCTCGCGCTGCAGGAGCACCTGGCTCATGGAGGCGGGAATTTGGAAGGGCGTCCTGCCGGTGACGGCATGCTCGCCGTACAGCGCGTCCGCGACGGCGTCCGCGCCGCTGGACATGCCGGGTCGGTAGGCCAGCAGCACGCAGTCGCTCAGGTTGACCATGTCGGTCATCACGTACGCGCGGTTCATCAGGCAGACCGTGACGACGTTCGCGCCGGACTTTTGCAGGGCGGCGACCATGTCGGTCTGCTCGTCGGGGAACGTCAGCGTCGCGGTGCCCCAGGCGGGCTCATGCGTGCCCGACGCCTCGCCGACGACCACGACGGCCACCGTGCCCTCGGGGTAGCTCTCCTCCACCAGAGAGGTGTCGTCGCCGATGTAGCTCACGTTTTCTTCGCCCGCCTTTTCGCGCAGGGCCGAAAGAATGCTCTTGGCCTGGTAGGACTCCACCGTCCAGCCGCTGGAGAGCGCGTGGCCGTCGTCGGCCAGGGAACCGGCCACGACGAGCTTTTTGCCCGCGAGCGGAACGGCGTTTTCGTACTTCACCATCGTCAGCGCATTGGCCGCGGCTTCCCGGGCGAGCGCCTTGTGCTCGGCATTCGACAGCGTGGCCACGGCGTTTTCCACGTCCACGTAGGGGTTTTCAAAGATGCCCAGCTCGAACTTGGCGGTCAGCAGGCGGAGCACCTTTTCGTTTAGCTGCTCCTCGCTGAGCTGGTCCACCAGCTTCTTCACCTCGCGGGTGCCCGCGCCGCCCAGGGCGTCGGCGCCTGCCAGGGCCGCGGGCGTGGGGCTCAGGCCCCAGTCAGTCTGGATGATGCCGTCGTAGCCCAGCTCGCCGCGCAGCAGCTCGGTCATGACCGTGGAGGACTCGTGCGCGTAGTTGTCCACGGCGTCGCCGCCCAGGTACGGCACGGTGGAGTAGCCGTAGGGCATGATGGAGGACGCGCCCGCCTCGATGGCCGCCTTGAACACGCTCAGGTGCATCTGGAAGGAATCGTCGTTATAGACGAGCGGCGTGCCGTCCACGCCCGACGTCTGCGGGCCGGAGCCCGGGAAGTGCTTGACGCAGGTCATGACGGAATCGGGCGTCAGCTCTTTGCCGCCCTGCAGCCCGCCAATCGCGGCCACGACCATTTGGGTGGCCGTCTCGACGTCCTCGCCGAAGCATTCCTGCACGCGGCCCCAGCGCGGGTCGGTGGCGATGTCGGCGACGGGGGAGAGGCTCATGCGCACGCCGATGGCCTTCATCTCTTCGCGCTGCATGTCGGCCAGCTTCCCGACCATCTCGGCGTCGCCGGAGGCCGCGAGCGTCAGCTGGTCGGGCAGGATGGTCGCGCCGTCCACCCAGCTCGCGCCGATGACGGAGTCCATGGAGAACACCACGGGGATGCCCAGGCGCGAGCTCTCCGCCAGCGCCTGCACCTCGTTGGTGCGCTCCGCGGCCGCCTTCGCGCCGTCCTGCAGGTAGTCGTAGGCCAGCGCGAAGCCGATGTCCATTTCGGCAAACCAGCTCTCCTTGAGCGTGACCAGCGTCACATGGAGCATCTGCGCCGCCTTGTCCTCGGCGGTCATCTGGCCGAGCAGGTCCTGGGCGCGCTCCTCGGGGGAAAGCCGCCAGTCCTCATAGGCGTCCAGCGCGCCGTTCTTGTTCAGGTCCTTGAACCGATAACCGTCCTGCTCGAGGATCGCTACGGTGTCGGCGCCCAGCTCCGGCTGGGTGTAGGCCGCGTCCGCCGCAGAGGCGCACAGCGCGCCCATCGTGAGCGCGAGGGCCGTCGCGCTCGAAAGCATGCGCCTGATAAACGTCTTTTTCATGATGGTTCCCCTTTCCTTAGGACGCGGTGACCGCGCCGGCCATGTAGCCGCGGATCAGATACTTGCCCATGAAGATGTACAGGATCAGCACCGGCAGGGCCAGGATCATCGATCCCGCCATCTGCACGTTGAACTCGGCGGCCATGGTGCCGGCCAGCTCGTTCAGCGCGATGGTGGCGGGCTTCGAGTCGTAGCCGCCGAGCACCAGCGCGAACAGCATTTCGTTCCAGATGGAGGTGCACTGGAAGACGAACACCGTGATCGTGGCGATCTTCGTGTTGGGCACGACGATCTTCGCGTAGATCGACCAGGGGCCGTTCCCGTCGATCATCGCCTGACGGATCAGCGCGTCCGGCACGTCGGCGTAGTAGCCGCGCATCATCACGGTGCACATCGGCATGCCGAAGACGGAGTGGACCAAGATCAGGCCCAGCACGTTGTCGTAGAGGTTCAGCGCGTTGATGGTCTGAAGCAGCGGGATCAGGATCGCCTGATACGGCAGGTAGGTCGCCGCCACCAGCAGGACGAAGAACAGGTTGCTGAACTTGAACTTCCACTTGCTCAGCGCGTAGGCGCACACCGAGCCGAGGAAGAGCGAACCGAGCGCGCCGCCGATCGTGATGATGAGGCTGTTGATGAGCGGGACCTTCAATTCCTCAAAGGCGCTGATGTAACCCTCGGCCGTGAACTCCGTGGGGAGCGCGACGGGGCTTGAGGTCATCACCTCGTTGTTCGTCTTCAGCGAGGTGGTCAGCGTGCCCCAGAACGGCAGCATGTAGAAGACCAGAAAGGCGATCATCACGAGGTAATAGATCGCGTGCAGCGCGTGCAGGTACCATTTGGGCTTGGGACGATTTATCTGCATTCCCGATGCCGAATTGATCGAGACCGTGCTTGCCATCTTATCACTTCCTCTTGTTGGTCCAATAGGTCAGGGGAAGAATCAGCACCAGCACCAGCGCCAGCAGGAAGCAGCTGATGGCTGCGGCCAGGGCAAAGTTGTTCTTGCTGAAGGCTTCCTGATACATCCATACGGGCAACGTCCACGCGGCGGACTTGGTGTAGCCCACCAGGGAGACGATGAAGTCGAAGGAACGCAGCGCGTACATCGCCAGGATGGTGATGCACGAGCCCATCGCGCCCTTGAGGCGCGGGATGATGAGCTTCCAGTAGATGCGCAGGGAATACGCGCCGTCCAGCTTGGCCGCGTTGATGACGTTCTCGGGCACGGACTTGATGCCCGCCAGGAAGATGACGGCCACGTATCCGGAGAACTGCCAGACCAGCGCGATGATGATGGACAGCATCACCGTGTCGTTGCTCGAGGTCCACATGAGGTTCGCGGTGTTGATGCCGATGATTTGCAGGAAGGAGTTGAGCACGCCGTTCGTGGGCCGGTACATCCAGGCCCAGACCGTGCCGGTCACGACGAAGGACAGCGCGAACGGCAGGAGGATCAGGTTGCGAAAGAGCGTCGTGCCTCTCAGCCCCTGATCCATCAGCAGCGCGAGGCCGAGCCCCAGCAGCAGGCAGATCGGGATCAGGCAGAAGAGGAGCAGCGTGTTGATCAGCGAGGTGCCGAAGTATTCGCTGCCGAACATCTTGGCGTACTGGCCAAAGCCGCCCCAGCCGTAGCTGGCCGACAGCGAACCGTTCTGCCAGTCCGAGACGGAGACCCATACGTTCCACCCGAGGGAGATGTAGACGAAGTAGAGGAGCAGCACCGCCGGAACCAGAACCGGCAGCATGGGATGCCGCGTAAAGAACTTGCGCATAGACAACCTCCTAACCTGATAAAAGAGCCTGCGCAGGGACGCGCACTTTCCTCCTGCGCAGGCGTTTGAGCTTCCTTATTCGCCGTAGCTCAGGCCGAAGCCGTACTCGTACAGCGGATTTTCCAGGTCGAAGGAAATGTCGCTCTCCTGCGCCTCGACGGACGCCATGTCGCGGGGCATGGCGATGGGCAGCTTGCCGGTGGGGTTGTTCGCGCCGTAAAGCGTCTCCGCGATCGCGATGCCGCCCTGCTGTCCGGGGTAGTAGGCCATCAGGATGGCGTCGGCGTTTTCATCGCACCAGGACAGGATGTACGGGCGTCCGCCGATCACCACGGTGACGAGCGGGGTCCCGGTGGCCTTCACGGCCTCGAGGATGTTTTGCTGGGACGAGGTGATCTCCAGCGTGTCGTAGCCCCAGGTGGGGTTGTGCTGGTAGGCGGCCTCGCCGATGGCCACGATCGCCACGTCGCATTCCTTGGCAAGCGCGGTGATCTTCTCGACGTCCTCGGCCTCGTAGATCACCTCGGCGCCCTCGCCCGCGAGCTGCGTCAGCGCCTCGGCCAGCGTGGTTCCCACCTGGCTGGAGGTCCAGCCGCCGCACAGGCTGTCCATGTCCCCGGCGCGCATGCCGGCGACCAGAATCTTCTTGTTCGCGGAATCGATCGGCAGGACGCCGTCGTTCTTGAGCAGCGTCATGGCCTTCCGTGCGGCCTCGAGGTTCACCGCCTGGTTTTCCTCGCAGCCCACGTAGGCCGCGGCGTAATCCACGTCCACGTAGGGGTTTTCAAAGATGCCGAGCTGGAACTTTTCGCGCAGGATGCGGGTGGCCGCGGCGTCCACGACCTCCTCGGTGATCTTGCCTTCGTTGTAGAGCTCCTCCATCTGGTCGATCAGGCGGATGGATTCGCCGCCGATGCCGTCCACCTGGCCCTCCATGACGCCGATGAGGATGGCCTCTTCTTCGGAGCATTCCTCGCCCCACATGGAGGTGGACTGCTGAATGCCCCAGATCATGCCCCAGTCGGTCTGGATGATGCCGTCAAAGCCCATTTCCTCGCGGAGCAGGGTCTGCAATGTCGCCTTGCTGCCCAGGGCGGCGGTGGTGTCCAGCACCAGCGGAATGCTGTAGTAGGGCATCACCGAGCCCACGTTCGCCTCGAGCGCCGCATAGTAGGGCTTGAGGTGGATCTGGAGGGATTCCTCTGTGGAGACGATGGGCGCCTGATCCAGGCCGTCCATCTGCGGGCCCGCGCCGGGGAAGTGCTTGATGCACGCGATGATGCTCTCTTCGTTCAGGCCGTCCGCGCCGTTTTGGTAGGCGACGATCTGCGCGCGCACCATCTGCGTCACCAGGTCGGGGTCCTCGCCGAACGTCTCCATCACGCGGCCCCAGCGGGGCTCGGAGGCGATGTCGGCCTCGGGGGAGAGCGTCATCCGAACGCCCATGGCCATCAGCTCGTTGCGCTGAATCTGGGCGAGGCGGGTGACCAGGTCCTCGTCCCGCGTCGCGGCCTGCGACATGTTGTGGCCGGTGACCGTCGCGCCGTTGACGTAGGAGGCGCCGTGCACCGAGTCCATGCTGACCACGACCGGAACGCCCAGACGGGATTCCTCGCACCATTCCTGCACCTTGTTCATGGTGGTCGCGGCGGTCGCCGCGCTGTTTTCCACGTTAAACTCGCGCACCAGCACCATGCCGATGTTTTCGGTGCTCATCCACTTCTTCAGATAGTTGGGGTAGGAGCCGTTGTCCTTGGGGGTGAAGGTCGGGTGCTGCATCTGCGAGATGCGCTCGCGGATCGTCATCTGGCTGAGCAGGTCGGCGGTGCGCGTATCCGCGTCCTGGCGCCAGTCCTCGTAGACGTCCAGCGCACCGTTGCCGTTCAGGTCCTTGAATTTCAGGCCGTCCGCCTCGATGATCTGCTTGCCGACGGCGACCAGCTCGCGCTGCGTGTCGGTGCCCTCCACGCGGACGTACTGCACTTCTTCCTCGCCCTGCGCGAGCGCCGCGGGCACCATCGTCATGCCAAGCGCCAGCGCGGCCACGAGGGCTGCGCCGCGCCTGAAAAAGTTCTTCTTACTCAACAAGGTTCCAATCTCCTTCCAGGCCGGACTCCTGCAGAGCCACGACGATGTTATGCGCATAGCGGGCGGTATCGGGGTCGGAGGCGACGGCGAAGTCCTGAATGCGGGTCTGCAGGTCCGTGGAGGCGGACCAGGGGAGCGCCGTGCCGTGGGTGAAGCTGGGGTAAATCTTCGTGGTCTGCGCCGTCAGCTCTTCCTTGAACTGGAGCGTCAGATCGCAGTAGGTGCTGTCGGGGGTGTCCGCGTAGGGCGAGATGGATTCCTTGAGCGAGGAGAACGCGGCCTGCACCTCGGGCGTGGTCACGTTGTACACCCAGCGGACGCCCGCCTCCACGTCGGAGGAGTCGTTGGACACCACAAAGCCGTCGATGCACATGCCGAACCAGCCGTCGGTTCCGGGGAAGGTGAACACGCCGTAGTCCTCGCCGTAGGTCTGGGCCATGCTGGTCATCAGCGGCTGCATCCAGGCGCCCATGATCTGCATGGCGTACTGGCCGCCCACCACCTGACCGGAGGTCTCGTACCAGTCGCGGGAGGAGTGGTCGGGGGCGACGTAGGTCAGCAGCCGCTTGTAGGTGTCGAGCACCCCCTGCACCTGTTCCTCCGTGGCCTTGCCGTTGATGAAGTCCTGATACACCCTGGGATCGGTGCCCATCATGATGTCCTCAAACACCTGACAGGCAGGCCAGCCCTTGCGGTCGCCGAGGTCGAGGGGGTAGTACCCCTCGGGCATGGCCGCCTGAAGCTGATCGCAGATGCCGAAAAACTCGTCCCAGGTGATGTTTTCGTGGTCCGGGATCGCCACGCCGTACTGCTCGAAGACGTGCCGGTTGTAGAAGATCACGTTGGACTTATGAATGCCGACGGGCACGATGTGCTGCTTGCCGTCGGAGGCGGTGCACAGGTCGGCGAGCCCCGGCAGCACGCGCTCGTAAAGGTCCGCGTATTCCCAGACCTTGCTCAGGTCCAGCAGCATGTCCGAGCTCAGATAGGGCTCGATCTCCTCGCCGGGGTGCGCCTGAAAGGTTTCCGGGGACTTGCCCGCCTGCTGGAGCACCTTCACCTTCATGACCATCGCGCCGCCCGCGCCGCCGGGAATGGCGTTGGACTTCGCGTTGATGCCGGTGTAGACGCCGGAGAATCCGCTTATGATGGATTCGATCGCGTCCTTTTCGCCGCCGGCCGTCCACCAGTGGTAGATGTTGGCCGTCCCGGAGGCCGCCGTGTCCTCGATGATGGCCGGGATGTCCATCTCGTCCGCGCTCAGCTTGACGTTCCTGGCGGCAAGGGCCGAGGGAATCGCGCTCAAGGTCATGGCGCCGGTCAGCACAAGCGCCCCTACTCTTTTTAAATTCATGGCTCGTCTTCCTTCCTCATCACTTCTCGACGAATGTCAGCGTTCCCCACAGCGAGGGATTGGTGTCCACTTCCTCGCTGCCGGAGGCCTGCATGCGCACGGTCGCCACGCCGGGGCAGGGGAAGTCCAGGTCGAACATGCCGATTTCAAATCCGATGCTCGTGCCGGCCTCCGGCCTCAGCGCCGGCAGGTTTTCGTTGGAAAAGTTGCTCCAGGGGATCACGCACTCGAACGTGTAGCCGCCCTCGATCTCCTGCACCGCGCATTCAAAGCCTTCCAGCACCTGCTCGTCGCCGTCCTCGCCCACGGTCTCAAAGCCGGCGTTGTCGGCGACCATGTCGCGGTCGATGCCGTTGCAGAAGTCGTAGTCGTCGATGATCTGCGTGAAGCGGAAGTCGCACTTCGCGTACTCGGTGCGCTCCGGGTCCGCGTTCGGGTCGGTGGAGAAGAACACTACGAGCGAGTCCGCCATGTCCGGGGGGAAGCCTTCGCGGTACATGAAGGGCGTGTCGTCCAGAACCTTGGCCGCGAGGTACAGGTTCTCTTCGCTCCACATGGCGTACACCTCAAAGGAGCAGTCGCCGGCGTCCGTCCACTGCCCGGGGTCGCGGACGACCTGCTCCATCGTGTTGGCCGTCATGGGGGAGGATGTGTCCCATTCGCTCAGGTCGCCGTCGATCGCGACCTCGCCGGGCGCTTTCGCCGCCTCGATCCGCTGGCCCGAATAGGCCGAAGCGCTCGTGCAAAGGCCGAGCATCAGGACCAGAACCACCGCAAGAAACAGGCCGCCGCGTACCATACCACGTTTCATAAAGTTTCCTCCTCAGTTCATGCGTTGTTGGATTGTCATCGTCATGAGATGCTTACTCACTTTTCACCGTCATTATACAAACTTCCTTTCCGCTCTGCGCCGGAAGATTCCAAACAGACGGATGAAAAATCGTACCCTTCTGGGTGTCTGTGGGAATATTCGGTACTACTAACCGGAAAAAACGGCATCTTCTTTTGCTTTCGCCCGTCCTGTGTTACAATATCAGGGAAATTCCGCCATGCGCGAGAGGAAAGGCCGACGCCATGAAGATTAGCCACAAGATGATCCTGCTCTTTTCCGCGATGATCCTGCTCATCGTGCTGGTCAATACCGCGTATCTGGGGCGGACCAACGTAGACGGCTCCGACGCGCTGACCGCCGACCGCTACCAGAACATGGCCGTCAACATGATCCGCAACATGGAGGAGTACGTGACCATGATGGACCTCGCCATCGAGGACCTGACCTCCGACACGGCGTTTATGGAGGCGTTTTATCAGGTCGCCCTGGGCGCCGACGAGGACCCCGCGGCGGTCCTTTCCAATCAGAACCGGATGTTTCAGGCGCTGTACCACTCGCCCATCGCGGACAACTTTTACCGGGTCAGCATCTTTTCCGAAAGCGGGTTTTACCTCTCCAACCACATCGACCGGAACGACTCCCTCGTCAGCATGTCCGACGAGTCGAAGGAGATGATCGCGGGCATACCGTACCTGCGGGCCGTGAAGAGCGCCCCCTACCGGCGGCATATCATCTCCTCCCATCGGGACCGCTTCAACCTCTCGCGCGACGTGGACGTGTTCAGCGCGATCCACAGCGTCACCTGGCACGGCGAGCACGTGGGCTACATCGAGGTCGCCGCCGACTGCGGCGAGCTTGACAACCTGCTGCTCGCGGACAACCAGAACGTGATGATCCGCGCCGTCTTTAAGGACGGCAGCATCCTCTTCGCCTCGCCGGAGGACGAGGCCATCTACGACGACATCCCCCTCGACAAGTTCACCGCCTACGTCGATCCCTGCGGGCTGGAGCGCAACGTCTATCACATCGAGAGCCGCTGGCTCAACCTGGACATCTACCTCGCGGAGGACGCCTCGATCCGCTATGCCACCGTCGCGTCCATGATCTGGGAATTCGCGCGCAACTCCCTCGTGATTTCCGCCGTGGCGCTGCTGCTCGTGGTCGTCATCTCGCTGAGCCTCACCCATTCCACCCGCTGCCTCACCCGCAAGGTGCGCAGCCTGCCCGTCGACCGGCTGCTGGTGGGCGTCGACACGGAGCAGCTCAGCACCTTCGTGACCTCCCCCAAGGACTACGAAATTCACGAGCTGGAGCGAAGCTTCAACGACATGCTGCTGCAGCTTCACGATTCCACCCGCAACGAGATCGCCATGCGCGAAAGCACCCTTCGCGCCCACTTCAAGGCGCTGCAGGCGCAGATCAACCCGCACTTCGTCTACAATACGCTCAACAGCATCTCGGCCAAAGGCATGGAGAGCGACAACGAGGAGATCGTGGACATGTGCAACCAGTTCGCCCAGATGCTTCGCTATTCGACCGATACCCGAAGCGAAACGGCCACGCTGGGCGAGGACCTCGCGCACGTGCGCAATTACCTGCTGCTGCTCAAGGCGCGCTACGAGGACCGGCTGGTCTACTCCATCCACGTGCCGGACGAGATGAACGCTCTCGTCATTCCCAAGCTGACGCTTCAGCCGCTGGTGGAAAACGCCATGACCCACGGCTTTAGCGGCTGCACCGGCGTCCGCCGCGTGGAGATCGTCGGGACGATTCAGGAGGGCGAGCTGTGCCTTGAAATCCGGGACAACGGCTGCGGCTTCTCCCCGGAGGTGCTCGAGAGGCTTCAGAGCGCGATCTTTCGCATCAACGCCAACTCGCCCGACGCGCCGGACAACGAAGGGCATATCGGCCTGCTGAACACCTGCCTGCGCCTTCATTATTACAGCAGGGGCGCCATGCGCATGCAGATCATGAACGATCACGGCGCCGTCGTGCGGGTGACCACCCCGCTGCAAAAGTAAACGGGCAGGGCGCCGCCCCCCCAATGAGGGGGAGACGGCGCCCTGCCTTAGATGCCGGTTTTGCCTTGGGCTACAGTTCGCGCAGCGCGGCGCCCTTTAAG
>JAEXCG010000098.1 GCA_023402355.1 Bacillota bacterium | reverse complement strand
GCCGCTTTGGATCGAATACGACAAGAGCAGGGGCATTGAGTAAGCCATGAAAATTCCAGAGCTACTGGCGCCGGCGGGCGGTATGCGGCAATTGCGCGCAGCCGTCCGCTTCGGCGCGGACGCCGTCTACGTCGGCATGAAGCACTACGGCCTGCGCGCCTACGCAGGCAATTTTGACGACGCGCAGCTTGAAGAGGCGGTCGCCCTCGTGCACGGCGCGGGCAAGCGCCTGTATGTGACGATGAACATCTTCGCCTATGACGAGGACATTCCCGGCATGCTGGACGCCGCGCGGCGCGCGCACGCGATCGGGGTGGACGCCGTCATCGTCTCGGACCCGGGCGTGATGACCCTCCTGCGAGAGCAGGTGCCGGAGCTTGCGCTGCACGTGAGCACGCAGGCCAACACGCTCAACGCCCGCACCGCCTCGCTGTATCACGCGCTGGGCGCGCAGCGCGTCATCCTGTCGCGCGAGCTGTCGCTTGCGCAAATCGAAAGGATTCGCGAAAACACGCCGCAGGAGCTGGAGCTTGAGGCGTTCGTGCACGGCGCGGTATGCATGAGCTACTCCGGCCGCTGCGTGCTGAGCAATTATCTGACCGGGCGGGACGCCAACCAGGGCAGCTGCGCGCAGCCGTGCCGCTGGCGTTATTCCCTGGTCGAGCAGACGCGCCCCGGCGAGTACATGCCCATTACCGAAGATTCGCGGGGCGCCTACATCCTCAGCGCGCATGACCTGTGCATGATCGAGCACATCCCGGAGCTCGCCAGGGCGGGCATCGCCAGCCTCAAGATCGAGGGGCGCATGAAGACGGAATACTACGTGGCCACCGTGGTGGGCGCGTACCGCCGGGCGCTGGACGCGTATCAGCGCTCACTGGCGGAATACGAGAGCCTGCGCGAGCCGCTCGTGCGGGAGCTGGAAAAGGCGAGCCACCGGCCGTCGGACACGGGCTTTTACTTCGGACGGCCGGAGCAATGCGCCGGCGCGGAGGGCTTCCGGCAGGACAGCGAGTTCACCGCCGCCGTTTTGGATCGGCTGCCGAACGGTGAAATACTGCTGGAGGTAAAGAACCGCTTTTTTACCGGCGACGCGCTGGAGGCGATGACCCCGAAGGGCATCGTCCCGCTTACCGTGGGAGAAATCGTGATGGAGGAAACCGGCGAGCGGGTTGGCGTCGTCGGCCACCCGAAGGCGCGCGTGCGCATCGCCGCGCCGGAGGGGATCGGCGCGGGCGATTTGCTGCGCGGGCCGTGCCGCAACCACGCACGGCTCGACGGATAGCCTTTTTCTCTGGCAAGGACAGACAGTTTTCGCGCAGATGCCGCATACGTTTCCCGCGGAGGGATGCGAAATGCTGACATCTGCGCTTTTATGGCTCGTCAAGGACGCGCTCTTTTTTCTGGCTTACGTATCGGGCAGGTCCGCCTTTGCAAAGCCGCTGAACGCGAAGGAGGAAGCGCACTGCATCGCGCGCATGCAGGCCGGGGACGCGCAGGCGAAGAACGAGCTCGTCGAGCACAACATGCGCCTCGTGGCGCACATCGCGCGCAAGTATACCGTGCCGGGCTACGACGCGGACGACCTGATCTCCATCGGGACGATCGGCCTTATCAAGGGCGTGGGTACCTTCAAGTCCGGCACGGGCACCCAGCTTTCGACCTACTGCGCGAGATGCATCGAAAACGAGATTCTGATGGTGCTGCGCGCGTCGCAGAAGCGCAAGGGCGACGTGTCGCTTTCGGAGCCGATCGGCACGGACGGCGAGGGCAACGAGATCACGCTGACCGACATCTTGGGCACGGATGAAAACGCCGTGCCGGACGAGGTGGATCGCAGGCTATCCATCGGCAAGGTGGCGCGGCTGATCCGCACCCAACTGCCCGAGCGCGAGCGGGTCGTGCTGGAATTGCGCTACGGGCTCACGGACGGCGTGCCGCACTCGCAAAAGGAGGTCGCCCGCGTGCTGGGCATCTCGCGTTCTTACGTGAGCCGCATCGAAAAGCGGGCGCTGGAGACGCTGTGCGAAAGCTTCAAGAAGCCCCTGCCGAATGAAAAAAGCACAATCGTTCAAGACAAAACCGCAAAGGTGAGGTAAAATACGAAGGAACGGAGGATGCGCAATGTCTGGTTCTGGTATCGAGGCGGTGGAAATCAGCGGTCAGGTAGTGCCGCTCACGCGGCATTTTCACAGCTACTACGTGGTGGGGCTGATCATCCGCGGCGCGAGGATCATGTCCGCAGAGGGCGGTCGGTATCCCGTGCGGACGGGCGACATGATGCTGCTGAACCCCTGCCAGGTACACGCCTGCGTGGCCGCCTCCGACGAACCCTTCGCCTACCGCGCGCTGCACATCGCGCAATCGCGGATGGAGGCGCTGACCGGATGCGCGTCGCCTCGGTTTACGGCGCCCGTCTTAAAGGACGCTGCGATTGCGGAGGACTTCCTGCGGGCCTATGAAAGCGATTGCTGCCGTCCTGCGTTTTTGCGGCGCCTGAGCCGGGAGCATATGCGCTGCGGGCCGCACGAGCCCGTAGACGCGCGCTTTGAAGCGGCCTGCGCGTATCTGCGCGAGCACTTCCGGCGCGGGGTCACGGTTTCCGAGCTGAGCGGGTTTTGCGGATGCAGCCGCTCTTATCTTTTGCACTCGTTTACGCGAGAGCTCGGCATCCCGCCGGGCGCTTACCAGGAGGCGCTCCGGGTCGAGTGCGCGCAGGAGGGGCTGCGGCGCGGGCTGTCCCCGCTGGAAGCGGGCATGGAAGCCGGCTTTTGCGATCAAAGCCACTTTACACGATTTTTTAAGCGCTTTACCGGCATGACGCCGGCCTACTATCAGCGCATGATTGGAGAACGCACACATGAATAAGGACCAGAAGACGGGGCATTTGCTGGCGGCGATGACGGTCATCGTCTGGGGCACGACGTTTATTTCCACGAAGGTTCTGCTCAGGACGTTTGAACCCATCGCCATATTGTTTATCCGCTTTCTGCTGGGGTACGGCGCGCTGTGGCTCGCCGCGCCGCGTCTTTTCAAAACGCGCGGCATGCGGGAAGAGCTGCCGATGATGGCCGCCGGCCTTTGCGGCGTGACGCTTTACTTTCTGCTGGAAAACGTCGCGCTGGAGTATACCTACGCCTCCAACGTGAGCGTGATCCTCTCCGTCGCGCCCTTTTTCACGGCCATCCTTTCCTTTTTCTTCTTAAAGGGCGAACGGCCGGGCCGCTTTTTCTTCGCGGGCTTTGCCGTTTCCCTTCTCGGCATCGTCTGTATCGGCCTGGCGGGCAGCGCGCTCGCGCTCAATCCGCTGGGCGACCTGCTGGCGCTGCTCGCGGCCGTCGTCTGGGCGGCCTACACGATCCTGACGCGGCGCATCGCGGGCTTTGGCTACGGCACGGTGCAGACGACGCGGCGCATCTTCTTCTGGGGGCTCGTCTTCATGCTGCCGGTGCTGCCCTGGATGATCCGCTCGCTCCCTTCGCCCGGAGCGATTGGCCCCTCGATGCTGCTCAATCTGCTGTACCTGGGCTTCGTAGCGTCCGCGCTTTGCTTTGTGACCTGGGGGCGCGCGGTGCAGGCGATCGGCGCTGCCAAGACGAGCGCCTACATTTACCTGGTGCCCGTGGTGACGGTCGCCGCGTCTTCACTGTTGCTGGGGGAGCGGGTGACGCCGCTTTCATTCCTGGGCGTGATCCTGACGCTGCTGGGCCTGGTTCTATCGCAGCGCAAAAGCAAAATTTGATGCCTTTTTGCCGCCAAAGCGTGTTGGCGGCTTTTTTCTGCGTAAAAAAGCGCGACATTTTGCACAATGAGAGGGGCGCGCTGCAACAAAGAACTTGAAAAATGGCGGTTTTTATGCTAAAATATTTTGCGCATATGGGCGCGGCGCATGCTGCGTTCTCTTTTAAAGGAAGTGGCAAAATGAACGCACGTTGCGAGGCGCTTTTACGGTCGCTGCCCGATGGGGCGCAGGCCGCGCTGATCAGCAGCGCACCCAACATCCGCTATTTGAGCGGCTACACGGGCGAGGGCATCGCGGTCGTCGCAGACGGCAAGGCCGCGATCGTCACGGACTTCCGCTATACCGAGCAGGCGCAGGGGCAGGCCCCGTCGTTCGAGGTATACGAAATCGCGTCGGGCGAGGCGCACGAGGCGGTCGCTTTCCGCCTGCTTTCGGAAAAGGCGGTGCAGTGCCTGGCGGTGGAAGAAGACGTGCTGACGGTCGAGCAGTATAAAAAGCTACAGGCCGACATGCCGGGAATGAACCTCGTTCCCCTGGCGGGCGCGACGCAGCGCCTGCGTCAGGTCAAGGACGCAGGGGAGATCGAGGCGCTTTCCCGAGCCAACAAGCTGACGAGCGATTGCTTCGAGCACATGTGCTCCTTCATTCGCGAAGGGATGACCGAGCGGGAGATCGCGCTGGAAATGGACTTCTGGATGCTGCGCAGAGGTTCGGAGGGCGTATCGTTCGACACGATTGTGGCTTCCGGTCCGAACGGCTCCCTCTGCCACGCGATCCCTTCCGACCGGAAGGTCTGCCGTGGCGATTTCATCACCATGGATTTTGGCGCTGTGATCGGCGGCTATCACGCCGACATGACGCGCACGGTCGCGATCGGCCCGGTTTCGCCGGAGCTTCGGCGCATGTACGACACCGTGCTGCGCGCGCAGCTGGCATCGCTCGCGGCGATCCGCCCGGGCGTGCGGTGCAGCGACGTGGACGCGCTCGCCCGGTCCATCATCGACGAGGCGGGCTATGCGGGCCGCTTCGGACACGGACTCGGGCACAGCACGGGCCTTGAAATCCACGAAGAGCCGCGCTTCAGCCGCCTTTGCGGCGACGTGGTAGAGCCGGGCATGGTCATCACCGTGGAGCCCGGAATCTACGTGCCCGGCGTAGGCGGCGTGCGCATCGAGGACAGCGTCGCCGTCACGGAATCGGGCGTGCGCATCCTGACCCCCGCGACAAAGGAACTGGTCACGCTTTAAGCGGGCTATTCGCCTTTTTCATCCTTAAACGCACCACACGAAAAAGAATACGGAGGGATTTTTACATGATTACGGCAGGAGATTTCCGCAAAGGTATTACGATTGAATGGGACGGCGGCGTCTGGAACATCGTCGACTTTCAGCACGTGAAGCCGGGCAAGGGCGCGGCGTTCGTCCGCACCAAGATCAAGAACATCATGACGGGCGCGGTGGTGGAGCGCTCCTTCAACCCGACCGACAAGATGCCGCGTGCGATCATCGAAACCAAGGAAATGAACTACGTCTACAACGACGGCGGCCTGTACTACTTCATGGACAACGAAACCTTCGAGCAGATCCCGCTGACGCAGGATCAGGTCGAGGACGCGGTCAAGTTCGTCAAGGAAGGCGAAAACGTCACGGTCCGCTTCTTCAAGGGCAAGGCTTTCTCCGTCGAGGCGCCGAACTTCGTGACGCTCGAGGTCACCCAGACCGAGCCTGGCTTCAAGGGCGACACCGCCTCCAACACCTATAAGCCCGCGACGCTGGAGACGGGCTACACGCTGCAGGTGCCGCTGTTCATCAACATCGGCGACAAGATCCGAGTGGACACCCGCGTGGGCGAGTACATGGAGCGCGCGTAACCGCGCGCAGCCCCGCCAAGTGCGGGCAGGAGGAATGAACGATGAGCCAGATCACGGATCGCGCGGCCTATCTGAAAGGGCTTGCGGAAGGATTGGGCGTAAACACCGACTCGAAGGAGGGCAAGCTCCTTCTGGCGCTGGTGGACGCGTACGCGCTGGTCGCGGAAAAGATGGAGCAGTCCGAGGAAGCGCACAAGGAGCTCGAGGAGTACGTCGAGGACATCGACGAGGACCTGAGCGAGATGGAAAACGCGCTCTTCGGCGACGAGGAAGACGAAGAGTGTTCCTGCGGCCATCACCATCATCTGGACGATGAGGATGACGAGGAAGAGGACGACGAGGACGAGGATGACGGTGACGACGGGCTGATCGAGTACGACTGCCCGAACTGCGGCACGAGCATCTACTTCGACGAGACGGCTTTTGACCTGGAGGAAGAGCACCTGTGCCCGAACTGCGGCAAGCCCGTCTTTGGAGAGGTTCCGCCGGAGGACGACGATCCTACCGACGAGGAGTAAAATTTTAGCGTCCGGCCGGAAAATCAAGGGATGATTTTCCGGCCTTTTTTCGTCATTTTTCGGGAGCGTTCTTTGCGGTTGCGGGAACAGGGTTACACATGTTATAATGACTGCAAATGTCCATTGCGGGGAGGAGGAACTTCTTTACCATGACAAAACGGCTGATCGCACTTTTTTTGCTTCTTCTTTTCGCATTTCCGCTCAGTTCTTTCGCGGAAGATGAAGAAATCGATATTCTTTACACCGGCGTCGTCACGAAGAACATGACCGTGCGCAAGACAAAATCCACGTCCGCAAAAAAGCTGGAAAGCGTGGAAAAGGACGAAACGGTCGACATTCTGGAATTGGGCGACCAGTGGTTCAAGGTCGTGAAGAACGGCGAGGTAGGCTATATCCTCGCCCGCAACGTCGTCAAGATTCAGGCGGCCAGGGAAGGCGTCGAGGTGCCGATGAAGTACTTCTACGAGGAATTCATCGACGTCTACACCGCGAAGGCGAAAAAGGATCTCTCCGTGCGCCAGGCGCCCTCCAAGGAAGCCAAGATGGTCGCCACCGTCTATGAGGACGAAGAAATCATCGTCAGCAGCGTGGGCGAGACGTGGGCGCACGTGAAAAAGGGCAAAAAGACCGGCTACGTGCTCAGCGAGTACCTGAATCGCTTCCGCGCCATCGATCCGTACCTGGGCCTGATTCCCGGTGCGGTCTGGTATCCCTACGCGGCGAAAGCTGTGGGCGACGTGCAGATTTTGAACGCGGAGAATCCGGACGAGGTCTTCATGACGATGCCGGAGGGCTCGATTGTCTGCGTTGACGAGCCGGACGACAAGGGGAACATGCGGCTGCCCTACCTCCGTACGACCGGCATAATCGCCGCGGGCTCGCGCATCACGCTGGAGCCGGTGAAGACCTGGGACGCCGCCCAGCCAGGCGATCTGATCGGCGTCTTCGCGACCTTTTACGAGGCGGGCGATCAGAGCGAGCTGGGCGTCGGACGCGTGCACAACATGCGCGAGGGCGTGCAGCGCCTTCAGGACGTCATCATCAAGGAGGGCGAAAACTTCTCCTTTAACGATTACTGCGCGCCGTACAGCGCCAGAAACGGTTATGAGCTGGGGCCGATCATCAACTACGTGAGCTCGAAGAAGACGGGCTACGGCGGCGGCATCTGCCAGGTTTCCACGACGCTTTACAACGTCCTTTTGCAAATTCCGGCGAAGATCGTCAAGGAGCAGCCGCACAGTTCCTACGGCATCGACTATGCGCCCATCGACTTTGACGCGGCCGTCGGCCAGGGCAACATCGATTTGCGGTTTCAGAACATGCTGCCGTACGACATCCGGATGGCGCTGCAGCTGACGGACGGCGTCGTGACGGTCATGATCTATCGGGCGGACGCGGGATGAAAGCAGCGATGAAGAGATTATTGATTTTGTTATGGATGGCGCTGACCCTGCTGCCCATGGCGGCGCTGGGCGAGGAGGAGGCGCTTTACACGGGCATCATCGGCAAGGATTTGAACGTATACGCGCGGGGCAGCGAGGAAGCGAACGTGCTGGGGCGGGTCGAGGCCGGCACGATCGTGGACGTGTACGAGAAGATGCGCACCTTCACGAAGATCGACTTTGAAGGACAGGTCGGTTACGTACTCACCAAGTTTACGGAGCGGGTGCAGCGCAAGAATCCCTTTGACGGGCCCATGCCCGGCACTTCCTCCTATGTCGCGGTCGGGCGCGTGACGCGCGACGTGAGCTTTCGGCCGGAGGAGTACCGCTACGCCGTCAACGTCAGCGAGGGCGCTTACGTCGCGGTGAAGAAGATCGTCGACGGACGCGCGTACTTTGAGTACCGCCGCGAGGAGGACGACCAGTCCGTGCGAGCGGACGCGCTGGAGCTGACCTACTTCGTCCCCTGGCAGGAGGCGCAGCCCGGCGACCTGCTGTACGCCTTCACGACCTATTATTCGACCGGACGCTCCGAAAAGAACGTGGGGCGGATGTACAACATCAACCTGGCTGCGAAGCTGCTGACGCACATCGTGATCGAGCCGGACGAGGTCTTTTCCTTCAACGCCATCTGCGGGCCCTATGAAAAGGAGACGGGCTACAAGCTGGCGCCGATCCTTTCGGGCGACAGCAGCATGGGGTATGGAGGCGGCACCTGCCAGGTCTGCACGACGGTGTACAACATCGTGCTGCGCATTCCCACGTTCATCGAGGAAATGCACTGGCACGGCCAGGGCGGCGTCAAGTACATTCCGGCGGGCTTTGACGCGACGGTCGGCAGCCGCTCGGATATGCAGTTCAGAAACATCCTGCCTTACGCGCTGCGCCTGGAATTTGAAGCGAAGGACGGCGTGATGACGGCGTTTATGTATCGAAATGAGGAATAGCATGCACGTATTGATCGCAAACGACGACGGCATCGGCTCTCCGGGCATCAAGGCCCTCGCGCAGGCTTTCATCGACGCCGGGCACCGCGTGACGATCGCGGCCCCGGATACGCAGCGCAGCGCGGCCAGTCACAGCATCACGATGTTTCTCCCGCTGATGGCGCGACCCGTGGAATGGCCCGGCGCTCAGGCCTGGTCGATCGACGGCACCCCGGCGGACTGCGTAAAGCTCGCGCTGGATAAGCTGAGCGGCCCGGTGGACGTCGTCGTTTCCGGCATCAACGACGGATACAACATCGGGACGGACGTGCACTACAGCGGCACGGTCGCCGCCGCGATGGAGGGCGCTTTTGCGGGATTTCCTGCAATCGCCGTATCCGTCCCGTTCGGCAGGCCCGACCTGTGCGCCGTTGCCGCGCAGACCGCATTGAAGGCCGCGGACCGGCTTCATGCAAAGCCCCTGCCGCCCCTGTCGGTGCTGAACATCAACCTGCCGGACGGCGCGATTCGCGGCGAGCGCGCGGCGGAGCTGTCACGGCTTCGCTATGACGACGCGTATCTGGAGCGGGAAAACGCGCGCGTTGGGAAATATTACTGGCTGGTCGGCGGGGCGGCGGACGAACAGGACGCGGGAGAAAACGACGTCACCCTGCTGCGAGAAGGCTTCATCACGTATACCGTGCTCGATTTCGACTGGACGGCGCGCGGGGCGGCGGAGCGATTTTTGCAGGAATAAGCGGGTTATGCTTGCAAATCGGCGGCGAATTTGATAGAATGTCACAAGCGATCAAATTTGCAGCATGGAGTGAAGAAAATGCAGGACATGCAGGATTTAATCCGCCGCCTCAATCAGTCCGGCAAGCGCCTGAGCAAGGGCCATCGCCGGATTGCGGAATATATCGTGGAACACTACGACAAGGCCGTCTTCATGACCGCTTCCCGCCTGGGCGAGAAGGTCGGCGTCAGCGAATCGACGGTCGTACGTTTTGCCTCGGCGCTGGGCTATGAGGGCTACCCGCAGCTCCAGCGGGCGCTGCAGGAGCTGGTGCGCCACCGGCTGACGGCGGTGCAGCGCTTTGAAATGGCCTCCGACATCGACCAGTCGGAGGTGCTGCGCACGGTACTGCGCGCGGACATGCAGAACATCCGCACGACGATCGAGGACATCGACACCGTGGCTTTCGACGACGTGGTGGACCGCATCCTCAGCGCGCGCAACATCTACGTGATGGGCGTGCGCGCGGCCGCTCCGCTCGCGCAGTTTCTGGGCTACTATCTGAACTTTATCTTCGACAACGTACGCATCGTGGGGGAAAGCGCGATCGACGTATTTGAGCAGATTTCCCGCGTGAACGAAGAGGACATGCTCATCGGCATCAGCTTCCCGCGCTATTCGACGCGCACGCTGGAAGCGATGACATTCGCCAAGGCGCGCGGCGCGCAGGTCGTCGCCCTCACGGACGGGCCGATGTCGCCGCTGCATTCCGCCTCGACGATCTGTTTGACCGCCCGCACGGACATGGCCTCCTTCGTCGATTCGCTGGCAGCCCCGCTGTCGGTAATCAACGCGCTGGTGGTAGCGGTCGGCCTGCGCAGGCGCGACGACCTGTCGGAGCATTTCCGGCTGATGGAAGGAATTTGGGATGAGTATCGAGTCTACCTCGGAAAAGACCGTGCGTGACGTCGCCGTCGTCGGCGGCGGACCGGCGGGCATGATCGCGGCGCTGACGGCTGCGCGCGAGGGCGCGCGGGTCACGCTGCTGGAGCGCAATGAAAAACTCGGAAAAAAACTGTATATTACCGGAAAAGGGCGTTGCAACGTCACAAATATCGCGGATTTCGAGGAATTTTTTGCGCAGGTTCCTCGGAATCCACGTTTTTTGAACGCGGCGGTGCGCCGGTTCTCCGCGCAGGATCTGACAGCGCTGCTCGAATCATTGGGGGTTGAGACGGTGGTGCAGCGCGGCGGGCGCGTATTTCCGAAGAGCGAAAAGGCGAGCGACGTCACGCGCGCGCTGGAGCGCGCGTTGCAGGGCGCGGGCGTCCGGGTGCGGCTCGGCTGCCGCGTGCAGGCAGTCTTGCAGGAGGACGGCGCCGTAATCGGCGTATTGCTTGAAGACGGGACAAAGCTCCCCGCGCACAGCGTGATCGTCGCGACGGGCGGCGTGTCGTACCCTTCCACGGGTTCCACCGGGGATGGATACCGCTTTGCGGGCGACCTTGGGCACAGCGTCGTGCCGCCGCGGCCCTCCCTCGTGGGCATGGTGACGAAGGCGCAATGGCCGCGCGACTTGCAGGGATTGTCCCTTAAAAACGTGCGGCTTTGCGCGCGTCTGGGCAAGAAAAAAATGTACGACGAGCTGGGCGAGATGCTCTTCACGCACTTCGGCGTTTCCGGCCCGCTGGTGATCGAGCTCTCGAGCCACATGACGGAGCTGGATCCCTCCAAGGTCGATGTGCGCATCGACCTCAAGCCGGGCCTCACGCCGGAGCAGCTCGACAGACGCATACAGCGCGACTTTGAAAGCATGCAGCGAAAGCAGCTTGCAAGCGTCCTTGGCGGCCTTTTGCCGCAGCGCATGGCGTCCATCTTCCCGCCGCTATGCGGGCTTTCGGGGGAAATGCCCGTGCATCAGGTGACGCGCCCACAGCGGCAGCATCTCGCGGAGACGCTCAAGGCGCTTCCGCTGGAGATCGAGCGCATGCGGCCGATCGAGGAGGCGATCGTCACGCGCGGGGGCGTGGACGTAAAGGAGATCGTCCCCGGCACGATGGCCTCCAAGCGCGTCGAGGGACTGTACTTCGCGGGCGAGGTGCTGGACGTGGACGCCCATACGGGCGGCTTCAACCTGCAAATCGCCTTTTCTACGGGCGTGCTCGCCGGGCAGGCGGCGGCGCAGGCGCAGGGCTTGTAACGCAGGACGGCGTTATACATATGAACCAGGAAAGCGGGGAAACGAAATGCGGTACGATGTGGTCATCGTCGGCGGCGGCGTGATCGGCTGTGCGATCGCCAGGGAGCTTTCACGCTACGCGGCACGCACGGTGCTCGTGGAGGCGGCGGAGGACGTCGCCATGGGCTCTTCCAAGGCGAACAGCGCGATCGTTCACGCCGGATATGACTGTGAGCCGGGCAGCGTCATGGCGCGGGTGAACGTCCGCGGAAACGCGCTGTTTACGAAGTGGTGCGAGGAGCTGGACGTTCCGCTGGGGCGCTGCGGGTCGCTCGTCGTCGGGTTCGACGAGGCGGATCGTGCGCAGATCGGGAAGCTGTACGATCAGGGCGTTCAAAACGGCGTGCCGGATATGGAGATCGTGGACGGCGACCGGGCGCGCGAGCTGGAACCCTCGCTGTCGGAGGCGGTCACCTGCGCGCTCTACGCGCAGACGGGCGGCATCACCTGCCCCTACGAGCTGACCATCGCGTGCAGCGAAAACGCGCGCGCCAACGGCGTCGAATTCAGGATGAACGCGCCCGTCACGGCCATCGAAAAGCTGAAGGACGGCGGCTTTGCGCTGACCTGCGGGGGCGAACGCGTAGAGGCCGACTACGTCGTCAACGCGGCGGGGCTCTTCGCGGACGACATCGCGCGCATGGTAGGGGACGACTCCTTCTTTCTATCGCCCCGAAAGGGCGAGTACCTGCTGATGGACAGAAACGCCTGCCACACGTTCAAGGTGGTCTTTCAGACGCCCTCGAAGATGGGCAAGGGCGTGCTCGTGAGCCCGACGGTGGACGGAAACATCTTTGCGGGGCCCACGGCGGTCGACCAGGCGGACAAGCGCGACACGGAGGTGACGCAGGCGGGCATCGACGCCCTGCGGCGTCAGGCGCTTCGGTCCGTGCCCGCGCTCGACTTCCGATCGGTCATCACGTCGTTTGCGGGGCTTCGCGCCGTGCCCTCCACGGGCGACTTCATCCTTCGCGCGAGCGAACCTGCGCCGCACATGGTGCACGCGGCGGGCATCTGCTCCCCAGGCCTTTCCAGCGCCCCCGCCATCGCGGAGGAAATCGTAGGCCTGCTTCGGGCGCAGGGGCTGACGCTCAAAGAAAGCCGCGCGTTCGAGCCGAGGCGCAGCCACATCGCGGCCTTTCGCAGGATGACGCGCGAGCAGCAGGCGGCGGCCATTAAGCAAAATCCGCTGTACGGGCGCATCATCTGCCGCTGCGAGACGGTGACCGAGGCCGAGATCGTCGAGGCGATCCGGCGCGGCGCGCGCTCCGTGGACGGCGTAAAGCGCCGCACGCGCGCGGGCATGGGGCGCTGTCAGGGCGGCTTCTGCTCCCCGCGCGTGATGGACATCCTCTCTCGCGAGCTGGGGCTTCCGATGGAGGAAGTCACCAAATTCGGCGGGAAGTCCAATCTGGTCGTCGGCAAGCTCAAGGAGGTGAAGCGCGTATGAACCGCAAGGTAGACGTGGTCGTCATCGGCGGCGGGCCCGCCGGGCTGGCCGCGGCGCTGCAGGCGCATGAGGCGGGCGTCAGCGTGCTCGTGCTGGAGCGAGACAAGGAGCCCGGCGGCATTCTGCAGCAGTGCATTCACAACGGCTTCGGGCTACACTACTTCGGCGAAGAGCTGACGGGGCCCGAATACGCAGGGCGTTTTATCGATAAAGTAAAGGAAAGCGGCATCGAGGTCCTGACGGAGACGATGGTGCTCGAATTCACGAAGGATCGCCGCGTCTACGCGGTGAGCGCTGAGCTCGGCTTGCTGGAAATCGAGGCCGGGGCGATCGTGCTGGCGATGGGCTGCCGCGAGCGCACGCGCGGGGCGCTGAGCATTCCGGGCGCGCGCCCGGCGGGCGTGTTTACGGCGGGCTGCGCGCAGCGGCTCACCAACATGGAGGGCTACATGCCCGGCAGGCAGGTCGTCATCCTGGGCTCCGGCGACATCGGGCTGATCATGGCGCGCCGCATGACGTGGGAGGGCGCGAAGGTGATGGCGGTCTGCGAGCTCATGCCGTATTCGAGCGGCCTGAACCGTAACATCGTGCAGTGCCTGGTGGACAACGACATCCCGCTCAAGTTCAACCATACCGTCGTGCGCGTCCACGGGCGCGAGCGCGTCGAGGCCGTGACCATCAGCGCGGTGGACGAAAAGACGAAGCGCCCGATTCCGGGCACGGAAGAGACCATTCCCTGCGACACGCTGCTGCTCTCCGTGGGCCTGCTGCCCGAAAACGAGCTGACGCGCGAGGCGGGCGTGGAGATGGACCGCGTCACCTCCGGCGCGGTGGTCGACGAGGGACGCCAGACGAGCCTTTCGGGCGTGTTCGCCTGCGGCAACGTGCTGCACGTGCACGACCTGGTGGACAACGTGAGCCAGGAGGCGGAGCTGGCCGGGCGCAGCGCGGCCGCGTTCGCGAAAAACCCCCGATCTGCGCAGCGCGCACACCGCGTCGTCGCGGAGGGCGGCGTGCGCTACGCGGTGCCGCAGGTACTGTCGAGTCAAGCCGCCGGTAAGGTGGACCTGTACT